>CADCVG010000058.1 GCA_902806075.1 uncultured Rubrobacteraceae bacterium
TCTCGAGGAAGCCAATCGCTCAGGCGCGAACGCGAACCCTGCCCACGCCCAGATGTACACCATGGGCACGCTCCTTCGACACGGCTCCGAGGAGCAGAAGAGAGAGTACCTGCCCAAGATAGCGAGTGGCGAGCTGCGCTTGCAGGCCTTCGGCGTCACCGAGCCGGAGGCCGGGACGGACACGACTTCGATCTCCACGTTCGCCGAGAAGCGCAGGGACAAGTACGTCGTGAACGGCCACAAGATGTACATCTCCAGGGTGCAGTACTCGGACCTGATGATACTTCTAGCCCGCACTACGCCGCTGGAAGAGGTCGAGAAGCGCTCGCGTGGTCTCTCCGTCTTTATCGTGGACCTGAGGCCCATCATCGACAAGAACCTGAAGGTCGAGAGACGCCGGGTGATGATGAACAACTTCACCAACAAGCTCGAGTTCGAGGACGTCGAGGTGCCGGCGGAGAACCTCATCGGCGAGGAAGGCGAAGGCTTACGCTACATCATGGACGGCATGAACGCCGAACGCATCCTCATCGCCGCCGAATGCATCGGTGACGGACGCTTCTTCATAGATCGCGCTACCCAGCGGGCGAACGAGCGCGAGGTCTTCGGGCGGAAGATCGGCCAGAACCAGGGTATTCAGTTCCCCATCGCGGAGGTGTACGCTCACCTTGAGGCCGCAAACCTGATGGTGCAGAAAGCCGCGGGCCTCTTCGACAACGGTGAGAAGTGCGGGGCGGAGGCGAACATGGCGAAGCTCCTGGCAGCGGACGCGAGTTGGGAGGCGGCGAACGTCGCCATGCAAACCTTCGGAGGATATGGGGTAGATGCCGAGTACGACGTGGAGAGGAAGTTCCGCGAGACGCGCCTCTACCAGGTCGCCCCGATCTCGACCAACCTCATCCTCTCCTACATAGCCGAGCACGTCCTCGACCTGCCGAGGTCGTTCTGATGATGCCCCTCGAAGGGATAACGGTAGTCTCTTTAGAGCAGGCCGTCGCCACCCCGTTCGCCACCCGCCAGCTCGCCGACTTGGGGGCGCGTGTGATCAAGATAGAACGCCCGGGGGTAGGGGATTTCGCCCGCTCCTACGACGAGACCGTCAAGGGCCTCTCCAGCCACTTCGTCTGGCTCAACCGCTCCAAGGAGTCGCTCGCGCTCGACCTCAAGCAGGAAGGGGCCAAGGAGGCCCTGGATCTCCTTATCGCCAGGGCCGACGTGTTTACGCAGAACCTGGCACCGGGCGCCGCCGAGCGCCTGGGCCTTGGAACGGATACCCTGCGGGAGAAGCACCCGCGCCTGATAGTCTGCAACGTCTCGGGCTACGGCTCCTCCGGTCCTTACCGGGACAAGAAAGCCTACGACCTTTTGGTGCAGTGCGAGACGGGTCTCGTCTCGATCACCGGCACCCCCGAAACCCCTTCGAAGGTGGGTATCTCGGCGGCGGACATCGCCTGCGGGATGTACGCCTACTCGGGTATCCTCTCGGCCCTTTTGCACCGGGAGAGGACTGGAGAGGGCGCGGCTCTGGAGGTCTCGCTCTTCGAGGCCCTGGGGGAGTGGATGGGCTTCCCGGCGTACTTCACCCTCTATGGCGGCGAGCAGCCAGGAAGGAGCGGCGCCCGCCACGCCTCCATCGCCCCCTACGGACCTTTCGAGTGCGGTGATGGGGAGGTCGTGTTTATAGGCATCCAGAACGAGCGGGAGTGGGAGAAGTTCTGCAACGTCGTCCTGGATCGTCCCGAACTGGCGAGCGACGAGCGGTTCGACACCAACTCCAACCGGGTGAAGAACCAGGACGCCCTCGACGAGGAGATCGAAGCCGTCTTCGGGGGCCTCTCCGGCGAGGAGGCTATAGAGCGCCTGGAGGAAGCACAGATAGCCAACGCCCGGATGAGGAACGTCGATGACTTCCTCGACCACCCGCAGCTCGAAGCACGCGACCGCTGGCGCGAGGTAGATTCTCCGGTGGGCCCCCTGCGGGCCCTGATACCCCCGGTGACCTCAGATAACTGGGAGAACCAGATGAAGCCAATCCCCGAGGTAGGCCAGCACACCGACGCCATCCTTGAGGAGCTTGGCTTCGATCCCGAAACCATCGCTACTCTACGCCAGGGTTAGGACCCGTCAGCGTGGGAACAGATACCTGTGAGGTGGTAGAAGACGTAGTTGACAGGGCAGATTTGTGCGTACGTACTTCCCCGGATACGTCGCAAGTTTGGAGCCGGGGAAAAGCTCCGAAGGGGAAAAGAGAGGAAGATGTCTGATTAGGACTTGATAGTCGTCGGCAGTGGTTTCGCCGGCTCATCGGCGACGCTGGCCTTCTGCGAAGCTGCGAAGAGGGAGGGGAGTTCCGGCCGGGTGGCCCTGCTCGAGGTCGGTAAAGAGAAAGGAGCTTGTTTTGGCGGATCTCATACAACGCAATGCGGGTGCGGGGAGGCTCAGGGAGCTACTTTCGAGACCCGAGCCCGTTCTGGCCCCCGGCGCCTACGACGCCCTCTCGGCCCGGCTCGTCGAGCAGGCGGGGTTCGAGGCGGTGTACATGACGGGCTTCGGTACCTCTGCCTCGCTCCTGGGCCGCCCCGACATCGGGCTTCTGACCTTTAGCGAGATGGTCGACAACGTCCGGCGCATCGTCCAGGCCGTCGAGGTTCCGGTCATCGCCGACGCCGACAACGGCTACGGAAACCCTATCAACGTCATCCGGATCGTGAAGGAGTACGAGGCTGCGGGAGTCTCTGCTATCCACATAGAGGACCAGGTGATGCCCAAGAAGTGCGGCCACATGGAGGGCAAGGAGGTCATCTCCGCCTCGGAGATGGTCGAGAAGGTGCGTGCGGCAGTGGAGGCCCGGCACTCGGAGGAGTTTGTGATCATTGCTCGCACCGACGCCCGCGCCGTCGAGGGCATGGACGGGGCGCTCGAAAGGGCTCGGCTCTACCGGGACGCTGGGGCCGACATGCTCTTCGTGGAGGCGCCCCAGAGCGAGGAGGAGGTAGCCGCCGTTGCGGAGACCTTCCCGGAGGTGCCGCTGCTCTTCAACTGGCTCGAAGGCGGCGAGACCCCGCCCGTCCCGCTGGAGCGCCTCAAAGAGCTGGGGTTCCGCATGATCATCTTCCCTTTGAGTACGATGCTCGCGGCTACCCGTTCCATCCGGGAGGCTCTCGCCAGGATCCACACCGACGGCAGCCCTATCTCGATCATGGAGGATAGGCTGTTGCCGTTTGAGGAGTTCACTGACTTTATCGGGCTGCCGGAGATCCAGGACCTCGAAGAGCGTTTCGAGGACGAGGAGGTTCGGGCCTCGCGTTAGCCTCGGCGCAGGATGCAGACTCGGGCCGGTTGCTTCGCAGATAGCGATAGGTCTTGAAGCATGAGTAACAACGGAATAGGCTTATATGGTGGGGCGACGAATAAGTACATGGAAGGAGTAGAAGCAGATGCAGGGTCAACTGATCGAGAGGCCGAAGTCCGACGAGGTCCGCGAGTACAAGATGCTCATAGGCGGCGAGTGGGTCGACGCCCAATCCGGCAAGACCTTCGAGACCATCAACCCGTACACCGGCAGGGCGTGGGCCCGCGTGCCCGAGGCGGGTGAAGAGGACGTAGACCGGGCGGTGCGGGCCGCTCGCGAGGCTTTTGACGAGGGGCCGTGGGGGAAGATGACTGGCACCGAGAGGGCGCGCCTGATGCGCCGCCTGGCCGAACTTATCGCCGAGAACGCGGACGATATCGCCGTCGTCGAGAGCACGGACAACGGCAAGCTCATTAGGGAGATGGGCGGCCAGCTCAACGCTCTGCCGGAGTGGTACTACTACTTCGCCGGGGCGGCCGATAAGATCCAGGGCGAGACCATCCCTTCTCATAACTCCAACTTCTTCGTCTACACGAGGAGGGAGCCGATCGGGGTGGTAGGCGCGATCGTGCCGTGGAACTCCCCGCTCCTCCTGCTCACCTGGAAGTTGGCGCCGGCTCTGGCCGCCGGTTGCACCTTCGTGGCGAAGACGGCCGAGCAGACCCCTGCCTCGACCTTTGAGTTCGCCAAGCTCTTCGAGGAGGCGGGCTTCCCGCCGGGCGTCTTCAACGTCATCACCGGCTACGGCTCTACCACGGGGGCTCCCCTGGTCCGTC
Organism: uncultured Rubrobacteraceae bacterium; assembly: GCA_902806075.1. Classification (GTDB taxonomy): domain Bacteria; phylum Actinomycetota; class Rubrobacteria; order Rubrobacterales; family Rubrobacteraceae; genus Rubrobacter_F. The sequence continues at coordinate 4,129 of CADCVG010000058.1, forward strand.
ACCCGGGCGTCGACAAGGTAGCCTTTACCGGCTCGACGGAGACCGGCAAGCAGGTTATGAAAGACGCCGCCGACCATCTCGCCAAGGTCACCCTCGAGCTAGGCGGAAAGTCCCCCAACATCGTCTTCGAGGACGCCGACATGGAGGCCGCCGCGAACGGGGTCGTCGCCGGCATCTTCGCGGCCACCGGCCAGACATGTATGGCGGGCTCCAGGCTTATCGTGCAGGAGAGCCTCCACGACGAGCTGGTCGAGAGGCTGACCGAGAAGGCAAACTCCATCAAGCTCGGCGACCCATTGGACGAGGAGACGGAGATGGGGCCGATAGCCTTCAAGGAGCAACTCGATAAGGTCCAGGGCTACATCAACACCGGCCAGGAAGAGGGGGCTCAGCTCAAGTACGGCGGCAAACCCCCCGAGGCTCCAGAGCTTCAAGACGGCTTCTTCATGCAGCCGACGATCCTCACCAACGTAGACAACGAGATGACGGTGGCTCGGGAGGAGATCTTTGGCCCCGTCCTCTCCGTGATTCCCGCTAGTTCCGAGGAAGAGATAATCCGGCAGGCCAACGACACGCCCTACGGCCTGGGGGCGGCCGTCTGGACCAAGGACGTCCAGCGAGCACACCGGGTGGCCCACGCCCTAAAGGCCGGCACGGTCTGGATCAACGCCTACCGGGCGGTCTCCTTCACAGCACCGTTCGGCGGCTACAAACAGAGTGGTATAGGCCGGGAGAACGGGCTGGAGTCCCTCAAGGAGTATACCCAGGTCAAGACCGTGTGGGTCGAGCTCTCGGGCGAGACGCGCGACCCCTTCACCCTCGGCTAGGCGAACACACGACTTGTAGACTTTCGACTTCCCTATGGTCTCTGAAGTTATGGTGCCGTATGACCGCTAGTATGGAAGCCTACAAGACCAGCAAGTCCATTCGCGAGGTCGCCCACGAGAAGACCGATCTGTCCGAGAAGAAGTTGTATAACCCGCTCGACGCCACAAAACGACGGAGGCGTAAACGGTACGGTGGGTGTGGATGCACCACTCCATTTACAGTGTCATAATGTGATACTATGAAGCTCAGTAGCAAGCACCGTAAGACGCTTCGAACCGTCTTCGAAGATCCGGTGCGCTCGGACGTGGCCTGGACCGACGTGGAGAGGTTATTCGGGGCTTTGGGGGCGGAGGTGAGCGAAGGGCGAGGTTCGCGGGTTCGTGTCTACTTGAGCGACGTGCGAGCGGTATTCCATCGTCCGCACCCACAGAAAGAGACCGACAAGGGAGCGCTCAGGTCAGTGCGGAGGTTCTTGGCGGAAGCCGGGTTCGAGCCGGAGGAGTAGAGCCATGTTGCAGTACAAAGGTTATACGGGCCGCGTCGAGTTCGACGATGAGGCGAGGTTGTTCCATGGTGAGGTGATCGACCTGCGAGACGTTGTCACCTTCCAGGGTACGAGTGTCGAGGAGCTAGAGGGGGCGTTCCGGGACTCGGTGGACGACTACCTGGAGTTCTGCGAGGAGCGCGGCGAAGAGCCCGACAAACCGTTCTCGGGGCGGTTCATGCTCCGGCTGTCGCCGCACCTGCACCGCGAAGTGTACACACGTGCCAGACAAGAAGGTAAGAGCCTGAACCAGTGGATCTCGGAGCGGTTGGAGCAAGCGGGCTAGATCTACCAAAGAGTGGAGGCTTTCCCGTGATAAGGATGCAGATCTACCTGACCAAAGAGGAGCGCAGGGCACTAGTGGCCATAGCTGGCCGCACCGGGCGTACGGAGAGCGAGTTGATCCGTGAAGCCGTGGATGGCTTCATCGCCCGGTACGGGGAGGGAAACCGACTAGAGTTGTTTCGCGGCGCGCGGGGCATGCGGAAAGATCGCGCCGATCTGCCAGACTTCGAGGCATTGCATAAACGGAGTGAATTCCTATAACAACGAACTAGAGATGTTCAAGTATGCGAATGATCTCAGTAAGTTCTTCTGCAATCAGTGCGGTTGGGTATGATTCAAGCACGATGCAAATGCAGATTCGATTCAAGCAGGGACGTACCTATACATTCTGTCGTGTGCTTCAGCATGTATTTGACGGCTTTCTCGGCGCCGGATCTAAAGGCAGATACTATGATCAACGTATTCGAGATCGTTATCAGTGCTAACAAGCAAAGCTGCCTTCAGAAGATCCACTAACGTAGTTTTGCTGTGTAGATTAGCCAGCTTCTCATGCTCCATTATGAGCCGTTAAAGACTAGTTAGCCTCCTGCTCTGGTCAATGACTATGGACGGAGCCACGGAACCGGTCTCGCGGACGCCCTGACTGCCGCAGCCTCCGAAGCCGGCGTTGGTCTTGTAATAAAGCCGCAGTTTGCTGTTTTGGCTATACTACTAAACCCAAGTTGCCCCCTACAGGCACTGAATAGAGAAGGCTAGCACGAACCAGACGATCTTCAGCCCGAAGCCTCGCGAAGTGACCGCGTGAATCTTCTTTGGAAACAGAGCGGTTATCCCGCTGAACACCGTCTCTATATACTTGCGGATCCGATTGCTCAAAAACTCCTCCCACGCCACCATAGGCCGCTTGGAGTTCTTCCTGCGTTGCGCTTTTGGTCGTAAGCCCGCCGCTTCTTTGAGCAGGTCTTCGTAGTGGTAGTCGGTGTAGGCTTTGTCCGCGCAGATGATGGAGCCCTCCGGCAAATCTAGCTCAAGGTCTTTGAACACCCTAACGTCGGCTTCCGAACCCGCGGCTATGGAGAACTCCACCGGCTCGCCCGACCCCGTGACCACCAGATGCACCCGCAAACCGTAGAAATAGCTCCGCTTGCTCGAAACGTAACCCCGAAACGCTCCTCCGTGTTCTGTCTGCGGATAAAGGCGGCAACGCCGGATGCGGATGTTCTCGCACGCCACCACCGGAAAAGAGTCCATCGCGTAGGTTCGCTCTTCGGAGTTGCTCCTCTTGAAGAACTCGGCCAACAACGAAAAGAGCCCTTGCCACGGGGCGGGATCGATCCCGTGCAGCCGATGGTTGAAGCGGCCCTTGCTGATCATCGTTGGCATGTAACCGTACTCTTTGAGGAACCGGCGGGTCTTGTCGATGTTGCGGCGAAGAAGGTTGAGGCTACCAAGGGAACGCTCATTACTTCGGCGGTTGTGAGCCTAACCTGGGGCTCGTCGAAGCGGCGCATGGCCTTCAAGAAGTCGTCACACAAGCAGTAGATGGTAGTTATGGTATCGTCCATGTCGTCCTCCCGATTCGAGAAGGTTGTAGGGGCCTTCGAACCGGGAGGATATTTGCTACCTCAATAGGGGGCAACTTAGCTTGCGTTTTAAGCACGAGGGGTTTTGCGATGAGCTTTATGTCCATCGCAAAACCCCTCGCGTTCGCCCTCTTCGCGGACTCAGGCAGCCTTTTTGATCGCCGGGTAGCGTTTCGCTCGGCCAGAGAGGCGGCCTTTGGGCCTCCCGGGCGACCTACCACAGGGTTTCGGTGCCTTGGCGGGCGTGCCCAGGTGCGCCAAAAACGCCGAAACTACCCGGTGGACCCGCACAGGCGTCAGCCGACCTTCATCATAGCGACGCTCCCACGGCAGCCGCAGGTCAGCAACGCACGCCCGCGCCAGTCTCAGCTGGGCAAAAGCGGTTACCACCAGCCACGTCCACCGGTCGGCTCGCTCGGGGTGGCGCACGCGAAGGGTTGTCCATCCCATGCTCTGCTTGAGGAAACGGAAGGTGTGCTCCAGGTCAAAGCGCCTCACGTAAGAGCGCCAGATGAGATCCAGATCCGGCGTCGTCCCCTCCGGCCCGTGCCACCACAGCCACAAAACCCTCGGTTCCCGCCGACGCTCGCCGCGGGGCAACCTCTCGACCTCGAGCAGGATGAGTGTGCCGACCACGATGGGCAAGGGTCCCCGACTGCCCCGCCCCTCGTGGTTCTGGACCTTCGGGTGCAGCTCGGCCCAAGCCCGCATGCGCACAAATCCGTAACCGGCGTCCTCGCACGCGTGCTCGGCGGAAGGCTCTGGCCAGGTGCTCGGGTCATTGCACTTCATCTTCGGCCCGTGGCGACGGGGACGTCCGATGTGTGCGGGCGGATCGCAGAGGCCAGGGTCACCGTAGAAGCGACGTCCCGCCCGCAAGCGGACGAGGATTTGGCACGCGCTCCCCTCCAAAGCTAACTGCAATTTGACGGGGTCGTAGCCCGCGTCGAAGACGAACAGGGGGATAGAAACTTCTCCTCCTTCGAGCCGACCCAGCAAAGCCCCGACCTGCTCGGCGGCGACCACGTTGGCGTCTTGGGTAGGCCGGACGCGCTCTACGTCCATCGGGGCGGTCCAGCTCTCGCGCACGAAGTTGAGTTGTGCGACGAACTGGTAGGCCCACCCGGCGACGATGGGCTGGCCGGCGGAGTGGCGGGACGGATGGTAGTAATAGCCACGCTGGGGACTCGTCTCGGCGTCGCAGCGAGGCCACACGCTCGTGTCCACGGCAAAGACGGGCACCTCCCCTTCGGTGCCGGCGAGCGGATGGCGGGCCAGGAGCTTGCGTATGGCTTCGTCGTCGATCCGTCCGCGATTCAAGGCGGCGTAGAGGCTGCCCCAGCCGCGACGATGTGATGCCTCAAGGCTCAGGTGGACGGGGGAAGGGGCGGCGCCGTCTGCAGCGAGGATGGCGTCGTCGAGCTCGAAGAGAGCGTCTCCCCTGCGGTGGAGGCATTCGTAGAACGAGCGACGAAAGGCGCGAAGAGCATCGGGAGGTTCCATGATGCGACCATCATGCACCCACCGAGAGCCTGCCGCATCCTTTGCCACCAGCGGAGTTAAAACGCAAGCTAAGCTTGTCTTTTAACCCGAAGGGCCACGGATCGGCGTCGGCGGTGGACATCGGCGAGCGTGGCGAGCACGATGGGGCATTATGGATTCCGCAGCTCAACCC
>CADCVG010000059.1:0-31988 GCA_902806075.1 uncultured Rubrobacteraceae bacterium
GGCTCGCCGTCGGCGGAGAGGCCGGAGCCAGACAGGTCGTACGCAACCTGATCGCCGACGTAGACCTGGAACTCGCCCTCTCCGGTCGCCGTTCTGTGGCGGAGGTCGACCGCTCGCTCGTAACGCGGTTCGAGCGTTGAAGTCTGGGCGACGACCTCAGAAGAACGAACGTGCGGAGGAGTTTGGGCGTGCCGGGGAAGCGAGCGGACTAGTTTCGGAGCCCTGGGTAGCCGGCTCCGCCTCGTGAAGGAGAGTCCCATCCGGCTGCGGTAGCGTTATAACCGGCATGAGTGACGAAAAGGGCGGCTTTCGATGAGAGATCCTGGCGGGCAGACAGAGCGTGTCCGGCGGCACTACGACCGGAGCGCAGAGAGCTACGATCGGATCATCGCGTGGGCCGAGAGGGCGTTCTTCGGCGGAGGCCGCGAGTGGGTCTGCTCGCGAGCTCGCGGGGAGGTTCTAGAGATCGCCGCCGGCACCGGTCGGAACCTTCTCTTTTACCCGGTACAGGTACGCCTTACGTTGGTCGAGTTGAGCCCGGAGATGCTAGAGATCGCGCGCCACCGCGCACGAAACCTCGGCGCCGAGGCCGACCTGCGCGTGGGCGACGCTCAGGACCTCCCTTTTCCTGATGCCTCCTTCGATACCGTGGTAGCCACGCTCGCGCTGTGTACCATCCCCGACGACAGGCGGGCCGTGATCGAGGCCGTGAGGGTTCTGCGTCCCGGCGGACGCCTGCTCCTGCTGGAGCACGTTCGGAGCCCCCTCCTGCCAGTGCGCATCCTGCAGCGCGTCCTCAACCCCCTCACCGTCCTCCTCGGGCACGACCATCTTCTACGAGAACCCTTGCGTCACGTTCAAGACGCGGGACTCGTCGTCGAGCATCTCGAACGCTCGAAGTGGGGCCTCGTCGAGAGGCTCGCGGCACGCAAGCCATCGTAGCAACCGGCTCTCAGCAAAGAGCCGATGCCCGACAGCTAACCGACGTACCGCTCGACGAGCCCGGGCAGGAGGTCGACGGCGTCGGCCTCGACCGTGCCCTCCGGGGAGAAGGTGGTCGTCTCGATCTCGGCGTGGTAGGTGCCCGAGGGAACGACGCCGCAGCCGCCGAAGCGGCGCATGAGCAGGTTCTGGACGACGATGTCCTCGGCCTTGTGGTAGCGTGGCAACTCCTTCCAGAACGAGAAGCCTCCGACCTCTAGTAGCTTCTTCCGGTCGTAGAGAACGCACGAGCCGACCCAGGCCACCTTGTAGCGCAGGAACTCTCCAGGCGAAAGGACGAGCTTTTGGGCGACGTGGTAAAGGTTGGCGGCGCGGTGGAGGTGCCACCGTTCCCAGCCTGCCCCTTCGACCTCTACCACCTCCGGTCGTACGGGACCTTCCCAGAGCTCGATGTTCTGCTGGTCGGGACGCACGTCGTCCACGAAGGTGAGGCCGGCAGGGAAGGCGCCAGCGAAGCCGCAGTCTTCGGTCTGCAGTACGGAGAGGAGGCGTTCGATCACCGAGGGCTCCATGAAGATGTCGTCGTCGAGGAAGAGGGCATGGTTAGCCTCCGCGCGGTCCAGGAGGAAGTGGCGTTGCTCGGCGATGCCACGCGGCTCGCGGTGGTGCCACTCGACGGAGCCGCCGCGAGCCTCGATCACGCGCGCCATGGCTCGCGCTACCGGGGAATCCTCCGGCCTGTGGCGGCCCTGGCTCGAAATCACGACCTGGAGGTTCGCCACCGTCTGCGAGGCGACCCCGGAGAGCGTCATCACCAGGGCCTCGGGTCGTTCGTAGGTTGGGATCAGAACACTAACCGCCGCCAACCGCTCCTCCTATCGTGTAGCTCAGCAACTGTACAGAGGTTCCCCGCGAGAGCAAATTAGTACCATGCGACGGGTGCCAGTTGTGGACGCGGGTATAAAATCCCGTTGACGAAGCTCTCTACGAGACGTACTTTGAGGAGGATAGATGGATAAGATACCGGGCAAGAAGTTGGTGGACAAGGCCGAGCAGACCGGCAACGAGGTTCCGATCCCGCTGACGCGCAGGCGTCTCGGGCTCGTGGAGTTCTTCAAGCGGTTGGCAAAGGAGATAGGGGAGGATCACCTCGCCGCTTTTGCAGGCAACCTGACGTACAAGGGGCTCTTCGCGCTCTTTCCGCTCTTCGTGTTCCTGCTCTCCTTGCTCGGGCTCTTCGGGGCGCCGGACCTCCTTACCAACCTCCTCGATCAGGCCCGAGCCGTCCTGCCCGAGGCAGCGTATAGCCTGATCGAAGGCCAACTCGTCGACATCGCCGGGAGTCAGGCTCAGGGCGCGTTTACCGTGGGCGCCATAGTCTCTATCCTCCTCGCCCTGTGGGGCGTTTCGGGGGCGTTTCGCTCTATCATGGAGGCGATGAACGTCATGTACGAGGTCGAGGAAGACCGGCCGTTCTGGAAAGTGTACGGGCTCTCCATCTTCCTCTCTCTGGGTGTGGCCGTTCTCCTCCTCTCCGCGCTCGTGCTCGTCGTCTTCGGGCCCGAGATCGGGGGGGCTATCGCCAACACCGTGGGCCTGGGCTTCCTCTTCGAGCTAGTGTGGAACATCGCGAAGTGGCCGGTCCTGCTTGGTGTAGTCCTCTTGGCTTTCGCCCTCGTCTACTACTTTGCCCCGGATGTTGAGCAGCGTTTCAGGTTCGTTAGCCCTGGCACGATCATAGCGGTCGTAATGTGGCTCGTCTTCTCGCTACTCTTCCGACTCTACGTCGAGAGCTTCGGCTCCGCTTCCTTCAACAAGACCTTTGGATCTTTCGCGGGCATCATTATCCTGATGCTCTACATCTACTACACGTCGTTCATCCTGCTCGTCGGCGCCCAGATAAACCAGGTAATAGAAGATCACGCCCCCGAAGGCAAGAACGAGGGTGAGAAGACGCTCAACGAAGCATAGCGGACCGGGACCTCAAGGTCCGGAGGAAAGAATACTAGAACAGGTAGACGGCGAGGTTGAGGAGCAAGGTCAGGGTCACGCTCAGTACAATGCTGACGATTATCCAGAACAGGCACCCCCTCCCCGAGCACCCGTTGCCGCCGAAGACTATGATCCCCGACTCGTCGCTCATGCGCCCCTCATCCTCTCGCCCGTGGCGCTCATTCTCGTGGTTCAAACCGTGCCTCTCCGGTGACGTTTCGGATCAATGCGCCTCTCGCTACCCCCGGCTCTCGGGCACCTCGAATTCGTAGGTCTCACCGTGGGCGAGGTACCTTACGCGGTCTTCGAGACTGGCCTGGGTGATCGCTTTTTTGAAGTCCTCTAGAGGCGACTTGAAGACGGTGTAGTCGTTGTAGTGGATCGGGATGGCGGTCTTCGGGTCTACTATCCTCATGGCCTCTACGCCCTGATCCGCGTCCATCGTGACCAGGATGCCCAGAACCCTCGTCCCGCCCAAGTGGAGGAGGGCGAGGTCTATCTCGGGATAGCGCTGGGGGATCTCACGCAGTTTGTTATGTATGAGCGTGTCACCGGTGATGTAGAGCCGCAGGCGGGTGCCGCCCTCGGTGGTCCCGAACTCGAGCATGCTTCCCATCACGGGCGGTAGAACCTTCCTCAAGGGACCGGGGGCATGGGTGCCGGGCATGGCGGTCACGCGCAACTGCGCGTCGCCCTTGCGCACCAGTATCGACTCCCAGGTACCGAGCGCCGCCGGTGGTCGGAAGCCCTTGCCTTCGAGGTAGCGGGCTGCGTGGGGTGTCGTGATGATGGGTACACGTTTGTCGAGCTTCTCCTCGGCGACGCGGTCGAAGTGATCGCCGTGCAGGTGGGAGAGGAGGACGAGGTCGAGGGGTGGGAGGTCCTCTATCTCTATGGCGGGGTTTGTCTGGCGCTCGGAGCGGAGGCCATAGCCCAAGTGTACGTGGTCGCCAGCGTGCAGGAAGTTCGGGTCAGTCAGGATGGTGAAGCCGGCGTAGCGTAGGATCACCGTCGCCGTCCCCACGAAGAAGACGGAGCCGCTCCCGAGGTCGGCCTCTGCGCCCGTATCGGCCAGAACAAGATCCCTCTCCATACCGTACCTCTCCTTCTCATGTTCGCATACCGTCGATAGTATCTACGGTACTTTTACCTGCGAAGCCGGATCTTCAATCTTCAAGGGGCGAAAAGTGCTGATACGAGACGTTTTCCCGGTAACGACCTTCGTGAGAGCGATACGGACCGGCACTCTCCGCAGACACCGTTTGTCTCCTGTACTACTCTCCCCGCCCCCATACCCCGATCCGCGATGCCTGTTGCCCGGTGAAGAAGGTTGGTAATCTCGTTCTCCACGGTCGCCGTATCTCCAACGACTGAGACTAATGGTGCCGTGTCTTGATCCATGCGGAGGCTCAACGGGGACCCGGTGGAGGTTGGTGGCTCTAATTATGATAGAGGGCTCAGGCGGGACGAAGCCCTGGACTTCACCGTGGCCGCCGGATAGCGAGTGAGGGCCGATGGTCTTCGGGGCTTCGGTCCTTCTTATTGACTTCATATACTATAATCAGTATGTTTTGTTAGTCGCGGTCCGGTGCATTTATTGAGGGGGAGGTAGAGTATTCGAGCGGAAGGGAAGGCAACGTGGGCCAGCAGAGGACGGGACAGGAAGGGCGGCAGGGAAGCCCGCTAAAGAGCGACCGCGGTGCTACCAGCATCAGCAATGGCGTGGTCTCGAAGATCGCCGGGATTGCCGCGCAGGAGGTCGAGAAGGTCCAGATGGGTGGTGGTACTGTCGCGGCCGTCGGGGGCTTCCTGAGCAGCGTGGGCGGCGCCGTGACAGGCGGCAACGCGGGCGGTGGCGGAAATCTAACGAGTGGTGTATCCGTGGAGGTCGGCGAGGAGGAGGCGGCCGTAGACCTCACCGTCGCAGTAGAGTACGGTGCGCAGATCCCGCAGACCACACAGGCCGTGCGCGACAACGTCATAAACCGGGTCGAGAACCTGACCGGCTTGCGGGTCACAGAGGTGAACATCACGGTCAACGATGTGCAGTTCCCGGAGGAGCGACCGCAACTGGGGCGGCAGCAAGAGGTGGAGCGACAGGCCCAAGAGCAGGAACGGCAGGCCTAGGGGAGCCGCTTTACGGCCTCCTGGAGTACGTTCCAATTATCTGGCGAATCACCAAAAGCTTGGGACCTTTGGGGACTTCGGGTACAGAGCGATAGCCGAAGAGCGCGTCGAGGAGGCCGTAAGGGTCCGATGTCCAACCGACCCTACTCCAACTGGAGCAAGCAGGAGTGCGGTGAGCCCGGCGAGGTCTCTCTTCAGTTGAGCTTCGACGAAGAGGCGGAGGAGTGTACGCCGTGCGCTCGACCGCAATGGTTTCATAAAGCTCTGGGTCTCCTGGAGGCAGCCGGGCTACTGAAGGGTGAGCAGATGCGCCGGGTGTTCGTTCTGCCTTAGGAGATACCCTTTCGCCGCAGCGCCTCGCGCAGCGTTCCCAACAGCCGCAACAACTCCCGCTGCTCGTCCCCGGAGAGCCCCTCGAAGAGCTCTCCCACAGCCTCCCGGTGCTCGTCGTACATGCCGCCGGTAGTCTCGACCCCGCGCCCGGTGAGCTCTATGACGGTCGCCCGTCGGTCCGTTGGGTGTGGCATGCGCCTGACGAGCCCCTCTTCCTCCAGGGCGTCCACCAGCGCCGTCACGTTGCGCGGCGTCACCCCGAGCACGCCGCTCAAGGAGCTCATGATCCGGGGCCCCCCACAACGCAATGCGTACAACAAACGCATCCTCGCGTAGCTAACGCCCCCCTCCTGCAACCGCGACTTTACCCAGCGCATGTACGTCGGCCCGAACGCCGCGAACTCGTCCACGAGCCGCACCCGCAACTCCTCGCCCGGCCCTGATGCCTCCGTACTCTCCCTGTCCAATTCGTCCGCCATCCTACCAACAGCTTCCGTGTGAGAATTTATTGTAGTTATTCACCTTATACCATGTTACTGTATACGAATGCAAATCGAGCGAACGGGAGCATCATGAGAAGCATAGTGGTGGGGGAGGTCGAGGTTGTTGCGTTGACGGACGTGGAGGGACCTTTCTTCCGGCTCGCCCAGATCTTCCCTGGCGTGCGAGACGAGGAGTGGGGCCCTTACTTCGCTCGCTACCCCTGGGCCTTCGCCGACGAGCGCACCATTCGGGGCCGCATCGGGGCCTACCTGCTGAAGACCCCCGACCGCAACATCCTCGTGGACACCGGCATTGGCCCGATGGCCTTCGGGATGCCCGGAAGGCTACTGGGGGAACTAGAGAATAGCGGTGTCCAGCCGGAGGATGTAGACGTCGTCTTTCTGACGCACCTGCATGGCGACCACCTCGGCTGGAGCGTAACCGGGGAGGGAGAGCCGACCTTTCCTCATGCTCGCTACGTCACGCAGGCCATCGAGTGGGAGGAATCCGCGTCCCACGTGGGCCAGGCGCTCGCCCCGCTGGAGAGGTTAGGCGTCGTGGATCTGCTCTACGGCGAGGAGCCCGTCTCGGAGGAGGTCATCGCGATACCCACGCCCGGACACTCTACCGGGCACGCGAGCCTCCTCGTCTCCTCCGGCGGGGAAGGCGCCATCGTTGCCGGCGACGTGGTCGTCCACCCGGCGCAGGTCGCCGAGCCGCTCTGGAACATCCACTTCGACGAAGACAAAGAGCAGGCGACCTTTACCCGCGAGATGCTCCTCGACTGGATAGAGGCAGACGGGATAGTCATCGCGGCCGGTCACGTCCCGGGGACGGGCTTCGGGCGCGTAGTCAGAGAAGGGGGCCGCCGCTACTGGCAGGCGCTCGGAGAGGGCGACGCTCCGGCCTCACGGACCGGAGAGGAAGAGACACATGGAAGCCGCAAGGAGTAGCGGAGAGCGGGTCTCGTACACGCGTCTGTCGTAGGCCGGTCCGCTAGCAGGGATAGTCGCGTGGACGTCATCGCCGCGATCCTGGCGGATTTAATCCGCGAGGGGTAGGGGCGTCGTATGTCCGGTTACGGGCTATCTGTGTCTCCGGGATGATACTTGGTTCAGCGGCGGTATAGATAGATTTTTTCAAAGTTAGCACAGAGAAGGGCGGGATCTTGGCGAACGGAATGGGTGGGAAGGTGGCACTCGTCACGGGCGGCACCTCGGGTATAGGGAAGGCGACAGCGACGGCGCTCGCGGCGATGGGTGCGGAGGTCGTCGTGATCGGGCGTAACCCCGAGAGGGGTGAGAAGGCTGTGGAGGAGATAAGGCGCGACTCCGACGGCAAGGTCTCCCTCATGCTCGCCGATCTCGCGGTGCAGGCCGAGGTTCGGCGGCTCGCGGAGGAGTTCCAGGAACGGTACGACAGACTCGACGTACTCGTCAACAACGCCGGGCTGATCCAGAGCAAGAGGACCGAGACCCCCGACGGCATCGAGACGACGCTCGCTATAAACCACCTCGCCCCGTTCCTGCTTACGAACCTGCTTCTGGACCTGCTCAAGCAGAGTGCTCCGTCCCGCGTCGTCACCGTATCTTCGGGGGCCGAGGGTATGGGGAAGATAGACTTCGACGATCTGCAGAGCGAGAAGCGCTACCGCGGCTTCAAGGTCTACGGGACGACCAAGCTGATGAACATCATGTTCACCTTCGAGCTGGCCGAGCGGCTGCGCGGCACGGGCGTCACGGCCACCTGCATGCATCCGGGCGCGGTCAACACCAGCTTCGGCGCGAAAGACCGCGGCCCGTTCAGCCTCATGTTCCGGGCGTTCAAGCCGTTCATGAGGACACCGGAACAGGGGGCGGACACCCTGATCTACCTCGCCTCCTCACCCGACGTGGAGGGGATGACCGGCAAATACCTCTCCGACCGCAAGGTGCAGACGGCCTCCAGGGAGGCCTACGACGAGGACCTGCGCAAGAGGCTGTGGGAGGCAAGCGAGCAACTTACCGGCCTTGAGGTAACGGCTTAGATGGCGGAGAAACGGGCCGGTATCGAGGTGGAGAACCTCGTCAGGGAGTTCAGGAAGGGCCCGAGGGCAGTCGACGGCATCGACATCTCGGTCGAGCCCGGTGAGATCTACGGCTTCCTCGGTCCCAACGGCGCCGGCAAGTCCACGACCGTCCTCGTGCTCACGACGCTCCTGCCCCCGACGAGCGGCACCGCCCGGGTAGCCGGCTACGACGTCGTAAAGGACGGTCCGAAGGTGCGCGCCGCCATCGGGGCCGCGCTCCAGGAGGCCGCCCTCGACCCCTTCCTCACGGGCCGCGAGCACCTGAACCTCCAGGCAGCGCTGCACGGCCTGGGCCGCAAGCAGCGCAAGAGGCGGGGGGAGGAGTTGCTGGAGCGGGTCGGGCTCGAGGAGGCGGCGGACCGTAGGGTGCGGGGCTACTCCGGCGGGATGAAGCGCAGGCTCGACTTGGCGCTCGCGCTCGTTCACGAGCCGCGCATCCTGTTCCTCGACGAGCCGACGACCGGCCTGGATCCCCAGAGCCGTTCGGCGCTGTGGTCAGAGGTGAGTCGTCTGGCCCGTGATGAAGGTGTAACCGTCTTCCTCACGACGCAGTATTTAGAAGAGGCCGACGTGTTGGCGGATCGGGTCGGGATCATCGACCGGGGCAAGATCGTCGCCGAGGGGACGCCTGAGAAGTTGAAGGCCGAGATTGGACGTCCCAGCGTGGAGGCGACGCCGGCGGAGGGCTCCGGACGCGAGGCGGTGGCCCGCGTCCTCTCACGCTTCGGCGAGGAGATAGCCGCCCAGCCGGGCGCGGTCGCCGTTCGCCTGATGGGCGGCGCGGGGGACCTGGCCGACGTGGTTCGGGCGCTCGACTCGGAGGACGTGCGCGTGACGAACCTCCGCCTCGACGAGCCCAGCCTGGACGACGTCTTTCTGGAGAAGACGGGTCGCTCGCTGGAGGGTGAGGGGGCGCAAGAGGTCAAGGAGGCGCAGGTATGAGTTCCTCGCTCCTCGTGCAGGTCACGAGCCTGGCGCGCCGCTCGACGCTGCGGACCATGCGGCAACCGGCGGTCGTCGTCTCGGCGATCCTGTTCCCGATGATGTTCTTCGCGATCAACGCCTACGGTCTCGACGCCGCCGCGAGCCTTCCCGGTTTCCCGGCCGACTCCTACCTCGACTTCGCGTTCGCCTTCCCGCTCATACAGGCGGCGCTCTTCGGCGCGATCACCGCCGGCGCCGACCTAGCCCGCGACATCGAGAGCGGCTTCTTCGACCGCCTCTCCCTGACACCCATGCGCCCGTCGGCTCTCCTGTTGGGGATGCTCGCGGGCGTCGTTGCCCTCGGCCTCTTGCAAGGGGTTGTCTTCCTGGCCGTCGGGCTGCTCTTCGGGGTGGATATAAAGTCGGGTGTGGCGGGGATGGTCGTGATCGTGCTGCTCACGGTGCTGGTGGCTCTGGGCTTTGGGGGGATAGGGGCTATGCTGGCCCTGAGGACCGGCTCGGTCGAGGCGGTCGAGAGCGCTTTTCCGCTCTTCTTCGTCTCCATCTTCATGTCGAGCATCAACCTGCCGCGCGACCTCATCGAGGCGGACTGGTTCCGGTGGGTGGCGACGGCCAACCCGATCTCCTACCTCGTCGAGGGCATCCGCAGCCTCGTGATCACCGGCTGGGACGCACAGGCTCTGCTTCTGGGCTTCGGCTTCGCGTTCGGGATCGTCGCGCTCTCTATAGCCGGGGCGTCGGCGTTCTTGCAGACAAGGGTGGCGCGCTGATGGTGGGCGGAGCCAGAGGCGGCGGTTTCTTCGCGGTGGCGTTGGCGGTGGCGGGGCGTCAGGTCTACAAGTACTTCGCCAACCCCGCGTTCCTGGCGCCAGCGCTCTTTCCACTGTTCTTCTTCGTCGCGTTCGCGGGGGGACTAACGCGGGTGGGGGACGTGCCCGGCTTCGACTACGCGGCTGGCTACGTCGCCTTCCAGTACGTATGGGCGCTTCTCCAGGCGGTCGCGATGGGCGGGGCGTTCACCGGCTTCTCCATCGCCGGGGACTTCGAGAACGGCTTCGCCAGGAGGCTGATGCTCGCCGCCTCGAACCGCCAGGGGATCATCCTCGGATATACCATAGCCTCGCTCGTGCGGGCGACCTTGACCGGTGCGCTCGTCACGGTCATAGCGCTCCTCACGGGGATGCCGATGAGCGGCGGGTTCGACTTATTCGGCCTGATCGGGCTGGCCATCCTCGTGAACGTGGCGGCGACACTCTTCGGCGCGGGGGTGGCGATGCTGCTCCGCACCCAGCAGGCCGGACCCGTGATACGCACCCCGATCTTCCTGGTCCTCTTCCTCGCCCCGGTCTTCGTCCCGCTGAACCTCCTGAGCGGTTGGTTGGAGGCGATAGCCCGCCTGAACCCCTTCACCACCATACTCGACGCCGCCCGCGGCCTCCTCGCGGGCGCCCCGACCAACGTCCTCCCCGCCTACGCTATCGGGGCCGCACTCGTAGCCGTCTTCGCCCTCTGGGCCGTCTACGCCCTGCGACGCGCCGAGAAGACGGGAGCCTAGAGCCGCCAGTGACGACGAAGCCGAGAGGACGCCCCTACGGAGGCGCCATCACCACTGCCCAGCGCGCCGCGACGAGGCTTCACTCCTTCGTGTACCGCGCGACGAACGGCAGGCTCGGCGGATATCTCGCCGGGGGGCCGGTCCTTCTGCTGACCACGACCGGGCGCAAGAGCGGCGAGGAGCGCACCGTACCGCTCCTCTACATACGCGACGGCGAGAGCTTCGTTACCGTTGGCTCGAACGGCGGCACGGCGACGCATCCGGCCTGGTGGCTGAACCTCAAAGCGAATCCCGGAGCGGTGGTCGAGCTCGGGGACCGCAGGCTGCGCGTGCAGGCGGAGGAGGCCGGGCCGGAGCAGAAGGAACGGCTGTGGCCGAAGCTCGTAGAGATGTATGGCGGGTACGAGAGCTACCGGCGCCGGACGGACCGTGAGATCCCGGTCGTCCTTCTCCGCCCGGTGGAGGATGACAGTTAGTTAGCGAGAGAGGAGTGGCGATGGACGCGGTTGAAACCGTAACGCACGAGGAGTTGAAGAAGAAGATGGACCGGGGGGACGAGTTCGTCCTCGTGGAGACGGCATCCGAACCGGCGTACCGGCGGGCGCATCTGCCGGGCGCGATCAACCTGGAGGACATCGGCGAGGTCCCGAAGCTTCTACCCGACAAGAGCGCCGAGATCATCACGTACTGTTCGAACTTCAACTGACACGCCTCCGAGCGGGTCGTCCGGGAGCTGGCGGCCAGGGGTTACGAGAACGTGAAGGAGTACGCCGGGGGCAAGCAGGATTGGATGAGCGCCGGGCTGCCAACCGAAAGTGAGGACGGCCGGTAACTGGAAACGTGCGGACGAAGCCGGGGTTTCGCGGTCTTCCTCGTGCTCGACACTATCCTCTTCGTCCGGCGCGAGAGAAGCCGCTGACGTTTCCGCATATCTAGCGGGTCTCTATTGCGTATGTCATAGTAAGATTGGCATAGCTTCGAGAGCGGGAGGAACCTTGTGAGTCGTGGTGTGTTGTCGGCGATGAGCGCCGTGCTCGTTCTATCTCTGCTCGCCGGATGCGGCCAGTCCACGCCCGACACCGAGGGACAGACGCTCGCGGAGGCCCGGCAAACACTGAGCGACGCCGGGGTGCCGGAGAACAACATCACCGTGACGGGCGAGTCAGGAGATCCAAACACCCTCATCGTCTGCGACCACGACCCGGATAACGTGGACCCGTCTCAGCCGCTGACACTAGAGGTCGCCCAGAACTGCCCCGACGAGGACGACTCTGATAAGAAGAAAAAGAAGAAGTCCAGTAGCAGGAACCGCAAGTAGGTGAGGATAGGGTCTTGTGCGTTAAAGCTTTATCCGGGACAGGACGGTAAGTAGGTATGGAAGTCTCGGAGGACCACAGGCCCCATCACTGGCGCAACACGCACGTATTGCCGGGGATGACCGAGAAGCAGGCCAGCCGGGCTCGCAAGCTCGACACGCCGACCGTCGTGGCGGTGTTGCTGGTGATACCGGCCCTGATCCTCGACTTCTCGGAGGTCGGCGGACTCGTCGGTACCGTGAGCAGTATCCTAAACTGGCTTATCTACGGCTGGTTCGCCTTCGAGTTCGCGTGCATGCTCTACCTCGCCCCGAGCGACAGAGAGTACTTCAAGAACAACAAGCTCGATCTCTTCGTGCTGCTCACGACGATTCCCATCCTGCCCGGCGCGTTTCAGGTTTTGTGGGTCTTGCGTCTGCTGAGGCTCATAGACGTGTTGCCGGTGATCCTGGGACGCTTCGGCTCCGTTACCCTGCTCCCCTACGCCGTCGTGCTGGCGTTCATCGGGGTCTTCGGCGGGGGCGTGGCCTTCGCCCACTTCGAGAACATCAGCCTCTTCGACGGGATGTACTGGGCGAACACCACCATCAACACCGTCGGTTACGGTGACGTCTCGGCCCAGACCACCGCAGGCAAGATCCTCAGCATGGTCATCCAGTGGACGGGGAACGTGATCCTTGCCCTACTCATCGGCGGCGTGGCCGCCGTGGCTCAACGGGCGCTGCTCGGCAACGCCATAAAGCAGGATCTTGACGAGATCGAAGAAGACGTCGAGGGGGTTGCCGAAGACGTCGAAGACATCGAGGAGGACCTCGAGAGCCTCCTCCAAAACGCCCGAAACCTCTCGGCGACCGACCGCGTAATAATGAAGGAACTGCGCGACATCAGACGCCGCCTCGACGGGGGGCGTCCGGATGGATAACCCGATGCCGGGCCTGAAAGGGGACCGTTACAGGGGGCCGTGACCGCGATGCTCTTGGCCGCAGTCGTCGCACTGCTCGCCGCGGTCATCTTCGCCAAAGGTGTGGCGGAGGCGAAGGGCGGTGACGGCGGACGAGGTGGTGGGGGAGGTAAGCCCTCCGGCAACAGTTCGAGCAAACCCTCTGGCGGCGGGGGCGGCAGCTCTGTGAAGAGCGGCCCGCCGACGAGGATACAGGATTCCAGCAGCCCGTACTACGGCAGCCCCAACTACGGCATCCGGTACGGTCGCATGTCCAACTTCTTTCTGTGGGTCTGGATCTTCCACGACTTCGACGACGACGAGTACGAGGAAGAGTACATACAGTCGAACTATGGTTTCGGTGGATGGGCCGTGTTGGGCGTCGGCGCGGTCGGGACGCTCCTCCTGATCCAGACAGTCCGGAGACGCTCCGGCGTATAATCCCTCTCGCCGTCGTTTGATAAACTCCACAGGCACGGAGAGGTGTCCGAGTTGGCCGAAGGAGCGCGACTGGAAATCGCGTAGGCGGTTTGAAGCCGTCTCGTGGGTTCGAATCCCACCCTCTCCGCTTATTCTTGCGCTCACCGGGGAAAGAGGGCTATGAGCACCGAGAGCACGAGACGCGGCGCTCCGATTGGGAGCCCGAGGAGAGGTTTTGCTGTTTCGACGCGATTTCGTTTGTTCGCCAGCCTACCTTTGGTAAACTAATCTTGCCGCGCTAAGCGGGGAGCTGGCGTTACCCTGTAGCCTGCAACACGCCCAGCAGGGCCTAGACCCCCGCCTGAGGCGGCTCGTGTTCGGTGGAAACCGGTGCGGTCGGCGTTGATGGCTTGGTCCCGGGCAATGGGGCCCCGTGAACTGTGTCAGGACCGAGAGGTAGCAGCACTAAGCGGGTAACCTCATGTGCTATCGGGGTGGCCGAGCCGGAGCCGGCGGCCGGGAGTTCGCCGGGTTCGGGTCCGTCGAAGGCGGGGTGCGCGGCATTTTGCTCGTTTTCGTCCTCTGAGCCTCCGCTATACTAGCGGTGTGAGAGTTCGCCGGATTACGAGTTTCTAGATGCGCCACGTCTCGCTCTACCGTAAGTGGCGTCCCCGTACTTTCGACGCCGTCGCCGGGCAGGAACCGGTGGTACGCACCTTACGTCGCGCGATAGAGACGGGGCGGGTTGCCCACGCCTACCTCTTCTCGGGGCCAAGGGGGACGGGGAAGACGAGCACGGCGAAGGTGCTGGCGATGGGGCTGAACTGTGAGAAAGGCCCGACGCCCGAGCCGGACGGGACCTGTGAGAGTTGCCGGGCTATCGTGAACAACTCCTCGATGGACGTATTGGAGATGGACGCGGCCTCCAACCGGGGGATAGACGAGATCCGGGACCTCAGAGACAGGGTGAACCTGGCGCCCGTCGGGGGCCGGATGAAGGTCTACATCATCGACGAGGTCCACATGCTCACCACCGAGGCGTTCAACGCCCTCTTGAAGATGCTCGAAGAGCCGCCCGAGCACGTCGTTTTCGTGCTCGCGACTACCGAGAAGCACAAGGTACTGCCCACGATCATCAGCCGCTGCCAGAGCTTCGATTTCCGCAGACCCGGCGTGGCGCTCTTGTCGGAGAAGCTGCGTGAGATCGCCGACGCCGAGGAGATAGAGACCGAACCCGCCGCGCTCACCCTGATCTCACGCGAGGCCCGCGGCTCTTTCCGGGATGCCGAAGGCCTCCTCGACCAACTTAGTTCGTTCTCCGACGGCCCCATAACCGCCGCGAAGGTACGGGAGCTCCTGGGTGGCACCGGCTCTGATGTACTGCTGGAGACGACGGACGCCCTCTACGAGCGACGGGCGGCGGATGCTCTACGCGTCGTGGACCGGCTCCAGAACGAAGGGCGGGACCTCTCGCGCTTCGCCGGCGAGCTCATCGCCCACCTCCGGCGGCTCATGCTCCTGCCTCACGCCCCCGAGGTTGCACTAGCCGAGGTCGGGCAAGAAGAGAGGGCGGGTCTTGAAGAGCAGGCATCGCGCATCCCGACCGCCGAGGTGGTGCGGGTGATCGAAGCTCTAGGCGACGCCGTCGCACGCGCCCGCCGTGGCGGCGACCCGAAGCTGGAGCTGGAGCTGACCTTTCTCAAGCTCGCCCGCGACTACGAGGAACCGCAGGTAGATGCCCTCCTCCGCCGCCTCGAAATGCTAGAAAAAGCAGTCGAGAATGGCGCCGTGGCAGCACCCCGGACGGATGCGGAGCCCTCCGGTCCGGTGGTACGGGCCGCCCCGGTGGTCCTTGCGGTGGAGAGCGAGGAGCCAGCCGGCGAGGTCGAGGAAGGTGAGCCGGAGGAGGAAGTGTCTGCCGGTCCTGGAGGCGAGGATGGGCAGGATGGCGCGGGCGGGATCGGGGCCGTGGCGGCGCAATGGGGGCAGGTCATGCGGGACTTGAAGGACCGCAAGCAGGCCCTTACGGCGACCGTCTTCGCGGAGGGACAGCCTGCCACCCTGGACAATGGGGTCCTGGTGGTCACGTTCCCCGAGGAGTCAGACTTCTATATAAAGGAGGCAGGGAAGCCTCGTCATAGCGAGGCTCTGGGGGAGGTCCTGGAGAGCCGGCTCGGGGTGAGGCCGCGCTTCGAGTTCCGCATCGGCGGGAACGCTGTCTCCGCGTCCGGTACCCCCTCTTCCGGCGTCCCCGCTCCAGTCGAGTCGGAGGCACCGAAGTCCCGGGGGAGAGAGGAGGCAGCGCCTCCGCCTGCTCCCACCGCGCCTCCGCCGGAGCCCGAGCTGGAGGCGCGGGAGACGACCGGGATGGGGGGCTCGGAGGGTGATGACTTGGTCCGCGACTCGGAGGAGGTATTCGTCATGGCGCGGGAATTCTTCGACCTCGGCAACCAGAACAGAGGGAGTTGAGAGCGCGTGGGCGGTAGAAGAAACATCAGCAGCATATCCGCTCACTGTCGCAAACCTTACTCCCAACTCGTGTGATAAGAGCTTCGGGTTCGCGCTGATCTGGTGTGAAGGCGAGCCACCCGAGACGTCCTTACAGATTCTCAGCAACTCCTAAAATCTTGGCTTCGAGGTGCCGTTGTGGCTGATATGCGGTGCGACCTTCCGTGTCGGCGACCTTGCTGAGGCTTGCGGTTCGTACCGTCAACGCGTTCCACGAAGACGCTCCGCGCAGGGAGGGAGGCAAGTCCTTACCAACGTTAGGCTTCGGGGCCCCCCTTTCGCATCGCTGTTAGCGGAACCTGCGCTTCGAATACAGGTATGCCCCCACGGCTAGGAGCGCCAGGACGCCCAAGACCGCGTAGGCGCCCGGACCCGGCGAAGCGCCGCCGAGGTAGACGAACGCGAACGTGCCAGGTGCCATCCCGAGCATCGTAGCCACGAAGAACTTCCGGAAGGCGATGCCGGTTAGACCCGCGGCGTAGCTTATGGCGTCGAAGGAGACGAGAGGCACGAGCCTGAGGATGAAGATCAGGATCGCCCCGTGCTCCTCAACGTAGCGGTCGAGCCTCCTCGCGCGGGGGCTGCGCGTCACGTATCCCCGGCCGAAGAGACGCGAGAGCCCGAAGGACACCACGCCGCCCAAAGCCGCGCCCGACCAGGTAAGTAGGAACCCCTCGAACGTGCCGAAGACGAAGCCTCCCGCCACCGCCACCGCGGGGGCCGGCAAAGGCGCCAACACGGCCTGGACGACGAGTAGGAGCACGTAGACCGCCGGGGCCAGGATGCCCGCGCCCTCGACCACCCGCTGGACGCGCTCGCGGTCCGAGAACAGCTCCCACGCCGGCTCCCACGAGCCGGTTTGCCAGAGGGCGAGGGCCACGCTCCCGATCACCGCGGCGCCGACCGCCCACCCAAAGACCCGCGCCTGTCCAACGACGCCGTTCGCAGAGCCCTCTTTCATCATCAGCGCCGACGTTTGTGAGCGAGCGGCGCGCGGGCCGGGTACGGCGTTTAGTTGGGCGGCACGACTACGCCATATCATTCGAGGTAAGCGGTATCGAGCGCGATAGCGAACGTTCCCTCGTAGCCTTGCGCGTTCTCGGTCAGTGGGACCAGCAGCTCGTCTCCACCGCCCTGGAAGATGCCGTCGTCGCTGTTCGTCCGGTCGCGCTCACCCTTCTCGGCGTACGGCTCCTGCGTGTGGACCTGGTCTGTGAGGGCATCGTCGAAGTAGAGCTGTGAGGTGAACTCGTAACCCCGCTCGGACTCGGGAGTGTCGCGGATCTTGAAGTGAATGTGGACGGCCCTGCCCTGGTACCAGCCGGGGAAGATCGTCGTGAACCGGGCGTTCCCGCTCTCGTCCGTCACCTGATGCCCGCGCAGGAACGTCTCCCCTGTGTTGCCCTCGACCCCCGAATACTGGCCCAGGGCGTCACATTGCCAGATGTCCACCAGCGCGTTGGCAAGAGGGGTGCAGGCGGCGCTGGCATCGATCCGGGAGACGTTGAAGATCAGGTCCAACGGAACACCCTCGCTCTCCTCCCGTATATCGGAACGGTTTAGCCCCGCGTCCACGAAGTACGGTCCTTCCGTCTGTTCGGGCCTCACCACGCAGGTAGAAGCCGTCTCTGTGCCCGTCCCGGCTGACTCAACGGTCGGTGCGCTCGTCGTCCCACCCGAGCCGGACTGGCCGGACTGCTCGCCTCCGCCGCAACCCACGAAGGCTACGGCCGCCGTCGCCGACCCCATCAGGCCAAGCATCTCCCGCCGGCTAAGATAGCGGATCTTTGGGATTTTCCTTGCGGGGTCTCGTTCCATCGCGTTCGCCTCCTTGTTTTGTTGGGTCCTTCTAGTTTCCTAGTCTGAACCTCTGGACTATGACCGGCCTGTGAAGAACTTATGAATTCTCATAGGAACGCCGGGCGTACCCGACTTTTCTTAGTGAGCCGGTTCCCGTCGCGGCAAGACGTAGAGGACAGAGGCAAGGCGACGATGCTCCGGTGATCTATAATGGCCGCCCCGTCATGCGCGCTTTGCACCGGGTTGGCCGTCCTCAACGACGAAGGAGGCGAAGGTGCGCACCGGCGACTCACGATCCTCGATCGTGTCCGCCAGCTTCATCTCCGTGCGCCACTCCTCGGGTGTGAGATCCACGCGCACATAGCCCCCCGTGCGTTCGTCGAAGAACTTGACGTGCGGGTTATCTTCGCGGTGCTCCTTGTACTCGTTGGCGTACGACTCGCCCAATCCCGAGGTTATAGAGGTGCCAATGAACTCGGTGCCTACGGTAGCTGAGTTCTCGTCCGGGTAGTAGGCCTTGAGGTCAGAGACCCACGAGCAGTGCAAGTCACCGGTGATCACGACCGGGTTGGACGGGCGGTAGTCGTCGAGGAAGCGCGCGATGCGGTCGCGGGCGTAGCCGTGATCATCCCAGCCCATCAGGTCGCCTTCGGAGCCGGCGGTGTAGTCGAACATGCCTATTTGGTTCCCTATTACGTTCCAGCGCGCTCCGGAAGAGGCGAGGTTTTCGAAGAGCCAGGCTTCCTGCTCTTGGCCGATCATATCGTTGGTTATAGCCGCGTCGTCAGTCTCGGGGCTGCCTTCGGTCTCGGGGTCGGGAGGCTCCCCACGATACTGGCGGGTATCGAGCATGTTGAAGTGGGCTAGATCCCCGTAATTGACGTCGCGGTAGAGAAGCAGGTTTGCCCCCTCGGCGGCATGAGGGGATGCGCTGGGCCTCAGGGGCATGTAGTAGGCCAATGCTGCTGCTGCTGCCTGGGCTTCGTCCTCCGGGGCGCCTTCGAAGTTGTTGTACGTCTCGTGGTCATCCGGGATTACCTCCCAGGGGTGCATCGCGCGGGCGGCCTGCAGGTCGGGGTCGAGCAAGTACTCTGCGTAGGTGCTGCGATAGGTTTCGAGGTCTGTTGGTGCTGGCGTCTCCGACACCCGCGTTGACTCCGGGTCCGGCCCGTACTCGTAGATGAAGTCGCCTAGGTGGAAGACCACGTCGAGGTCCTCTTCAGCAATCGCCCGGTAGACTGGGAAGTAGCCCTCCTGAAAGTCCGAGCAGGAGACAAAGGCGAATGACATGGAGTTCAAGGGTGCGCCGGTCTCAGGCGCGGTCTTAGTACGACCTACGGGGCTGATCTCGCTGCCCACCTTGAAGCGGTACCAGTAGTACCGCGCTGGCTCCAGCCCATAGGGCGCGACGTGCACGGAGTGGGCCTCCATGGCAGGTGCGATCTCCGTCCCGCTCTGGACTACGTTCGTGAAGTTCTCGTCGGTGGCCATCTCCCAGCGCACCTCCACGTCGTTGGGCGGCATTCCCCCGCCGTTCAAGGGGTCCGGCGCAAGGCGTGTCCACAACACGACGCGGGCCGAGGTTCCGTCGTGGACGGGTTCGCCCGAGGCGATCCCCAAGGTGAAGGGATAGTCGGAGAAGGTAGGCGAGGTCAGGAGCCTGTTCCTGCTGTACGCCAAACCTCCTCCCAGCACGAGCCCCGCAGCGCCCACCCCAGCCAACCCCAGAAACTGCCTACGGCTTATGCGCCTACGCACCCTCCGAGGCCTCGCTAGTCGGGGCCGCGCGACCCGCCGTCCCCTTTGCTGCCTCATGAGCCGCTGCAATCTGTCCATGTCGTTTGGGGTTCCTTTCTGCGCTTCGGTCTTAACGAGCGCGTCTTCGTCTCCTCGCCTGCCAGTCAGCGGACGGATGCGGAAATACCGCCGTCAATAGCGAGCAGGCTCCGCCTCTTCTCTGCTCCCCTCGAGCCGCTCCTGCAAAGATATCGTACTCGCCGTTATGTCACTCATGCCACGTAGGCTATCAGGCCCTTGAGGACGATCCCCGCTCCCAGCAGGGTGACGACGATGGCGCTGATGAGCGGCAGCAGCCGCTGCCAGGAACCTCCTTGCTTGCCCAGCCGGCGCAACCTGGATCTGGAGCGCACCAATAGCACGCCGATCGCGATGAGCACCGTCGCCAGGCCGAAGCTGAACGCCACGATCAGGCCCAACCCCAACGCTATCCGGTTGAGACCGATGGCGATCAGCATAACGCCCAACGCCTCCGGGCAGGGTACCAGCCCGCCCGAAACGCCCATCGCCAACAGGTCGCCCGGTCTGACGTCTTTGGGAAGATGGTGGTCGTGGTGGTGATGATGCTCATCTTCTCTGAGAGAACGGCGGCGCGTCCGTACTAGCCGGACGCCCATCACAACTACCAGCAACCCCGCACACACTTCCAGCGCCGGCACCAGGGTGTTCGGCACGATGAACTGGCTGGCAAGAAGCGCCAGCAGGCCGACGGCGATGACCGAGGCGGTATGGGTGAGGGTGACGATTCCGCCCAGGGCGGCGGCGTGTTTGGCGGTGCCGCGGCTGCCGATCAGGTAAGCGGCGACCAGGGTCTTGCCGTGGCCGGGGGGCAGGGCGTGTAACCCGCCGAGCAGCGCCGACAGGCCCAGCCCTACGAGGAGCAGCCACGGCGACAGCGTGGTCTCGTACAGGTAACCGATCAGCCGCTGTCCTCGTTCCGAAACGTTGCCGGATGCCTGAGCGTCCGCGCTCGCGACGGCAGCATCTGCCGCCGTCGATGCGTCTGACGTGACGGTGTAGTCTACCCGTATGGAGTGCTGGAGTTCGTCACGGTCCTGTTGCGCGATCTCCACCCCGCCAGCCGCATCCGCAAAGGCGTTGAGCAGGTACCTGCTGTTGACGGGCTGGTGATCGTTCCGGTAGGAGAGCCGATGGTCGCCGGGGCCGCCCTCCGGCACCTCCGCGGTCAGGTCCAGGCTTATAGTGCCCAGGCCGGCGCTCATGTCGAGCGACGACGGAAACGAGCTATCGACGAGGGTCAGGGATTGGGGCTCGCCGTCCACCTCGAGGGTAATATCTCGTAGCACGATGTCGTTCGCGTACGCCTCGCCTTCGGCCCCGGAGACCTGGTCGTCCCCGTCGGTGTCGATAAGGGCTACGACCTGGGGCGCGACGAGCACGCCGGGGGTCAGGTTGAGCTCCAGGGCTACGTGGTCGGGGGCCGGGTCGATGTACGTGGATTGCACGTACTCGTCCAGAGGATGGGCCACCGCCGTTACGGGCAGTGCCGTCGTCAGCAAGCCGATCAGCCCGAGGAGGCCGATCGGCCACAGCCGGTAGCGTTTCACGATCCGTCCTTCTTCTGGTTAACCGGCCGGCTGCTCGCCGTACTCGTTGGTCGGATCGCGGTAGATGGAGTGGACGTGAAGTATGCCGCCGGGTGGTGGCTGTGTCTGGTGCGAGAACTCGATGTGTAACGTTGGGCCTGTTATACGATAGTAGATGGGCTCCCCGTTCGTGGTCGGCCCGCTCCAGGCGAAGTAGGTCTCCGGCAGGTTGTCTCCCACCTCGGTCATCTTGGCCGCGGCGTCCTCGTCGTTTATGATGTTTACCCACTCGCTTACCAGGTCCAGCAGCAGGGCCTGTTGGTCGGCGGCCAACTCGGAGGCGGGGATGCCCTCAGGCTCCAGCGTCCTGCCGTCCTCGCCCGGTCCCAGGACCACGTCGGAGAGCTCGTAGTCCAGGATGGCCTCTTCCTGCTGCTCCGGGTCGAGGGCGTTGATCAGCTCGAACGCCAGGTCGTTCTCGTCGCCCATCGGGCGCACCGTACCGCCGTCGAGTACGCTGGCCGGCTCGAACGCCAGGTCGTTCAAGTCGTCGAGCGTATACTCCGACGGTTGGACACCGACGAAGCTCGGTGTTAGCGTGTTGTCCTCCCCGGCGACCGTCAGGTTGAGCACGAGGTGGTGGCCGGCGAACTGCAACATCCAGGGGTCGGTCTCCGAGGGGGTGCCGAAGATCCCGGCGACGAAATGCTCTATCCCGAACTGCGAACCGCCGCCACCGCCTTCGTTAGCCAGTACCTCATCGGCTACCATGATGCCGACGGTCTGTTCGTAACCTTCCTCGCTCATCGCCGCCTCGAGAATCGCCATCGCGGCCTGTTGTTGTTCTTCCGTCATGCCGCCGAACGGCACGCCGTTGCGTTCTTCGTCCGCGGCGGGGACGTTGGTCCAGTTCGACTTCTGGTCGCTGTCGAACTCGAAGCTCGCTTGCTCGCGCTGGGCGTCGTCCAGCGTCGCGAGAAACCCTTCAGCCGCCGCAACCGCCTGGGAGGTTGCATCGTCCGCCGATGCGGTCGTCGACTCTCCGGTCGTCGTCGGTGTGGTTGTGGACTCCCCGACGGTAGCCGGTGCAACGGTAGACTCCTCCTGAGAGCCCTGCTCCTCCTGAGAGCCGGTGCATCCGACCAGAAGCATGACAAGCAGGGAGATCGCGAGCACACGGCTTACAAAGTTGTTCATGCGGCTCTCCTTTTGAAGGTGCTAAACTCGCAGCAGAGACGTATTCTCGACTCCTAACCTATGAACGGCCTTTGAGGAAACTATGAATTTTCATAACAACGTTGAAGAAAACGGCAGTTCGCAGTAGGTTGCGCGGGTCTTCTAAGTAAGCACAAGGCGCTAATTATGCAATACAAGCCAACAGCACCTCGAACCGCTACTAGTAGCAGCTACGACAGGTTCTCCGCCGAACCTAACGCGACTATTCGTCCATTCCTATGGAAAAACATATCATCGTCAAAGGCTCTCCATAGGCTCGCGGTCCAGACTCCTTGAGGAGAGTGGCGAGCAAGGACGTGAACCTTGAAAGAATCAAAACCGCGGGCCGAAGGTTTCGGGAAGGACGGCTCAAAGGCCGGAGCTCCCAGCAAGAAGGTACTGGGGGTATCCCTGGGCTTGCTCCTCGTCGTCCTCTTCGGGGGGTGGGTAGTAAATATGGCAATCCTCCCCAACGTTGCTGGTCTCGGTGAGTCGCTCGAATCCGATCTCACCGCCCGGGGCGACGCATACGTACCGCTCGATCAGGCCCCGTCGGACCTGGTCTCCGGTCTGATAGCTATCGAGGACAAACGCTTCTACGAACACAACGGTACCGACTGGATCCGGGTTGCTGGCGCGCTTTGGGCTAATGTGAAGGCGCATCGGGTGGTGGAAGGCGGCAGTACCATAACCGAGCAACTGGTGGACAACACCATCCTCCGAGATGAAGAGAAGAGTCTACCCAGGAAGCTTCAGGCAATGTTACTCGCGCGATTGGTGGAGCCAGCTTACACCAAGGACCAGATCTTGGAGTATTACCTGAACGCTGTCTACTACGGTCCGGGCTCCTACGGCATAGATGCAGCTTCTAACAACTATTTTGAGCAGCCCCCTTTGGAACTGGACCCGATACAGCAGCTCTTCCTGGCCGGTGTCGTTCAAGGCCCGGCTCTATACGATCCTTCTTCGCAGTGCTCAGCGGCCCGAACACGCCTCGACGCGGTGATCGACGCACGGTTAGATGCTCAGACCATCTCGGCAGCCGAAGCCGAAGATCTCAAGGCAGCGCCCCTCGTCCACGCTAACGGCGTCTGCCAAGCGTAGGGATTGACTCCGGGCTCGACCTTAACTATCCGTGAGCGAAAGGGGCAGGGTACGCTCGTCACCGCAATCGGTTAGAAGAGGAGATCTGAATATGTCATACCTACCACGATCATAGGGTCCCCGTTTGCGCGCTGTTCGACGAGCGCGTCTCGCAGCACGCCCGGGTGTTGCTCGCCGGCACGATCCTCGCTCCGGGTAAGAGAACCGCCTGCTCAGCCCTGCGAGCGGTGGGTCTGGATCAAGAGAAGCGGTTTTCATACTACTATCGGGTACTCAGCCCTGCCTTATGGTCGAGCAGGGAAGCAAGCCGGGCTGCTTCTGAAGTTGCTCGTGAAGAGCATTACTTGCGACTTCATGGAACGCTTGACCGAGGCGGTTTGCTGTGCGGCGCAACGGCTATCGGTGGCGTGTGGTCTTCCAGCCCCAGGAAGCGGTCGAACAGGTTTGCCCGCCAAATGGCCCGAACGAGGAAAAACCAGACCGCTACCACTCCCATGATGCTCATGGTTATGCTGAAAGGCTTCACCAGGACGCCGAAATAGTATCCCAGCGGTGGGACCGACCAGATGATCAGGAGTAAGACGAAGAGCCCCGCGGCTAGAAAGGCTGGGCGTTTGTCCGGGCTTACCTCTTTGCGCCAACCGAGAAAGAAGCGGCTGGGCGGTTCCAGAAACAAGATGAGGAGGCAGGCGGTCCAGGAGACGAAGATGGACAGGCTACCCTGGGCCGCGACGGTAGCTACGGTGTCGGCGTACCCCGCGCTCCCGAAAGGAACCCCGGTGTAGGACTCGAATATTTGTCTGACCTGAACAGCTCTATCCTGAGTGATAGGGCTGTTTAGCAACGAGTTGTAATCGATCGCGTAGATGCCTACCCCTATAAGCATTGTCACGATGGCGACGGGGAAGACGAATCGTGCCAGGGATGATAAAAGGTCTTCATTCAGCCGCTGGGGACGTGCCCACAGCGTCAAAAAGAAAGAAGGAACACCGACGGTAAACGTGGTCAGGGCTGCCTGGGCGGGATCGAAGGGAAAATCCAGCCCGATCATCGTTACCGCGATGATGATCATGGCGGTCGTGGCCACGCGCGTCAGAAAGAGGTACAAGGCGCTGGTCATCCCGCCGATGATGCGCCGTCCCTCGTAAAACGCCGGGCGTAGCACGGCGAAAGAGTCGTCCAACAGGACTATATCGGCCACGTCCCGGGCTGCGCTGCTGCCGCTGTGCATCGCAATGCCCAACGAGGCTTTTTTGAGCGCCAGCACGTCGTTGACCCCATCTCCCATCACCGCGACACGCTCGCCCTTCCGCAGCAGAGCATCCACTAGCTGGTCCTTTTGCTCGGGCTTGATACGTCCGAAAACCGTTCCTTCATCGGCGGCCCGATCGAATTCACTCCGATCTATCGCCGCCAATTCCGGGCCGGAGAAAAATCTTATATCGTCTGGCAAACCGGCCTGTTTGGCCAGGGCGACGACGGTATGGGGATCGTCGCCGGAGATTACTTTCAACTGGAGGCCGAGCTCCCCGAACGCGGCGATGGTCTCTTTTGCCTGGGGGCGCAGCTCATCGCCGAGACCGATCACCGCCAGCGGAGTCAACGGCGGCAATTGCGGTTGTCCTTGCTCATCGTGCAGGGTGGTTACGTCCGGGTTGTAAGCGAAGAGCAACACCCGCAGGCCTTGCGTAGACCAGGTTTTGGTTTGTCGCGACAGCGGCGCATCGGGTGTGACGTCTCCCGGTGGCAGAAAGGGTTCGAGTAGCTCGATCGCCCCAATCACGTAGACCCCGCGCCGCTCCGGTCGGTCGAAGGCCAGGGCGCTCCACTTGCGGGTGGAGGCAAAAGGCACCTCATCGACGATTGGGCGCCGCTCACCCGGCAAACCGGCGATGAGGGCGTCGCCAGTCTGGTTGCTCACGGTTGCGCTCCGCACGAAGTCGCCCAATTGTGCTTTGACCGCTTCCGCCGGCGTGCCACGGAGCGGGTAAACGTCTTTGAGAGACAGCCGGTTAGCGGTCAGGGTGCCGGTCTTGTCCATGCATAACACGTCTATATTGGCCAGCGACTCGATCGCGTTGACCTGTCGCACCAGAGCCCCTTGCCTGGCGATGACGGATGCGCCCAACGCATAGGCCACCACGATCATCAGAAACAGGCCATACGGCACCTGCCCGCTCAACACCGCCGCAATTTGCGCCAGGCGCACGGTCGGCAACCCTTCCAGCAGGCCGGCCACCAAGATGATGATGCTCATTACGACGACCACCAGCATCACCACGCGGACGATAAGATCGACTTTACGCTGTAGGGGCGTTTTCACTACCCGGAAATCGCGAGCTGTAGTCGTGAGTCGGCTGGCAAAGCTCTCGGCTCCGACCTTATCGGCTTCGAGGTATCCGGTCCCGGTAACGCAGGAACTCCCGGAGAAGAGTCGATCGCCGGCCCGCTTGCGGATCAAATCCCGTTCGCCGCTCAAGAGCGACTCGTCCATCTCCAGCACGCCGTCTCCGAGCATCGTTCCGTCTACGACGAGCTGGTCGTCAGGCCCGACTCGCACGACATCGCCTTTGACCAGATCGGCGGGGGCAACGGCCCTCTCTCGACCCTCCCGGACTACCGTGACCTCCGGGCTGGTGACCAAAGCGATCCGATCCAACTGGCATTGGGCCCGAATCTCCTGAACGGTGCCGATCAGAGCGTTGATGAAACCGATCCCCACGCTGGTCAAAGCATCATTGAAGCGTCCCAAGGCAATGAGGGCGACGCCGATCGTGAATAAGATGTTGTTGAACAAGGTGAACAGGTTTGCGCGGGCGATATCCCAGTAGGAACGGCTCGGCCCGGTGTGGATGTCGTTGCCCAGGCCTCGTTCCCGCCGGGCCTGCACCTCGCTCTCGGTCAGACCGTAGATCGTCTCCACCAACGCTCTCCTGCTCGATTGTTACAAACGCCTACTTCGTAGAAGCCAAAGCCCGCAAGAGATTAATAGTAACCGCCACCGACCGGGAAAACGAATGTAGAACACGAGTTGAGATGAAGCGTACGTTCACTCCGTGAGCTCTGGAAGAAGAGAGTGGAGCGAGCTGCTTACCCTAGCGCTCCAGGGTGAGCAGGCCGGCTTATGGGTGTGTAGCGTACGGGTCGGGTGTGGCATCGAGAAGCTCCGGTGTTTAGCCGTAGGTGGTATCGAGCGCGATGTCGAACGTTCCCGCGTAGCATTCTCCAGCCTCGGTTAGTTGGAGCAACAGCTCGTCCCCGCCGCCCTGAAAGATACCGTCGTAGCTGTTCCGCCGGTCACGCTCTTCCTTATCGGCGTACGGTTCCTGAGAATAGACCTGGTCCGTGAGAGTGTCGTCGAAGTAGAGTTGAGACGTAAACTCGTAACCCTGATCTGACTCGGGGCTATCGCGGATCTTGAAGTGTATGTGGACGGCCTTGCCCCTATACCAGCCGGGGTAGATCGTGGTGAACCGGACGTTCCCATTCTCGTCTGTCACCTGGTAGCCACGCAGGAACTTCTGCCCTACGTTGCCTTCGACGTCCGAGTATTGGTCTAGGACGTCGCATTGCCAGGGGTCTACCAGTGGTCCGGCGAGGGGGGCGCAGGAGGTACCGTCGGCCCGGGAGCGTTGAACGTCAGGGCCAGTGGGACGCCTTCCCTTACCGAGCCGCCTAAGGGCTCCACCCGGATATCGGAACGGTTTAGCCCCGCGTCGACTATGGCCCTTCCGTCTACTCGGGTTTCACCAAGCAGGAGGAAGCCGTCTCCGCGGTCGTCCCGCCCGGCGACCCGGCAGCCCATCTTCTCCCCCGAGCTGGATTGCTTGGGTTCACAACCCACGAACACTACGGCTGCTGTCGCCGACCCCATGGGGCCGAGCATATCGCGTCTGCTGAGGTAGGGATCTTTGGGATTTTCTCTGCGGGATCTCGTTTTATCGCGTTTATCTCCTGGTTGCTCAATGGAATTTCTTTTGACATATGCCGAAAAGTTGTAGTGGCCTATCAGGCACTATTTCATGGTGCGGGCAGCCGAAGGTTCGGACGATCCGGCAGGTAGTTTCGTCCTCGGAGTTCGCCAGCAGGACCTGGCAGCGGTACGAAGGCATCCTTCGAGTGCGGGCCCTCCGCCTTCAGGGGCTCGTACTCAGCGTCCGAGAGCGGACGCGCGAAGATCTATTCTCTCACGGAGCGTGGGGAAACCTCTCGCCTGCCATCTCGTTCGGAGATGCACTGGGCTCTTACTATGAAAATTCATAGCCTTGTCTAAGCCGTTTCATAGCCTCGTGCTCGAAACTTCTCGAGGAGGACAAGACGGCAAGAGGTATGCTGGTATGCAGGAGCCGAGTATGAGCAGCAGACGACCGCGAAGTAAAGGAGAAGGCCTATGAAAGCAGTGTCCGTGGTCGGATACCTATCCCTGGCGCTCCTGGCGCTATTCGCGGTTGGCTGTGGGGGCGACCCTGAGGCTGGATCCGCTGAGGAATCATCGGCCACCACGCAACCCATCGCCAAGCTAATCGAGGCTGGTGAGGATACTACAACGGCGGCCGCGCCCGGTGCAGAAGAACCGTCCGAGGGCGCGAGCGAGCCCGCTGCTCCCGCGGCCGGATGCGAACCGACGCAACCCGACATGCTGGGACCCTACTACGTCCCCGACGCGCCCGTGCGCACCAGCGTCGATACAGGAGGCTACGTGACCTCGGGCAACGTGCTCTCCACCGGCACCTGCCAGCCGATCCCCGGCGCCCGGATCGAGCTCTGGCTCGCCGACGCCGGGGGCAACTACGACGACGCCCACAGGGCAACGGTGCTAGCCGGAGAAGGGGGCGAGTACAGCTTCGAGAGCAACTTCCCCGGGCTCTACGAGAACAGGCCGCCCCACATCCACGTCCGGGTGACGGCGCCGGGTTACGCGGAGTTGGTCACGCAGCATTACCCCGAGGCCGGCCAGACAGAGGCGAACTTCGACCTCGTACTGCAGCCTGCGGCGTAAGGCAGCCCTTCCGTGCGAGCAGCAGGAGTGACAGAGGATAGACTCATTACTCTCGGTGATGCCGATCTTCACCGCCTTTGCTTTTGGTCAGGAGGCACGAGACCGTTGGAGAGCCCTTTGAAGAAACAAGATCCATGAACGGAAGTTCCGAGGCAGGACGCTCGAAGAGCAGAGGCTCCAGGAAGTGGGTCCTCGCGGCTATCGTGGTTGGTCTCGTCGGGGTCCTCACGGCGGCCACCTTCCATAAGGGGGAGATGCGAAGCCCGGACGAGGACTGGCCGATGAACTTCGCTCACCGGGGGGCGTCCCTTAGAGCGCCGGAGAACACTTTGGAAGCCTTCCGCCTGGCCGTCGCGGGTGGAGCCGGGGGATTGGAGCTCGACGTTCACATGACCTCGGACGGAAGCATCGTCGTCATCCACGACGACACTGTAGACCGTACTACGGAGGGATCCGGCGCCGTCCTCGATATGACTCTGCGCGAGGTGCAAAGCCTCGATGCTGGCTACCGCTTCACCCCGGACGGGGGCGCCACTTATCCCTACCGGGACCGGGGCCTGCAGGTGCCGGAACTCGGGGAGGTCTTGCGCGAGTTCCCTACCCTCCGGGTAAACATCGAGGTCAAGGAAGCCCAACCCGGCATTGAAGAGTCCCTCATCAAGACCATCGCTGATGCGGACGCCGAGGGCCGCGTTCTCGTCGTCTCCGAGCTCCCGGGCGTCCTGGACCGCTTCCGAGAGTTGTCTGGAGGTGACATCTCGACGGGAGCTTCGCGACGTGAGATCGAGAACTTCTACCTCCTGAGCTGGCTGCGCCTGGAGGGCCTGCTGCGTCCCTCCTACGATGCCCTGCAGGTCCCGGTGGAGTACGGGGGGCGGGAGGTGGTCACGCCACGCTTCATAGAGGCGGCTCACAACCGGGGCGTACGGGTCGACGTCTGGACCGTAGACGACTCGGAAGAGATGCGACGCCTCCTCAACCTCGACGCCGACGTTATTATGACCAACAGCCCGGAGGTCCTCTCGGATGTGCTTCGGGAGCGGCTCTAATGGACGAAACGCCACACAACGGTTCCAGGCGAAGACGACAAAACGTGCGGGACTATACTGAAGAGGAAGGTGCGCTTGACGTCTCATCACACAGGTTTGTCGGATAATATGGGTACATGCCAGGCGGATCGCGCCCAAGGAGCACTACTACCGCACAGAGAGTGTGACCACGTCACCTCCAACTCCTCCTGTACCGGTAGGCCCTGGCGCGTTCTGCAAGGCCGCTTTTTCGGCTTGTCCAGTATGATCCGGCACTCAGCGCTCGCCGCCTCCGTCCTGCTCCTCGTCCTGGCCTCCTCTTGCTCAGGAGAACCGCCCGCCGCCTACGTCTCTTTAGGGGACTCTTTGGCCGTCGGTGTCGGCGCCTCCGACCCACGCGACCACGGCTACGCCCCCCTCTACCGTAGCCTGCTCGAAAAGGAGACGGGAGGCGAGGTGCAGTTGATCCAACTCGGCGTGGCGGGTGCGACCAGCGAGAGCTTCATAAACGGGCCGGATTCTCAACTCGCCCGGGCCGAAAGGGCGCTCGCAGAGCACCCCGGCGCGGCCGTCACCCTCTCTTTGGGCGGCAACGACCTCCTCTCCGTGGCCAACGGCACCGACGCCGAGCGCGCAGAAGCCCTCGCCCGGTACGCCCGGAACCTCGATTACGTCCTCGAAACCCTCAAGGACGCTTCCGACCCCTCGCCCCGGGTCACCGTGCTCGCTCTCTACAACCCGGCCCCCGGAAGCTTCACCGACGAGTGGACCGGCAGGCTGAACGCAGAGGTCCGGAGGGTGGCCAGGGACAACGCTGTCTCTGTCGCCGCCGCGGACGAAGCATTCCGGGGCCAGGAAGGTGAGTACACTCACCATGACCGCTACCCGTGGGACGTTCACCCGACTGACGAGGGGTACGAGGCGCTGGCCCGAACCTTCGCCGAAGCCTGACGGTGTCCTCACGACTTCTTTGACTGCCGCACGGCGAACTTCGCAATCGTGGCCCTCGGGCCTCGTTCGAGGAGTATCTTCGTGAGGTGTGTCTTCTCCGAGTAGCCTCGGAAATCCTGCCGCAAGCCTCTCGGCACCGGGCGACGAGGATAGCGCTGTGACTACGGCCAACACTTGCGGAAGCTCCTTACCCGGCTGCCCGATGCTATGCATTGCAAGGCCAACTCCGGTCGAAGGCAGCGGACGCGATGGCTGGCATTGTGCCGACGACGTTCGAAGATCAGCCCTATCCTGGCGGCGAGGATCTCACTTTCGCGATCCAGGCACTCGCATCTGCCTACCTGATGGAACTCAAAGGCGCACCTTCGCGGGCCAGAAACCGACCTTGCCGACGAGGAGCACGAGGGCGGGGACGAGCAGCGTCCGTATGACGAAGGCGTCGAGGAGGATGCCCAGGGCCACGGCGAAGCCGATCTGGAAGAAGTCCTGTAAGGGGATGAGGGCGAGCAGGGCGAAGGAGGCGGCGAGGGCGAGCCCCGCGGCGTTGATGGTGGGGCCGGTGCGCCTCAAGGCGAGGGGCACGGCCTCGGAGAGAGGCTTCTCTTTCGCCTCTTCCCGGATGGCGGCCATGATGAAGATGTTGTAATCGCTGCCCAGAGCAACGAGGAGCAAGAAGAGTACGAAGGGCACGTAGTAGACGACGCCGCCGTGCCCGAGGACGTTCTGGAAGAGCAGCGTCGAGATACCGATAGCCGCGGCGAAGGAGAGGGCGGTGGAGAGCAGCAGGTAGAGGGGGGCGATGGGCGTGCGCAAGAGCAGGGCGAGCACGAGATAGGAGACGCCGAAGACGAGGGGCGCGAGGTCGCGCAGGTCCTCAGCGGAGGTATCGCGGGCGGCGGCGGCGAGGGCGGTCTGGCCCCCGACGGTGGCGGTGGCGTCTTCGAAGCCGGCGAGCTCCAGCAGTTGCGGTAGCTCCTCCTGAAGACGGCTCATCTGGTCGAGGGCCTCCGGCGAGTAGGGAGGACCGTAGAAGACAAGGAGGAAACGGGCCGCCGAACCGTCGGCGGAGACGAAGTCCACACCGGGGACGAGGTAGGATTCTTGCGGTCCGATCACCGCGGCGTACCCGCCCGCGCCAAGGAACTCGCTTCTCAAACGCCGGATCTCCGCTTCCTTCCCCTCTAGGTCGTCGCCGCGCACGAGGACGTTCACCGGCGCCAAAACCCCTTGCGGGAAGCCTTCCGCCAGGGCCTCGTAGGCCGGTACGGAGGGCGCGTCATCCGGCAGGTTCTCGACCTGATCGAAGCCGACTCTCAAGCCGAACGCCCCCGCCGCACACAGTACGAGCGCCGCACACAGTACGAGCGTCGCGAGCCCCGGCCGCCGCAGGAACGGCCCTGGACTAGCGACCTCGACGCTTGAGCGTTCTCTGCCGAGTCTACCGAAGGTCGCGCGGCCCAGGATAGCCAGAAGCGCCGGCACGAGCGTCAAAGTAACGATCGAGACCAGGGTAAGCGCGATGGCGAGTCCCGGCCCGAGCGCCTTGTAGATCCCTAGCTCGGCGAAGATGAGCAAGGCGAAGGCGGCGATCAGGACCGTCGCCGACGAGAGCAGAACGCCACCTACCTTCTCCACGCCCAGGCGGGCCGCCTCGACGCGACCCACGCCCTCGCGCAGGCTCTGGCGGGTCCGACTCAGGAGGAACAGGGCGTAGTCGGTGCCGACGCCGAAGAGGAGGACCACGATGACGGGCTCGACCTGAGAGGGGATCTCCGTGCCCTGCTTAGAGGCTATCCAGGCCAGGATGCGTAGCGTCAGGAAGATGGCTAAAGAGATGCTCGCGAGCGGGATCAACGGGGCTACCGGCGAGCGGTACGCGAACGCGACTATCAAGAATATCGCCGTTCCCGTCGCGATC
>CADCVG010000059.1:31998-32425 GCA_902806075.1 uncultured Rubrobacteraceae bacterium
GTATGGCGTCTGTATTGTCCTGCTGGACCGGCTGTGCCCCCGTGACCTCGGCTCGCAAGGAGCCGGGTTGGTCGCCTAGAACGCCCCTGATCTGCTCGACCCCATCGTCTATCTCGAAGGAGTACGCCGCCCGATCGAAGAAGAGCAGCACCGGTAACGCCTTCTGTCCGACCACGTCGGCATAGAGCGCCGGGTTTGCCGGATCTCCCACCACGAGCGGGACCGCCCGATCCAGCCGGTACGGCCCCTCTGAACCATTCAGGTACTCTAGCCCACCCTGGATCCGCTGCACGTCCGAAGCGTTGAATCCTTCGGGGTTCGAGTAGACCAGAACTACGGGCGCCTCTATCGGCCCCTCGAGCTGACTCTCCGCCTGGGCGCGGGCTTGAGCGGCGGGGGCCTCCTCCGGGACTAGGTCAGAGAGTCC
>CADCVG010000060.1 GCA_902806075.1 uncultured Rubrobacteraceae bacterium
GGCCCCTGTGTAGACGTGGGAAAGGTGGCGTTGGACCCTCCGCCGGAGATCGCTGGCGAAGCGATGATCGATCTTGTGAGCGTAGGTCGTAAGGACTTCGTGCAGAGTCTCCTCCCGGACGACCGAGAGCCTGCGGATACGCGGCAGGTACCGCTCCGGCAACGTGTCATCAAGAAGCCTGTCACAGTGTGATTGCAGTAGAGAGTCCCCAGTGAGAAACTGGGGCTTGTTTTAGGCTGTCAGCATGGCGGGGTGACCGACGGGACTCGAACCCACGACCTTCGGAACCACAACCCAATGCCGAGTGCCGGGAGTATACCGGACGGCGGAGAGAACGTGGGTCTCGGGGGCGGAGAAGATTTCTAGAGAGCGGATTGCGGTGCAGATGCAGCAGGAAACGCGAAGTAGAGTTGCACGATCAGTCGGCCTTCGAGAATAGGGAACTCTGACCAGCGCATGAAAGTCCCTTCAGCACAAGGCTGCCGTAGGCCTCTTTTCGGTACGCTGACCTAAAAACACTCCGGTCTACGGCTTGAGGTATTGCAGAGGCTATCCTACTCTTGGGACTTCTACCTTGATGCCAAGTTCCTTCTCTTTCTGTAGTGGTGTGTCTTGATCCCAGATCTCAAGCTGGAAATTGTCTTGGCCAGGAGCCTTCAGGAATGACTGCATGTCAATGTCTCAAAAGTTGTGGGTTTGATTTTCCTACTGCTTCGAGGGCGTCCATCGTCAGGTAGCGCTTCAGCGCCCACTGCTCCTCAAGGCTATCTCCGTAGCCAAAGTGCTCGCGCTCGTTTCGTTGGAGAAGACACCCACCACCCTCGTCCGCCTCTTCACCTCCTCGAACAAACGCTCCAGCATGTTCGTCGTGCGTATCCTGGCGTGGTGACTTCCTGGATAGCTTAGGTAGTGAAGCGGCCCTATGCTTTGCCGAGAAACTCCAAGATCCGGCCGTTGATCTCCTCCGGTCTCTCAACGAGCATGAAGTGCCCAACGCCCTCGATTAGCTCGGACTCAGAACCTTCCCCCAGGTGGGTTGGCACCTCCTTTACCTGCTCCTCGTTGAGACCGTGACATCCGTCCTGGGTGCCGTGCAAGTAGAGGACGGGATGAGAGACCGGGAGCCCCCACGCGGACTCCTGC
The DNA here is from genome assembly GCA_902806075.1 of uncultured Rubrobacteraceae bacterium. Lineage (GTDB taxonomy): Bacteria > Actinomycetota > Rubrobacteria > Rubrobacterales > Rubrobacteraceae > Rubrobacter_F. The sequence goes on from CADCVG010000060.1 coordinate 1,144, forward strand.
TCCTCCGTCCACGCGGGCGAGCCCATGCGAGTAGGATCAAATTGCGCCCAATAGTACCCTAGAGCAGTTTGGAAGTGGCCCGGATTGCTCAGGCACTCTTTCACGAGCGGCAGGTCCTCCGTCGCATCATAGCCAGGAGACCAGTCCGCCCATATCTCATCAATGAAGGCAAAGTTGTCGGCCGACACGATGTCCTCTATGACCTCTCGCATCTGGAAGAACCAGAAGTAGAAGGAGCGTTTGATCTGGGCGTAGCTGAACAGGTTTGCCCCGAAGATCTGGAACGGAGGTATGTTCAGAACGGCCAGCCGACGCCAGCGCTCCGGCGCGTGACCCGCCGCCCCCCAGGCGGCTACCGCTCCCCAATCGTGGGCGATAAGCACGGCGTCTCCGTCCCCGCCAAGTGCTTCGTGGAGAGCGCGATCGCGTCGGCGGCCATGGTGCCGGTATGGACGTAATGACGGTCAGCCGGTACCTCCGTCGGCGCAAACCCTCGATTGAAAGGAGCCACCGCCCGGTAGCCAGCCTCGGCCAGTTTGGGAAGGAGATGGCGGTAGGTCCAGGGAGAGTCCGGGAACCCGTGCAGGCACAGCGCCAGCGGTCCTTCGCCCATTGCCAGGTAGTGAAAGCGCAAGCCGTTCGCTTGCACTTCTCCTCTATCGAACTCCGCCATATGGCTTTCTCCTTTCGTATGAATCAGTTAAGCGTGCCCAGCTAGTTATTATCTGTTGCGTACGGTTAACACCGTCACAAAGGAGTTATGCCGCAACGTCTGGCACACTGGCTCAGTACCGATCCCCTTCTTCATCCCGGTCTCTCCCTCCTTGGCGACGAGGCCGGGAGCTAACATGCCTCAAGCAATCAGCTGTCCACTTCGTGCCACCTGTATCGCATTGTGGGCTTGAGCCAGTTTAGTGTCAAGCAGCGTCCGCGTGAGCTCGTAGGTAAGCTCCGTCGCGTGGCCCTCGACGGTGGGGAGCCACAGAGGCCGAGCCCGGCTTTACACAGGGCCTGCCCGATCTCGGCTCTCGCCGTCTTCCTAAGCCCTACCAGATCTCTGCAAACCAGCGAGAGTGGGTGACCCTTCCGGGAGTTGTTGCCTCCCCCAGACACTTCTCGCGACCCTGCGTGTCGGAGACGAGCGCTTTCGTGAGCGCAAGGATACAAGGGCTCATGCTCTCTCCAGAGCAGCCGAGTTCACCGTGTTCTCGAAGCACCCGGCCTCAACGAACTCCCGAATTGCTTCGGTCACCATCCGGATCGAATTCTTCGAGCTATCCAGCGTCATGCCGGCGATGTGCGGGGTGAAGGTGACGTTCTCGAGTTCGAGCCACGGGCTGTCCGTCGGCAAGGGCGTGTAATCGTGAACGTCGTTGTGCCACGGCTTGCTACACGAGGTTACTCGATCAGCTCAAAGATCCTGAACATCGGCAGGTACATCGCGATGATGATGCCACCAACGATGCCTCCAATGACCACGATCATCAGGGGCTCTATGATAGAGGTGAGTGCCTTGACCGACGCGTCAACCTCAGACTCGTAGAAGTCGGCGATCTTGGTAAGCATCCCATCTATATCGCCCGTCTCTTCACCGACGGCGATCATGCGCGTCACCATCGGCGGGAAGACCGGCTCGTCTTCGAGCGGCTGGTAGATCGGCAGACCCTCCCGGATCGCCTCCCGGCTCTTGAGCACAGCCTTCTCGATAACCCAGTTTCCCGACGAGGTCGCCGTGACCTCCAGGGCCTGTAGAATCGGTACGCCCGCGGCGATCAACGTTCCCAACGTCCTGGCGAAGCGGGCGAGCGCGACCTTCTGCAGGGTATCTCCTATCCTGGCCGGTATCTTCAGCATTACAGGGTCGACCGCTTTGCGCCCGTTCTCGGTCTTCCTCCACCGCAGGAAGAAGATCACCCCCCCGATCATGCCCGCGTAGAGGAACACCCCGAATATGCTCGTCAAGATATCCGAGAGGGTCATCGCCACTACCGTCGGTAGCGGCAGGTCTCCGCCGAGGTCCTCGAACATCCTGGCGAAGATCGGGACAATAAAGATGAGCATGAACGAGGCCGCGAGGATGGCGAGGACGAGCACGACCGTGGGGTAGGCCATGGCGCTCTTGACCTTGCGCCTGAGGTCCTGGTCCTTCTCGAGCTGGCCGGCGATACGCAGAAGCACCTCGTCGAGGATACCGCCGATCTCACCAGCCCGGACCATCTCGGTATAAAGCTTGTTGAAGACCTTCGGATGCTTCTCTAGAGCCTCGGAGAGCGCGAGCCCCGACTCGACCCGCTTGCGAACGTCGTCGAGTACGTCTTTGAGCTTCTTGTTGGTAGTCTGCTCGGTAAGGACGTAGAGAGAGCGAACGATGGGGAGGCCGGCGTTAACCATCGTTGCGAACTGTCGGGTGAAGACGACGAGGTCGCCTAGCTTCACCTTCTTGAAGGGTTCGAGGATGTCCTTCTGCCCGACGCCCTGTTCCTTGATGGCGATGACGAGGAGGCCCTGCTGCCGCAGCGTCATCGCCACGGCCGCCGTGTCGGAGCCCTCGATCTTGTCCTGAAGAATCTCCCCGTTCTTGTCGCGGGCTTTGTATGCGAATACCGCCAAGATCAGACCTCCTACTGGTCCTTAGCGCCGGATTGCCGCGTAACCGGGACTGCCGGACCTTGCCGCCATTCCGCCACCAGCCATCCCCGAGGCGTCACCCATCAGGCGATTGAGCTCGTCGGCGTTGCTAGAGCGCTTCTCGGCCTCTTCGCGCGAGATCGCGTTCTTTCGCACCAGCTCCACGAGCGCCGCGTCCATCGTCTGCATCCCGAACTTGCCGCCGGTCTGCATCGCCGAGTAGATCTGGTGGTTCTTGCCCTCCCGGATGAGGTTCCTGACGCCCGGTGTCGGCACGAGTATCTCGCATGCCACGACCCTCCCCTTGCCGTCGCGCTTCGGGATGAGGGTCTGTGTGACTATGCCCTGCAGGGCGTTGGCGAGTTGGGTACGGACCTGGGACTGCTGGTGGGCCGGAAAGACGTCGATGATCCGGTCGACGGTCTGCGGGGCGTCCTGGGTATGGAGCGTTCCGAAGACGAGGTGGCCGGTCTCCGCCGCGCTTATGGCAAGGTGGATGGTCTCAAGGTCGCGCATCTCGCCGACGAGGATCACGTCCGGATCCTGCCTGAGGACGTGCTTGAGGGCCTGCGCGAAGCTCCTGGTGTCCTGGTTTACCTCGCGCTGGTTGACGATGCACTTCTTGTGAGTGTGGAGGAACTCTATCGGGTCCTCGACGCTCATGATGTGCTCCTGGCGTTCTTCGTTGATCTTGTCGATCATCGAGGCCAGCGTCGTGGACTTGCCGGAGCCGGTGGGTCCCGTCACTAGGACGAGCCCGCGAGGCCTGTCGGCCATCTGCTCTATTGCCTTCGGGAGCCCAAGCTCCGCGAAGGTCTTGATCTTCTCCGGGATCGTCCTGAAGGCCGCGCCCATGGAGCCCTTCTGGAAGTACACGTTCACTCTGAACCGGGCGGTACGGGGCAGGGTATAGGCGAAGTCCAGCTCCCACTCGCTCTCCAGGCGCTGGCGCTGATCGTTGGAGAGGATGTCGTAGATGATCTCACGTGCCACGTTTGGCGTCAGCGGCGGGTAATCGAGAGGCTGTACCTTGCCATGTACCCGGATCATGGGCGGCAGGCCCACGGTGATGTGCAGGTCGCTCGCCCCGGCCTTCATCGCATCGAACAGGTAATCGTTGAGCCCGCTCTCGATCATCATCCGCGCGTCGCCTCTTTCGATTCTAGACTTCCAACCATTATAAGGTTATCGCCTCTGAAGATTCAAAACTTCAACCGCCGCTCCCCGGACCCCAACTTACCGGCCTCAACACCTCTTCGGCATGGTCGCGATGCTCCGGGGTGGCCATCAGGCGAGTGCGCCGCTCATCGCCTCTACGTTTGGCTCTCTACCGGTCCAGATTCGCTGCGCCTGAACTCCCTGGTACAACAACATGCGGCCGCCGGAGACGGTACGCACCCCATCCTCACGCGCGTGAAGTATGAGCGCGGTCTCCCTAGCGGCACGGTAAACGGCGTCGCAGACGACCTTCTCCGTCGTCAAAGAAGCGGCAGGGAACGGCAAGGGATCCCCCTCCTTCATCCCGAGGTAGGTCGCGTTGATCAGAACCTCCGCCTCCGCCACGGCCTCGCCGATCTCGTCGAGAGGACGCACGAGCACCTCTGCCCCCTCCGCAAACCCGGAGAGCCTCGTCCGGAGCCGTTTGGCCTTCTCGATGGTCCGGTTGGCGAGGCAGAGCCGTGAGACGCCCTCCCCGAGGACCGCGACAGCGATGGCTGCGGCCGCGCCTCCGGCGCCCAGGATCAGGACCCGCCGCCCGGAAAGGGACACGCCCGCCTCCGCGCAGGCCTCGACGAAGCCGCTGCCGTCGGTATTGATCCCCCGCAGCTTCCCTCCCTTTCCGGCGACGACTGTGTTTACTGCCCCGGCGAGGCGGGCAGCCTCGTCCAGCTCATCGACGAGCGGTAGCATAGCCTCTTTGTGGGGCATAGTAACGTTGAAACCAACGAAGCCCAGGGCCGAAAGGCCCTCGACGGCGGCGGGCAGGCGGTCCGGCATCACGTCCATCGCCACGTACGCATAGTCGGCACCATCGGCGGCGAAGGCGGCATTGTGCATACGTGGGCTCAAAGTGTGTCCGATGGGGTGTCCGATCACCCCCAGCAACTTTGTTCTTCCGGTTAACATACTACACCCTCGTAACATATCGACTCGAAACGTCGGCCGCTTCCATATCTATTATCGGCGAAACAACTCGAAACCTTTAGCCCACGCCGGCTCTGCGTCGCGCACTCCTCTAGCGTTCTTCCTCGGCTTCGGCCTTGGCTTGGAGGAACTCATTATAGTCGTCGGTGAAGAAGTGCTCCCCGCCGCCGGGCTTGAGCACGTAGTAGAGGTACTCGGTCTCGGAGGGTTCGAGGGCGGCCTGTATCGCGCCGCGGCTCGGGCTGGCGATGGGGCCGCGGGGAAGGCCGAGGTTCTTATAGGTGTTGTAGGGCGAATCGACCTCCAGATCATCGAGCGAGAGCCTCTCCTTCGGCTCGCCAAGAGCGTAATGGATCGTAGCGTCTATCTGCAAGGGCATGCGGGCGCGGATGCGGTTATAGATCACGCTGGCTATGATCGGCTGCTCCTCGGGGCTGGCGGCCTCCTTCTCGATGAGTGACGCCGTCGTGAGGATCTCGTACTCGGTAAGGTTCAAGCGCTCCTCCGTCGCGGCGAAGTCGAGGCTCTGTGTCTCTATAAGGTACTGCTGTAAGAGACGATCCACGATCTGCTCTGCGCCGGCATCGTTCTGGAACTCGTACTTCTTGGGGAAGAGGAAGCCCTCGGTCGTCTCGATGGCCGGATCGTCGAGGAACGCGTACTCGTAGTCCGTCTCTCCGGCTGCCTCCTCGAACTCCTCGGCAGGCACGCCAGTCTGCTCCGCGACCTTCTGCGCGGTCTGCTCCAGCGTCAGACCCTCCGGTATGGCGACATCATAGGTCAGGCCGCTTGAGAGGGCCTCCAGGATCTCCTCTCCACTCTGACCCGGCTCAAACTGGTACTCACCGGGTTTTATATCCGTGGCGCTGCCCCCTACGCGCGCCTCCAGCTCGAAGATGGAGGAGCTGCTTATCACGCCGGCCTCATCGAGCTTCTCGGCGACGCTCCCGAGCGTGTCTCCCTGCTCGACTACCACCGTCACGGGCTGCTCCGCTGCCTCCTCCCCGCCGCCGAGCGCGGCTCCCACGAGCCGGTAGGCCCCGTAGAGCACGCCAATAAGCAGGATCACCGCTAGCAAGAGGGGTAAGACCGGAGACTTGCGACGCCTGCGCGGACGCCTCTTCGGCCCGCGATCCCTCCTCCTCGGGGAGGAAGACCGCACGGCTTCGAGACGCGCGTCTACCTCCTCCGGGTACCGCCGCCCGCGGCGGCGACCCTTATCGCGCCGCCTCAAACGGCCCTCCGGTCCAGGTACTCCTGCAACATGCCGGCCGCCGCCAGGTGGTCCACCCGCTCCTTCACGCCACCCTTGCGCCGCCCGGAGCGGCCCCTCGTCCGGGACCTGCTCCGCCCCTCGTCCCGCGAAGAGCGGGCAATACGGGTGGTCAGACGCTCGTCCCACTCCACGAAGCGTACCGCTGGGAACTCCTCCCTCAAGGTCTCCAGTTTGTCCAGTACCCGCCTCGCCTGAAGGCCGACCTCGCCGCCGAGTGTCTTCGGGACGCCGACCACTATCTCCGCGATGCTCTGATCCCGCACGAGCCCCTTGAGGTACCCCCCGATCTCTGCGCTCGGCACTACCTCCAGCGGACGGGCGAGCGTACCACCGGGATCGGAGATCGCCACCCCCGTGCGCACCTCGCCGAGGTCAAGGGCAGCTACCCGTGCGGGAGTGGGGTTTGAGATCGGGCTAGCCCTCCGAGGGGCCCGCGAGCCTCCGGCTCAGGATGTCCTTCGCCTTGAGAAGGGCTTCGGGGATGGCATCCGTATCTCCGCCGCCGCCCTGGGCCATTGTCGGGCTCCCACCGCCGCGACCGCCGAGGATGCCCGAGGCTTCCCGGACGATCTCGCCGGCCCCAACCCTGCGCGAGACCTCGGGGTGCAGGTTGGCGATGAGAACCGCCTTGCCATCCAGGGCGGCGGCCAGGACCACCGCCGCCGGTCCCCCGAGGCGGTTCTTTATGTCGTCGGAGATCTGGCGCAAGCCCTTGACGTCGGCCGCGACTACCTGCCCGGTGACGATCTTCGCCCCGTCCACCTGCTCGGCGCTCTCGACGAGGGAGCCGACCTCTTCGAGCCCCTTCTTGAGGGTCTGCTCTTTGGCGGCCTCGCGTGCCTCGCGCGCCTCGTCTTGCAGCCCGCCGACCGCCCCGGGAAGCTCCTCGACCTCTACGCGCAGGGTCTCGGCGAGACGCTCGGCCTGCTCGGTAGCACCTAGCAGGTAGTAGAGGGCCTCACGACCGGTGATGACCTCGATCCGGTAGAGGTCCGCGCCGTGTTTCCTGTTCGAGGTGATCTTGAACGCCCCGACCTCCGCCGTAGCCCGCACGTGCGTCCCGCCACACAGCTCGCGCGAGAAGCCGTCTATCTCGACGACGCGCACGAGGTCGCCGTACTTCTCCCCGAAGAGCATCATCGCGCCCAGGTTGCGCGCCTCTTCTAGCGTGGTCGTGTAGTAGCGGACGGGCTGGTTCTCGGTGATCTTCAAGAGGCACTGCTCCTGAATGCGTCTGAGCTCTGCCTCGTCTACCTTCCCGGTGTGCCGGTAGTCGAAGCGCAGCCTATCCGGGCCGACGTAGCTTCCGGCCTGGACGACATCCTTCCCCAGGACCGCGCGCAGGGCCCAGTGCAGTATGTGGGTCGCGGTATGGTTTGCCTCGACTTGCTGGCGACGCACCCGGTTTATGGAGGCGGTGGCGGTCTCGCCGGCCTCTACCGTCCCACGCTCGACTCTAGCCCGGATGACCTGGTAATCGCCGGCCGGGACTACGTCAAACACCTCCAGTTGGCCATTCTCCGAGGAGATCCAACCCTCATCCGCCACCTGCCCGCCACCGGTAGCATAGAACGGGTTCTCAGCGAGCACGACGTGCAACTCCCCACCCGGCGTCTCCTCGACGGCAAGCACCCTGGTCTCGACCTGCTCTCGCTCATAACCGACGAAGCGGCTCTTTATCTCCAGATCCCTGAACGCCGCCACGAGCCTCTCGTGGCCCTGCAAGGCCCCCCGCGCCCGCTCGCGC
>CADCVG010000061.1 GCA_902806075.1 uncultured Rubrobacteraceae bacterium
CAGGCGTGGTGCTCGGCGGGCTGTATGGTCTGCTCTTTGCGCTGTTGGTAGCGCGGCGGGCGGTCAGTCCGGGTGCGGGGTTGCTCTGGGGCTTAGGCTACGCATTCCTGCTCTGGCTGGCCGGTCCTGCGGGGCTGTTCCCGTTGCTGGGTGACTCAGGTGAACCCCCGGCGATGGGAATGATCGACACTGCCCGCGCCCATTTCCCCGAACTGGTCGCGTATATTCTCTGTCTCGGCTTGCCGCTTGGGCTGGCGCTGGGAACATTGGGTAGCCTGCATTCGCCACCAGAGCAGGAGCGCTTCAGCTTGCCGCGAGCGCTGGTCGTCGGCGGGGTGGCGGGTATCGTGGGCGGCTGGGTCTTCGGCAGGTGGATGGCGCAGGTCGACTTCTTCCCGCTCATCGCGGGCCTGGTCGGCTCCGACTCTCCCACGGTAGGTATGACGCTTCACTTCGCAATTGCGGTCTTTATCGGCGTGAGCTTCGGCATGCTGTTTCAGCGCGACGTGCGTGGCTTCGGGTCGTCTCTGGGCTGGGGGATGGGCTACGGCGTCCTCTGGTGGTTTCTGGGGCCGCTCACGCTCCTGCCCATCTTGGGGGTTAGTGTGCCCGACTGGTCGTACGAGCGGGGTGACGCGTTGTTCGGCTCGCTGGTGGGGCACGTGTTCTACGGCCTGCTGTTGGGCCTGGTCTACGCGGTGCTCGACCGGCTCTGGATAGGCTTCTTCCACGACTCCGACCCAATCAACCGTGAGGTCGAGGGGCCGGGGACGCGCACGCTGCGTTCGTTGGGCTGGGGCGCACTGGCGAGCCTAGTGGGAGGGCTGCTGTTCAGTCTGGTGATGGTCGCCACCGGCGTGCTACCCACGATAGCCAACCTGGTGGGCGGCTCGTCGCCGGTGCTTGGTTTCGTGGTCCACATGGGGATCAGCACCCTGATCGGCATGAGTTACGGCTTGCTGTTCAGCTACGAAGCACCCGACGCCGGGTCGAGCGTAGTCTGGGGCATGCTCTACGGGCTGGTCTGGTGGTTCGTGGGCCACCTGACGTTGTTGCCGGTCCTGCTCGGCGGCACGTTCGTCTGGACCACCGAAGCCGCCGCCGACGGATTGCCATCGCTGATCGGGCACCTGATCTACGGCGCGGCGCTGGCACTCTTGTTCCTGCTGCTGGAGCGCCGCCACACCGGCTGGGCGCGCCTCGATCCCCGTGTCGCCGCCCGTGAGGAGCGCCGGCAACGCCCGGTGGGAACGCCCGCGCCCGCGCTGTGGCTCTTCGTGCTGGGGCTTGGGGTGCTGCTGCCGACGATGTTGGGGCAGTAAGACCCGTCGCGGCAGGCCCCGGAGCCAACTGTTCACCAACGCGTAAGATGCGGATAATCGTTTCGTAAGGTTCATAGCCTAAGCTTTGAACGGTAAGCTCGCGAGTCGCGACGCGCCGGGCGGCGCCGATAGGATTCGGAGGCGAGGGTGGGAGCGGTGGAACGGCGGCAGTACATCGAGGGTAGAAAGGAGCTGCGTGTATGACGGCGCGGATGGGATCTTCTGGAGTGTTAGCCACGCGGGCGGAGGAGGTTCTGCGCCAAAACGACATGGGAGAGTGGACCAAGGCCGGCCCGGACCTCTACCCTCACCAATGGAGCTGGGACAGCGCCTTCATCGCCATCGGCCTGGCCCACCTCGATACCCGGCGCGCCGCGCAAGAGCTCGTCTCACTCTTTCACTGCCAGTGGGCCACCGGCAAGATCCCCCACATAGTCTTCAACCAGGAGGCCCCGCCGGAGAGCTACTTCCCGGGCGCAGAGCACTGGGCAACGGCGGCGCCGGAATCCCCCGACGCCCCGCCCATGCCGGCCCTCACAAGCGGCCTGTGCCAACCGCCGGTCCACGCCCTGGCCGTCCGACGCATCTGGGAAGTCGCCCTTGAGCGAGGCGGGGAACCGCTCGCGGAAGCGCGGGCCTTTCTGGGCGAGATCTACCCCGGACTGTTCGCCTGGCACCGGTACCTCGCGACCGTCAGAGATCCGGAGGAATCCGGGTTGGTCACCATCTATCATCCCTGGGAGAGCGGCACCGACAACTCCCCGCGATGGAACCGCGCTTTGGAGAAGCTCGAAGTAGGCGAGCTACCGCCCCATCCCCGCCCCGACCTCCAGTTCGCCGACCCCTCCCAGAGACCCACCCAAGAGAAGTACGATCGCTACATCTGGCTCGTCGAGCTGATAAAGCGCGTCGGCTGCAACGAGGCCGCCATCTACGAATCCCACCCGTTCCTGGTCAAGGACGTCCTCTTCAGCGCGATCCTGGTGAGGGCAAACGAGGCGCTACTGGAGATCGCCGAGGTCGTCGGGGCCTCCGACGAGGAACGTTCGGCTACCCGAGGGTGGATCGAGCGGGGCCTGCGGGGGTTGGAAAGGTGCTGGGACCCCGAGCTCGGGCTCTGCCTGGATTACGATGTGTGGGCTGCCGAGCCGCTGCCGGCTCGCACCGTGGGCGGCTTCGCGCCGCTCATAGCGGGCACCGGAAACCCCGACCATCTCAAAGCCCTCCTCGAGGTCCTCGACTCGCCCGCGTTTCTCGGGAATCCGGAATTACGCTGGTCGCTGCCGCCGAGCACCAGCCCGCAAGATCCCGAATTCGATCCCCGTCGGTACTGGCGGGGACCCGTCTGGCCGGTCTTCAATTGGCTCTTGTGGTGGTCCCTGATCCAGGCCGGCGAGCCAGAGAGAGCCGAACGGCTGCGGAATACCTCGCTAGAGCAGCTCGAGAGCGGGGGCTTCGGGGAGTACTTCGAGCCCTTCACCGGCGAACTCTTGGGCTCCGACGACCAATCCTGGACCGCAGCCGTCGCTCTAGATTGGCTGGCGAACGGGGCGAGATCCGAATGAGGAGTACGCCATGACCTATCAGCCGATAGAGGACTATGGAATCATTGGAGACATGCACAGCGTGGCCCTGGTGGGGATGGACGGCTCTATCGACTGGCTATGCTTCCCGCACTTCGACTCGCCGAGCGTCTTCGCAGCGATCCTCGACGACGAGAAGGGCGGGCGGTTCAAGGTCTCTCCCACGTCCGAAGGTTTCACCACCAAGCAGCTCTACTGGCCGGATACTAACGTCCTTGTTACGCGTTTCTTCTCGCCCGCCGGGGTCGGGGAGGTGATCGACTACATGCCGGTAGACAATCCCGAAGACGGCCACGGGCGTCACCAGTTGATCCGCCGGGTTAAGGTAGTCCGGGGGGAGATAACCTTCCGCATGGAGTGCTCCCCCGCCTTCGACTACGCCCGCGAGGAGCATGAGACCGTAATCGTCGCCGGAGGTGCAAGCTTCCGCTCGTCGCAGCTCGGCCTGGGGCTGGCGACGCGCGTTCCTTTGGAGCAGCGCGGTAGTGGAGCCGTCGCCGAGTTTACGCTGCAAGAAGAGCAGACCGCAGTGTTCGCGCTACGGGAGATCGAAGCCGGGTACGATTCTGACATCTCTCTCCCCGATCAGGAGGAAGAGGAGCTTCTCAGGCGGACGGTGGATTACTGGCGGTGGTGGCTCTCGAAGTGTACCTATACAGGTCGCTGGCGCGAGATGGTAAACCGCTCGGCGCTGGCGCTGAAGCTGTTGACGTACGAGCCGACGGGGGCGATCGTGGCGGCGCCAACGTGCAGTCTGCCGGAGTCTTTAGGCGGCGAGCGCAACTGGGACTACCGGTACACCTGGCTCCGGGATGCCGCCTTCACCCTCTACGGTTTCCTGCGCATCGGGTTCACCGAGGAGGCCGCCAGGTTCATGGACTGGCTGGAGTCCCGCTGCCAGCACTCCAGCCCCGACGGCTCGCTGCAGTTAATGTACGGGATAGACGGGCAGAGCAACCTGACCGAGGAGACCCTGGATCATCTGGAGGGCTATCGCGGCTCGCGTCCGGTCCGGATCGGGAACGGCGCCTACGATCAGCTACAGCTCGACGTCTACGGTGAGTTGATGGACGCGGTCTACCTCTACAACAAGTACGGCGACCCCATCTCCTACGACCTGTGGACCCGTCTGCGGGCGTTAATCAACTGGGTCTGCGACAACTGGCGGCGCGAGGACGAGGGGATCTGGGAGACCCGCGGCGGCCGCAAGCAGTTCGTGTACTCAAAGCTAATGTGCTGGGTTGCCCTGGACCGGGGCCTGAGACTGGCCGAGAAGCGCTCCCTCCCCGCCGACCGCGAACGGTGGTTGGAGGTGCGTGACGAGATCTACGAAGAGATCATGGAAAAGGGCTGGAACGAGAGACACCAGACGTTCGTTCAAGCTTACGGCGACGACACTTTAGACGCCTCGAACCTCATGATGCCCCTCGTCTTCTTCCTCTCCGCCAAAGACCCAAGGATGCTCAGTACCCTGGAGGCTATCAACCGCTCGCCGAGAGAAGGCGGGCTGGTCTCCAACAGCCTCGTCTACCGCTACGACGTGGAGAAGTCGCCGGACGGCCTCGCGGGAGAGGAGGGTACGTTCAACCTCTGCACGTTCTGGCTCGTTGAGACGCTAACGAGGTCGGGGAGGGTCAAGGAGGCCCGGCTCATCTTCGAGCAGATGCTTGGCTACGCGAACCACCTGGGGCTCTACGCGGAAGAGACGGGACCTTCCGGCGAGGCATTGGGCAACTTCCCCCAGGCCTTTACTCACCTCACCCTCATTAGCGCCGCCTTCAACCTCGACCGGGCGCTCGGAACCGGGAGCCCGGGATAACAGCAACTCGCCAAGGCGATCTAGCCGGAAGAACGAGAAACGAGGAGGAGCTACATGACGGAAGCAAAGAACGAGTTCGGAGTGGTCGGGCTGGGCCGGATGGGCGGCGACCTTGTCCTTCAGGCCCTGGAGCGAGGTATGCGGGTGGTCGGCTTCACGCGCAAGGGCGCCCCGGACGACATGCTCGGAGCTGGACTCGTCGAGGTTAGCTCCCTTGAGGATTTTAAGGCGCAGCTCGCTCCCCTGAGGGTGATCTTTATCTACATCCCGGCGGGACCGCCGGTAGATCAGGTCCTCGACGACCTCGCGGCACGGCTCGACGAGGGCGACATCCTCATCGACGGCGGCAACTCCTACTGGGGCGACTCGATCCGACGTCACCACCGGCTTAAGGAGCGGGGCATCCACTTCGTGGACCTGGGGACGAGCGGCGGCATAGAGGGCGCGCGCAACGGGGCCTGCTTCATGGCCGGTGGCGAGGAGGAGGATATCGCTAAGGTCGAACCGATCGTGCGCAAACTGGCGGTGGAGGGCGGCTACGTCCACGCAGGTCCCCCGGGAGCGGGGCACTTCGCCAAACTGGTCCACAACGGCATCGAGTTCGGGATGCTCCAGGCCATCGGGGAAGGCGTGGACCTCCTGGAGCATTACCGCGACAAACTGGACGTAGCCGAAGTCCTGCGCTGCTACCGTCACGGGTCGGTCATACGCTCGTGGTTGATGGATCTGATGGAGGCGGCCTACCGCTCTGACAACGGCACGAAGAGTACCCCCGCCTACGTCGAGGACACGGGTGAGGTGAACTGGCTTGTCGACGACGCCCTCCACATGGAGGTGCCGGTCCCCGTTATCTCGCAGTCCGTGATGCAGCTCTTCGCCTCGCGCGACGACGAGAAGAACTGGGCCCGCGCCATCGCTATGATGCGCCATGGGTTCGGCGGCCACGCCTACGGAGCCGACGAAGGGGCAGCCCGCGAACGCCGGGAGGGACGTATAGGAGGTTTCCCAAATGAGTAGCACGACGCACCCAATAACAGAGAGAAGCTCTTCTTCATGACTACGAAACAGCACTACGACGCTATCGTGATCGGCTCGGGCCAGGGTGGGAAACCGCTCGCGGGCGCACTGGCCTGGGCAGGGCGCAAGACCGCTATCATCGAGCGTGAACACTTGGGTGGAAGCTGCGTAAACGTAGGCTGTACGCCGACAAAGACGATGATCGCCAGTGCCCGGGCAGCCTACATAGACCGCCGTTCGGCTGATTACGGAGTCCACAACGGCCCGATAACCGTGGACATGACCGAGGTGCGGCAGCGCAAGCGGGACATAGTGAACACCTTCCGCGACGGCGTCCGGCAGGGCATCGAGAGCACCAAGGGCCTGGATCTCCTCTTCGGTGAGGCCCGCTTCACCGGCCCGAAGGAGCTAGAGGTGAGCCTCAACGACGGCGAGACGGTCCGGCTGACCGCCGATAGCATCTTCATCAACGTCGGCGCCCGCCCCCTGGACCCTCCTATCGAGGGGTTGGACAGCGTACCCGCCCTGGACTCCACCTCGATCATGGAGCTGGACGAGGTCCCGGAGCATCTGCTGGTGCTCGGCGGCGGCTACGTGGGGCTCGAGTTTGCCCAGATGTTTTGCCGGTTCGGCAGCGAGGTGACGATCGTGCAACGCGGCGAGCAACTCCTGACCCGCGAAGACGAGGACATCGCTGGAGAGGTGGCGAAAATCTTGCGCGAGGACGGCATCGAGGTTCTGCTCGGGACCGAGGCGCTGGGTGCGGAGCAGGACGGCGACGGCAGAGTACAACTAACCGTTAGCACACCAGATGGAGAGCGCACGCTGGCCGGATCGCACCTCCTGGTGGCCATAGGCCGGCCACCAAACACCGACAGCCTCGACCTCGACGCAGCCGGCGTGCAGGCCGACAAGCGTGGTTTCGTCGAGATAAACGAGCGGCTGGAGACGAATGTACCGGGCGTCTACGCTATCGGCGATGCAAAGGGCGGACCCGCCTTCACCCACATCTCCTACGACGACTTCCGCATCATCAGCGCCAACTTGCTAGAGGACGGTGACGCCACCACCACCGGTAGACTCGTATCTTACACCGTCTACATCGACCCACAACTGGGCCGGGTGGGGATGAGTGAAAGGGAGGCCCGGGAAGAGGGCCGCGACATCCTGGTGGCGAAGATGCCCATGAGCCACGTTCCCCGGGCACTGGAGATGGACGAGACCCGCGGCATGATGAAGGCCGTGGTGGACGCCGACACGGGTCAGATCCTGGGGTGCACAATCCTGGGTATTGAAGGCGGCGAGATCATGTCGATGGTACATATAGCCATGATGGGGGAACTGCATTACACGGCCCTCCGGGACGCCCCCTTCGCCCACCCGACGCTCGCCGAGTCGTTGAACAAGCTGTTCGCTACCCTCGACGGATGAGAGGAGAGTCAGAGAGTGACCACCCACCTGCGCGTCGGCGACGTCTTTCCCGACTTCGAACTGCCGGATCACCGCAACAATCCGCGCCGTCTCAGTAAGTTCACTAAACCCAGCCCCATGGACGAGAAGCTCGGTTTCGAGGACGGCTACCCGCTTATCCTGATCTTCGGACGCGGCTTCTTCTGCCCGCGCGACCAGCAGCACATGCGCCAGTTGATCCAGTTCCAGTCCGAGCTGGCGGTGAACTTCGGCAAGCTCGCGACGGTCAGTACCGACGCGCCACTGACGGGAGCGGCCTTTCGCGCCGGGCTGGGAGCAGAGTGGCCTTTCCTATCGGACGAGAAACGGGAGGTCACCGAGCGCATCGGCATCCTCGACGAGACCGAAGGGGAGTACGCCTACGTCGCACAGCCTTACACCTTCGTGCTGCGCCCCGACCTGACGATACACAGTATCTACGATGGCTGGTTCTTCGTGGGGCGACCGACGCTCGAAGAGTTGCGGCACGACCTGCGGACGATTATGGAGACCCGGTCGGACTATCACTACGAAGCGCACAACACGCTGGAGGTCAAAAAGATCCGCATCCCGCAGCAGGAGTGGATCGATGGCACGCCACCGCTCGGTGATAACAGCCTGCCGGTGACAGAAGGCGTGGTGCGCTGGTTCGATGTCGAAGCGGGCGTAGGGATGCTCCAGAGCGACACCTCGGACGATGACGTATTCTTCAACTTCACAGCTATCCCGGGCGAGGGTTACCGAACCTTGAGACCTGATACTCCGGTGAGGTTCGAAGTCGTAAAGAGTGAGGCGGGGCTGACGGCCCGCAACGTCCAGAAAAAAGAGGAAGCGTAGGATGAAGCTACTCTCCGTGAACGTCTCGTTACCCAGGGAAGTTGAGCACGGGAGCGAAACAGTATCGACGGGTATCTTCAAAGAACCGGTCGGGGACAGGGTCATGTTACGGACGACGAACCTCGATGGGGATGAGCAGGCAGACCTCGAGAACCACGGGGGCATCTACCGGGCAGCCTACGCGTACTCGATCGAGAACTACGACTACTGGCGGCGCGAGCTTGGCCGGGCTGATTTCACCTTCGGTCAGTTCGGCGAAAACCTTACCGTCGAGGGAATGATGGAGGACGACGTCCATATCGGCGACGTCTTCCGCGTGGGACAAGCGCTGGTCGAAGTCACTCAGCCGCGGCCCCCATGCTTCAAGCTCGGCATCAAGATGGGCATGGCTCGATTTCCAAAGATGTTCCTGGCGAGTGGCCGCGTCGGATTCTACTTGCGCGTATTAGAAGAGGGAGAGATCGGCGCGGGAGAGGCGTTCGAGCTCGTCAAGAGCGACCCCGAGCGGGTGTCGGTGCGGGAGATGAGCCACCTGCTCTTCTTCGATCGGGAGAACCTGGAGAGTGCAAAGCGGGCGCTGCGCGTCACGGCGCTCTCACCCGGATGGCGAGATTCGTTTGAAGAACGCCTGAGCAAGGCCGGCGTCATCAATGGGCACGACGCAGCGTCGTGAGAGAGGAGTCCTAGATGAAGGCGATCAGCGTCTTACCCGGCAAACCCGATAGCATCCACCTGGCCGATCTGCCGGAGCCGGACGTTGACGACGTACCCGGGGGGCGGGGCGTGCTCGTCGAAGTGTTGCGCGTCGGCGTAGACGGAACAGACAAGGAGATCAACGACGCCGAGTACGGCGCTGCCCCGGACGGCTACAACTTCCTGGTCATCGGCCACGAGTCGTTGGGGCGGGTGCTGGAGGTTGGACCAAACGTGCGCGACCTCGCGCCCGGCGACTACGTGGTGGCGACGGTACGGCGGCCAGGCAGCAGCATCTACGATCTCATCGGCGCCTACGACATGACCATCGACGATACGTATTACGAGCGTGGCATAAGCCTGCTGCACGGCTACCTGACAGAGCGTTACGTGGACGATCTGGAGTACATAGTCAAGGTACCCGCCGCCTTGAAGGAGGTTGGCGTGCTGCTGGAGCCAATAAGCGTCGTGGAGAAGGGCATTGAGCAAGCCTACGAGATTCAACGACGTCTAGGGATCTGGCGGCCGGCGCGTGCCGCAGTGGTCGGCGCCGGGTCACTAGGGCTCCTTGCAACGCTTATTCTTCGGCTGCGCGGTCTGGAAGTAACGACGCTGGCCCTGGCTGACCCGCCCACACTGAACAGCGAGCTGGTGGAGGCGCTGGATGCGCGCTACGAGAGCGCGCGCAAACTGTCGCTCTTGCAGGCCGCCGAAAGGTACGGTCCGTTCGACATCATCTTGGAGGCGACGGGGGCTAGCAACGTGGTCTTCGAGGGCATGGAGGCACTGGGGCCAAACGGTGTTCTGGTGCTGACCGGCATTAGCAGCGGAGATCGCACGGTCGAGGTCCCGGGAGATCGCATCATGCTGAGCTTCGTGCTTGGCAACAAGGTCGCGGTGGGCACGGTGAACGCCAACCGCCGCTACTTCGAACGCGGCGTGCAGGATATGGCGCTGGCGGAGGCGCAGTGTCCTGGGTGGCTCGAGCGTCTATTAACCCACCCTGTATGCGAGCTTGAGAACTACGCTGAGATGATGCGACTCCTGATCGAGGAGAAGTCTGCGATCAAGGTGTTCGTGGAGGTAGGAGAGCTTTAAGAGATGCCTAGATGAGCAACGGGTCTGTTTGGTACTCGCGCTGGCGAAGCGCTTTCGCGGCGGCGGTCGCGCTCCGCGTATAATCAAGTTGCGAGAAAGATCGGGGACGGAGACTTCAGTGATAAAGATCCTGGTCGTGGACGACGAACCCAACATTCGGGAGGTCGTGGGCCGGTACCTGCGGCGAGAAGGTTACGCAGTCGTCCCGGCCGCCGACGGCGAGGAGGCGCTGCGGTTGTACAGGCGCGAGAGGCCCGGCCTGGTCGTGCTCGACCTGATGCTGCCGAAGGTAAGCGGCATTGAGGTGTGCCGCCGGATCCAGGCTGAGGATCGGATACCCCTGATCATGTTGACCGCTCGGGGCGAGGAGGAGGATAGGATCTTGGGACTTGGCCTCGGCGCGGACGACTACATGGTCAAGCCTTTCTCTCCGCGCGAGCTGGTCGCCAGGGTCGGGGCGGTACTCCGGCGGACAGGCGAGGCCCGGGAGGCGAACGGGAGTGTGCTCGCCTTCGACGATCTGCGGATAGACCCGAACACGCGGGAGGTGACGGTCCGGGGTGAGCTCGCGACCCTCACGGCGCGGGAGTTCGACCTGCTCTACCATCTGGCCTCTCACCCCAAACGAGTGTTCACCCGAGACCAGCTAATGGAGGCAGTGTGGGGCTACACCTTCGCCGCCGAGACCAGCACCGTCACCGTGCATATGCGCCGCCTACGCGAGAAGATAGAGCCCGATGCCGCCGATCCACGCTACCTCCAGACCGTGTGGGGCGTCGGCTACAGGTTCGGTGGGTAGAGCCGGTGCTTCGCACCGTAGGTATCTCTCTGCTGTTCCTCGCAGGCGCGCTGGCGATCGCCATCCTGGTCGGCGGAACGTTGTTGGGACTACCATCCTCGGACCTGCCGGACGTGGCGCTCCTGCTCGCCGGCGCGGGCGGTGGGGTCGGACTGGTCGCGCTGGTGGTGGTGCGGCCCGCCGTGCTCGGACGGTTGGGCGGCGTGCGGGCGCAGCTCGTTGGGGCCGGCCTTATCGGGAGCCTCCTCCTCCTCGGGATGGTGCTCGCGGGGTCCCGGGCGATGTTCATCTCGGGCCACGATTTCGCGATCGTGCTGACCATGCTGCTCTTCGCAGCGGTGCTGTCCGTCGGCTTCAGCCTGCTCTGCGCGGCGCCGATGGCTGACCGCATCGAGAGGGTGAGAAGGGGTGCCACGCGGCTCAAGGAGGGCGAGTTGGGTTCCGATATCCCCGTCGAGGGGTGGGACGAGATAGCCGACCTCGCGAGAGACTTCAACCGCATGGCCCACTCACTCGAGGAGGCAGCGGAGCGCGAGCGCGAGATGGAGGAGGCCCGCAGAGACCTCATCGCCGCCGTCTCGCACGACCTGCGCACGCCGCTCGCCTCTACCCGGGCCCTGATCGAAGCCCTCGCCGACGGCATAGCCGACAACCCCGAAACGGAGGCCCGCTACCTGGACTCCGCCAGCAAGGAGCTGGCGCACCTGAGCTATCTGATAGACGACCTCTTCGAGCTAGCCCGCATAGACGCCGGGGCGCTCGATCTGAAAATGGAGCTCGCCTCGTTGCACGATCTGATCTCCGACACGCTCTCGGGCTTCCGGCCGCAGGCAGAGCGGCTGGGCGTGCGGCTGGTAGGAGAGGTCTCCGGAGACGTAGACCCGGTGCTGATGAACCCCCCAAAGCTCCAGCGCGTGCTCCAGAACCTTATCTCCAACGCCCTGCGCCATACCCCCGCCGACGGCACCGTCCTGCTGCGGGCCGAGCCCCGGGGAGAGATGGTACACGTAGAGGTCGCCGACACAGGAGAAGGCATCGCCCCGCAGGACCTCCCGCGCGTCTTCGAGCGCTCGTTCCGTGCTGAGAGGTCCCGCACCCTCGCGGAGAAGGAGCACGACTCGGGCGCCGGACTGGGGCTCGCCATCGCGCGCGGCCTTATCGAAGCTCACGGCGGCAAGATCGACGCCGTGAGCCACCCCGGCAGAGGCGCACTCTTCTACTTCACGCTACCCCGGGCGTAGGTACTCTCGCCTCTCGTTCAACGTCCCACAAGGGGCAGGTAAGAGTTCCGTAAGATTCAAGGCTTAAACTGCATCCGGAGACTGCAAAAAGAGATCTACCCGGGGCCAGTACTCGTAGCTCTTTGAGAGTACGGGCAGCGGAGGTTATATACTGCCACCGGGATGGATCATCGCGGTAATGTTCCGAAGGGAGAACAGTGAGAGAGAGCTAGCTTTGCCAGATCGTCGCCGTTGCGGGCGCTCGCCACCTCTCCCTTGTGCTGCAGGGGGGTCAGGGTCTCGTCGGTCGTAGTCTTCATCCGACTCGCCGAGGTCGTGGCCCGGGAACTGGGCGCCGCCGCGATGGTGCTCTGGGCGCGAAGCAGCGAACCGGAGGGGGCGAAAGCCCCGCTCGAACACCTCGAACCCGGCCTCCAAGGGAGACTCACCTGATGCATACAAAAAAAGGTCTGGTATGAGGCTGAGAGATACCCGTTGTGCGGTGATCGGCGCAGGCCCCATCGGCCTCGAAGCCGCCCTCTACGCCGCCAGGCTCGGCGCAGATGTGACCCTCTACGAGCGGGGAGAGGAAGTCTCCGCCAACGTCCGTGACTGGGGACACGTCTCGATGTTCTCCCCCTTCGCCATGAACCACTCACCTTTGGGCGCCGACCTCCTCGCCGAGGCCGGCCACGCCCTGCCCGACGACGGAGCCTATCAAAGCGGCGCTGAATACGTCGAGACCTATCTCGAACCGCTCGCGGGCCTGTCCCTCCTGGAGGGGAGGGTAGAGCTTGGCACGCACGTCGTCTCCGTCGGCAAGGACGGGCTCGCCAAGGGGGACCTTATCGGGCAAGAGGCGCGACTGGGGAGGCCGTTCAGGCTGCTCGTCCAGGAATCCAACGGGGAGGAGCGTATACGCCTCGCCGACATCGTGTTGGATTGCGCGGGCATGTACGGCAACCCGAACGCTTTAGGCAACGGCGGCATCCCGGCACCCGGCGAACGCGCGCTGCGGGGCCGCATCTCTTACCGCCTCCCCGACGTGCTCGGGAGAGAGCGCCGCGACTTCGCGGGCAAGACGACGCTGCTCGCCGGCGACGGCTACTCGGCCGCCACGACGCTCCTCGGGCTGCTAAAGCTCGCCCGGGAGGAGCCCGGTACGCGCGTCATCTGGGTGACGAGCCGGTACCCCTCTCTCCCAACTATCGAAGACGATTCCCTCCCGCGCCGGGCGGCGCTCACCGAAGAGGCCGGTCGAGTAGCGGTAGAGGGAGACCCGAACCTCGACCATATCTCCGGCGGCCTCGTCGAGGAGGTCCGGGAGACACCGGACGGGGTGTTCCGTATGATCCTCGGAACAGACCCGGCGCGAGAGATAAGGGCAGACCGGATCGTTGCCAACGTCGGCTACTCGCCCGACAACTCGCTCTATCGGGAGCTACAAATCCACGAGTGCTACGCCTCGCGCGGGCCGATGAGCCTGTCGGCGGCGCTCTTGGCCGCAGGCGGTGGCGGAGGCGACTGTCTCGCCGTGCCGCTCTTGGGGGCTGCGACGCTCAAGAACCCCGAGCCGGGCTTCTTCATCCTCGGCAGCAAGAGCTACGGCAAGGGGTTCAACTTCCTGCTGAAGACGGGCCTGGAGCAGATCCACGACGCGTTCACCCTTATCACCGGCCGGGCGGAAGGAGACCTCCAGGGCGCGTCCTCGGTAGCCGCCGGCTCGTAAAGTACGATCGTTTCGATTCAGATCCCGAAGGGAGGCTCGCTGAATGCGGGTGGTAGAAGAGCAGACCAGTTACAAAACCATCGCGGTCTTCGGCGGCGTATACAACAACGCGCTCGCGCTTGAGGCGGTGATCCAGGACGCAAAAGAGCGGGGTGCCGAGGCGCTCTACTGTCTGGGGGACCTCGGCGGATACGGGCCGCACCCTGATTCCGTGTGGGCGCCTCTCGTGGAGCATGATGTAAAGTGCATAGCCGGGAACTACGACATCTCCATCCGGGAGGACCGCCCGGACTGCGGCTGCGGTTACACCGACGAGCGAGACAACCTCTACGCACAGGTAGCCTACGACTACACCCGCGAGAACACCTCCGATGAGTTCAAGGAGTGGATGAACACCTTCCCGGACCAGATCCTCCTCACGATGGGCGAGAAGACCATCAGGATGGTCCATGGGAGCCCCTTCGCGGTGAACGAGTTCCTCTGGGAGTCCACCCCGGACGACGTGCTCGGGCTGCGCCTGAACGAGAGCGGCACGGACCTACTCCTCTGCACCCACACAGGCCTGCACTGGCAGCGGGAGATAAACGGGCGCAGGTTAGTGAACGTCGGGGCGATAGGACGCCCGGCGAACGATGGACGCACAGAGGTCTGGTACGCCATCCTGCGCGAGGCGGGGGGCGAGGTGGAGGCGGAGTTCGTCCCCGTCGCCTACGACCACGAAGCTCTAGCAGATCAGATGCGCGAGGAGGGCCTGCCCGAGCCGTTCGTCGAGACGATACTCACGGGCTGGTGGACGAGTTGCCTGGAGATCCTCCCCCCTTACGAGCGCTCGAAGGGGCGCTTCCATCTGTACAGGGAGGCGGCGGAGATCGAGGTTGGCGAGAGCGTCTCCTGGGGAGACGCGGCGGCGCTACCGGACGACGGGCGCGACGTCGTCTCCATCTTCGGGACCCCGCTCTTCCCGGCACACCTGTGGGTCTACACCAACTACGATTGCAACTATAGCTGTGGCTACTGCTCGGTTGGGTCTAACCCGCGCGTCGCGCGCCGGTCGATCGGGGTCGAGAGGTTCGAGCGTCTGATCGGGGAGGCCAGCGAGCTCGGCTTCAAGCACCTCTACCTGACCGGCGGGGAGGCTTTCCTGCTCCCCGAGCTCGACGAGCTGCTTGAGATAGCGGTCCCGAACATACCGACGACCGTGCTGACCAACGCCACCCTCTTCAGAGGCAAGAGGCGCGAGGTCCTCGAACGCTTTGCGGGAGAACCGAACTTCTCCTTGCAGGTGTCGGTAGACGGCGGTATCCCGGAGCTGCACGATGCGTATCGGGGGCCGGGGAGCTGGAAGAAGGCGATGGAGGGGATCGAAGTCGCCCGGTCTCTGGGGGTACGGGTCAGGGTCGGGACGACGGAGACGCCGGAGAATAAGGCGGGCGTTCCGGTGTTGCGGGAGATGCTCGGGGGGCTCGGGGTCGCGCCGGAGGACCATATCGTGCGGCCCCTGATCAAACGCGGAGAGTCCGACGAGGGGATGGAGATCGAGGGCTCCATGCTCGTCCCGGAGCTTACGGTCTCCTCAGAGGGCGTGGCCTGGCACCCGGCCGGGGTGAACGTCGCCGGGATAACGGACCTCCTGATAAGCCGGGAGATCTTCCCGCTCCGCCGCCCCGTGGAGTACGCCGTGGAGCGCTTCCTGGAGTACCGCCAGCTCGACGGCTCCCTCCCCCGCGCCTACCACTGCGCCTGAAGGGTAGCGCGCGGGAGATCGGCGGTCTTACGCTCGCCCTCGTCCAACGTCAGTAGATAGCCAAGTGGAACGAATTTGGGCGGCGTTGCAACCCGCGTCCGACGAAGCGGTCGGGCCGCTAGCGTTCTTCTCTGACAGCGGCGCTCGTAAAGGTTGATCCTGCTAGCTGAAGAGGCTGCTGGAGAGAATCGCCAGAGTTCTCCAACCGTTCCACGCGCTCAGAGAGAGCCACACCCAAACCAGGGACCAATACTAACGCGCACCGCTGTGAGATGTGTGCCCGACCGGGGCTCTGCTAGGCGGAGGGTCAGGCCTTTCTGTACTTCGTCGTCACCTTGTGGGTGCCGTCGGGGAGGCTCTGGAGCTGGTAGTCGCCGAAGAGGATCGGGTCGGTCCTCACTAGGCAGAGGAAGAGCCGTACGGCGAGGGTCCGGATCTCGCTCTCCGCGTGCTCGTCAGCCCGCATCTCGACTATGTGCCGCAAGGCCCTCACGTTCCCAGTAAACATCATCGGCGCCTCGGTCTCGTTTGGCAACAAAGAGCGCGACGTCTGCTGCACCTTCTTGCGCGCGTCGGTCCGGTACTCGGCGTCGAGCAGCGCCTCTCCCCTCTCCTGCCGCTCCAGCAATCGTCCCGCCATCTCCTCGTACTCCGCCGCCGCCCTATCCACCCGCTCCTCGAAGAGCCGGTGCAACTCCCCGTCATCCTGGTACTCGGGCCGCTCCACGAAGCGAAGCACACTCCCCGAAACGTACCGCTGAGAGACCTGCGAGATCCCGACGCCAGCGCGATGCCGGACCAACTCGTGCGTGACGCTGCGGCTGATCCCGTAGAGCAAGAAGCTAAAGCTCGCGTGCTCCAACACGCTTCCGTGTCCCGCCGAGGTGAGCCGCTCGAAGTACGCGGCGGCGTTCTCGTTGGTCGTGCGCCGGGGGCCGAATGACGCATAGCATAACTGCCCCGCCGTCTTGCATAGCTGCGAGGAGTCAGGCAGCTCGGTCGGGTCGTCGATATACGCCGGGAACCCTAGCTCCGGGTCGAAGCCCTCCAGGAAGTCGCCGAGACCCCGGACGTTGACTTGAGGTTTCGAGAGCATGACCACACCGGGTGCTTTGAGATACGCGGTCCCGGTCCCCGTTCGGTAGACGGGCGAGTGGATGGCCGGGAAGCCGTCGGCGACGGTCCCTCCCAGGCTCTCGAACAGCTCTGTCGTGCGCCCGCGCTCGGTGGTCTCCAAGTGGCTCCCTTCTCCGTTCTTTCGAAGGGAAGGTTAGCGCATCCGGCGGCATTCTACACGGCTTCGGAGAGGGCGCGCCTTAGGGTGCCGGCGTAGCGTCCGGTGCGGATGGTCCTAAGCGCCTTTATCTCGACCTGCCGCACCCGCTCCTGGGAGATCCCCAACGCCTCGGAGACCTCGCGCAGGGTGCTGGTCTCGCCGCCGTCGAGTCCGTGGCGCATCTTGAGGATGCTGGCCTCACGCTCGGGCAGGGACCTCACGGCCTCGCGCAGGGTACCCTCCCACTGCCCGACCTCGACCTGGGCGTACTCGTCGCCGGATCTCTCGTCGGAGAGTAGATCGCCCATCTCGGCCCCCTCGTCATCGGCGGTCCCGAGCCTCGCGTTGATGCTGCTGATGGGCTGGCCGACCTCGTGCAACCTCCTCGCCTCCTCGGGCTTTATGCCAAGGCGCTCGGCTAGCTCATCCTCGGTAGCATCGCGCCCAAGCTCGATGGAGAGCTCGTTCTCGGCGCGCCTGAGACGAAACAGGGCGTCCACGACGTGACCCGGCAGGCGGACGGTGCGTGCCTGATCCGCGATAGCTCGGGTGATGGCCTGACGGATCCACCACGTGGCATACGTCGAGAAACGGTTGCCCAGAGACGGGTCGAAGCGCTCGACGGCTTTTATAAGGCCCGCGTTCCCCTCCTGAATGAGGTCCTCGAATAGCACACCCCGTCCCCGGTACTTCTTGGCGATAGAGATCACCAACCGCAAGTTGGACTCTACGAGATGCCTTCTGGCGGCCAGATCTCCCTCGCGGGCGCGCCGCGATAGCTCGCGCTCCTCGCCAGCATCGAGCAACCGTCCGCCCCGTATCCCTGCCAGGTACTGTGTGAGAGTGTCCTGCGCCATCCCATCCCCTTTCTTTAGAGTCAGTCCTCTCGTCGGCTGACTGCCTTCTCTGCTACGCCGCCGGATGCTTCCCGCCTACTCGCGGTCCTCCGTGCGTAACGAAACGTTCCAAGATGCGGTCGTCGAGACTACTGGTAACCTGCCAGGCCGAGCCGCACACCGGGCACCGCAACTCCAGGAGCCGTCTCTCGCCCCGCTCCACGACCGCCTCTTTGAGAGAATGGAGGCAGCAGGCGGGCAGCCCCCGCACGTACACCTCGTCCTCCGGCCTCTTCGCGGGGGCGAGGGTGGTGTCCGGCCTCAAAGCCTCTCTCTTCCCAGCCACTACGCGGCCCCCTTCCGCTCTCTATCACTCGCGCGCTCGGTGAACGCGCACTCCTCGGGCTCCACGGGCAGAGGAGCCTGCCAGGACGCGCCGCAGGCCGGGCAGTCGAAGGAGCTTTCGGCGCTCGCGGCGTCACGCCGGCAGCATCCCGGGAGGTCCTCCTCGTACAGAGTCTCCCCTCCCAGAGACGCCATCCAGAGGCGCACCATTACGCCGCCCTCCCGGAGAGGCGTCCGATCCACTCGCTCGCCTCGCCCCGGGTGAGCTCGGAGACCGGCTTCCCAACCATCTCCTCGAACTTCCCGATCCCGTCCTCGACGACGTCCGCGATCAGGGCCTCCAGATAGTTGAGCTGCTTGCGCGTCGCCGGCAAGGCTTCCTTCGGAAGCTCTTCCTTGCTCTCCCCGGCCTGCGACCCCGGCTGCGTCTGTGGCACACCCGCCATCTGCGTCGCGGCAGCTCCCCTTGCCTGCTCCGCCCGGTCCCGTGCTGGAGCAGCAGGCTCCTCACCCTCGCCGCCCATCTCCTCCAGAGCCGCAACACCGACGTTGATCGCATCCCGCAAAGCCCGCGCCTTCGCCCGAGTCTCCGCCATCCTTATGACGTGCGGCGCTATCGCCCTTCCAACGTTCTGCGGGCTCGCATCCCCAATACCGCTAAACTTCCCGTCCTCCGTCCTTACCACGGCCCTGGCAATGGCGACCTCGCCGTTCTCGGCACTTGGCACCTGCAAAAGCTCCGTCTCGATGCTCCTCAAACCCCGCGCGTGAGCCTCGTCCAAAAGCCCCGCGTACAACACGAAGCGCTTGCCCTGACGCTCGATCATGTACTCTTCACGCATGCCGCTATACCTCCTCCGGTACTATTGCACCGATTCTGCTATCTTCACTGAAATGAGTGAGATCAGAGTCAAAAAAAGACATCAGGCGATCCCTTCGTAAGAATACTGGCGGCCGCCGGGGGCGGCGGTGTTCTTATGGCGGTGGATCAGGCCGAGCTTCACGAGGCGGGTGGCGCGGTTGTTCATGGCGGTATGGTTGAGACCGAGTTTGGCGGCGAGGTCAGCGTTGGTAATCGAACCGGCATCGTAGATCGTGCGCAGCGTCTCGACTAGATGCTCGGGCACCTCGCCCACGATCTCCGGGGCCGCGCCGGGCTCGTCGACCCGGATCATGGCAAGGGCCCGCTGCCGTAAGGACGCCTCGATGTTCTCTAACAACTCCCGGTCCTCCTCGACCAGCACCACGCGCCTATCCCCGTACTCCCCACCCGCGACCCTAGACGCCAGTATCCCCAACGCCTCGTCCGCAAACGAGTAGTCCATGAGCTCTACCCCCCGCGTGTCCACGTACAACACGCCACCCGACGGCAACCCCTCAAGAACCTCCCCGAGCACCTCCCGCACCCGCCGGCCCGTCCCCCGAGTCACCATCAGCTTCCCGCCAGCCTCGCCAGAGGTCACGTCAAAGATCTCGCGCCCCTCCTCAACCACCGGCTTTATCCTCACTGTCTTCAGTGAAATCATATAAGGGGATTATAAAGGCCATGCCATCCGAAAGCAATAGCTTTTTGGGGCGTCCGGCGGTCAGTTTTCCGCCTTCGGCTTCTTGGTTCTTGCAGCCGGCTGATCGCTGCCAGCTATCCTCGGCAGGGAGACGCGGACGAAGGTGCCGGGGAAGTTGGGGACGTTGCGGGAGTTGGTGCGGTCGCCATAGTAGGTAATGCGGCCGGAGCCCGAGCGGAGGGAGAGAGAGCCGTCGGCGCGGGCGGAGATCTGGGCTACCACTGCGAGACCGCCGCCGCGTCCGATCTCGCCAGTCCCCGAGACTCCCATCTGGAGGGCGTGACGGAGCGCGTCGTTGTCCGTCCCGGTGAACTCGACGTACTTCGGGTTGCGTGAGAGGGTCTCGCGGACGCCCACTCCCCCGTCGGCGATGGCGACTAGTACCTCCTCGCCCCGGCGTTCGCGGCCGCCACTCACGATGTGCTGGTAGGCCTGGACCGCGGCGTAGGCCCCGAAGGAGGATCGCCCGTGCTCCACAGCGTTCGCGCAGATCTCCGACAGAGTGGCGCAGATCCCGGCCCGCTCCCGCAGGCGATAGTCCTTGTTCGTAAGGATCTCCGAGATACGGTTGATGATACCGGGGATCTCCTCCTCCGAATGAAAGTTGATGAGCTCCTGCAGAGTACCCGGATTCCCCCGCCGCCGCTCCTCCAGGGCCGCCACGTCCACGTTCGTCTCGATCCTGTGCCCGAAGAGGCGGAAAAAGTCCATCCGCTCCAGGTACGCCGGCACGTTGTGTCCCGAGAGCCTGACCCCGACGAGGCGCGAGCGCGAGATCAAGAGCTCAAGCAGCGCCGCCAGCCCGCACAGCCCCGCCGGCTCCACGAACTCAACCGGCCGCAGGTCCAGTACGGTCGACCCGCCATCCACCTTCTCCGCATCCATGAAAGCCGGGTCGAGGCTCCCGAGGGTCAGAATACCCCGCATTGCCCCCTTACGCCGGATGTTCAACTCTAGCTGGGTTCTCACAGTGGTTATTGTATTAGGCTATTGAACATTGTCGGAGCCGCTCTCAAAGGTTTGCGACCGACAGCCTCACCTCTTCGGAAACCCGTGCCATAAGGTTACGGAGATCGAGCATCGCCTGTTCTCCCTCCTGTGACCCACGTTGGCCCAAGCCAACGAGCCCGGACCGTCGAATGCTTCCCCGGCAGAGCCATCTGACTTCAGCGTCAGCATTTTGGATGCTCTGATTCGCTCCGTGAGCCACCCGTCTTCTCTGTGTGACCTTGACTGTAGTACCGCTTCGAGTCCTGGCGATATGGCGCTCCGTGGAAGCGGTCAAGAGATCCAGATTGTAACGGTGCGCGGTAAGCACCTCGCCCGGGCTGCCTATAGATGCCCATCGGGCGTGAAGTATCTCTCAGGGAACCGCTCCTCAAGCTCGTAGACGATCTCGTCCAGGCGTTTCACGAGGTCCGGGACGTGAGATCGGTGAGACGCAACCTTCTCGCTCTCAAACGTCGTCCTGCCGTCGCCCTCGTGCCACGGATCAATGGACCTTCAGGCACGCTCACGAATGGTCTGCGCCAGAGCCTCCCTGATCTCGCTGGGGGTGGCGCTCTCCGGGACGGTCAGGCTGGCGTAGGACTCGTCGGTGCCCATTGCCTCGCTCAGGAAGCTGCCCAGGCCGCGGGCGCGACGGTCTATCTG
Organism: uncultured Rubrobacteraceae bacterium; assembly: GCA_902806075.1. GTDB lineage: Bacteria > Actinomycetota > Rubrobacteria > Rubrobacterales > Rubrobacteraceae > Rubrobacter_F. The sequence continues at coordinate 20,986 of CADCVG010000061.1, forward strand.
GAGGATCAGGTCCACCCAGTCCTCGGAGGGGAACATGAGGAGCTCCACCTCGTCGAACCTGCCGCGGAACTCCCCGGAGCCGGCGACGAACTCAAGCTCCTGGCCGAAGGGCAGCCGGCGCCGGAGGCGATGGGGCAACTCTTCATTCTCCGCTTCCCTAATATGGAAGCCCAGACGCTTCATGGAGTCCAGGATGAACCGCATGGTGTGGTTGGGCTGTACGGTGACGACGTCGCTGTCGGAAGGGTCAAATGCCATCCTCACGTCGAGGGCCGTCCGGAGCCAGACAGCAGAACGGCCGAGCGTCAACGGTGTGTCGTAGGGCAGGAGGAAGTTGAACGGGATCTCCTCTTGCGAGTTCGCCTCGATGGTTCGGCGCCCGGAGACGGGGAAACGCTCGATGGTACCTGTCTCGGTGACGGTGTTGTCTCCCGCTTCGCGCTTGTAGTAGGTCTGGACTTCGAGGCGGATGCCGTTCACCTCCTGCTCGGAGCTACCGCCCTTGACCTCGACGACCCCGCGCACCTCCTCGCCGGGCACGAGCTCGTCCCTCTCCAACCTCGTGTCCACCGTCGCCGCCCCGACGCCTATGCTCGAAAGCAATCGCCCAAAACCCATCGTCTGCGCCCCCTTTTCACGCGAACCCGTACCCCGGATAGTATAGACGGCCGGGGACCGGCGCCGAAACCCAGCCGTTAGGGCCGGCAACCTGTTTAGCCGTCTCGCCGGCGCTCGTAGAAGATCTCGGTGTAGCGTTTATTGTCGAAGCGGCTGATGATGGAGCCGTCGCCACTCTCCTTGAAGCCGCACTTCTCGAAGACGCGCTGCATGCGGAGGTTGTGGGAGAGGGTCGAGCCGCGCACCACCCGCAGGCCCAGAGTGTCGAAGCAGTAATCGACCAGCAACTCTACGGCCTCGCTGGCGTAGCCTCTGCCGCGCAGGTCTTTAGAGCCTATCTTTATGCCGAGCTCACATCCCATCCGGCGGAAGTCGTAGAGGGTAGCCAACCCTACGGCCTCACTGACTTCGCCATCCCTGGCCTCGATGATAAAGGTTTTTACGGACGGATCCTCCCAGCGGGCCAGGTAGTCGCGGCGGGCGGCGGAGAAGGAGATCCTGATGGGCGGACGACCGTTCCAGGCGGCGAGTTCGGGGTCGCGGTCCCACTCGTAGGCCACCTCGGCGTCTTCCTCGCGCGGGAGACGCAGGGTCACGGACCTTCCGTTTATCGCTTCGAGCTCTTCGGCGTAAATCTCCCTCTCCTCTCAGAATGCGCCGCTGGCAGCTACCAGGACTACAAGTATAAAGCTTCTTTTGGTTAGAATACCCATTGGGGGGACCTGAAGACCGGCAAACTCTTGGGTCGGGGGCGATATGGTAGGGGAGTTCTTCGGGGGCTCCGTGAGGAGAGTCCGGGACGGCGTCTGGGGGGACGTCCCGGTGGACAAGGCGGTTCGGACGCTTCTGGAGACCGCCGTTATGTCGCGCTTGAAGGGGATGAGCGCCCTGGGCTTCACCCTCTACGCCTTCCCCGCCGCCCGCCACACCCGCTTCGATCACTCCATCGGGGTCTACTACCTAACACGCCTCACCCTCAAGCGCATCATAGACTCGGGCGCCTACCTCGAAGACCGAGACGTCCGGAGCACCCTCGCCGCGGCCCTCCTCCACGACGTCGGACGCTACCCGTACGCCTCCGCCGTCGAGGGGATAAACCTGCCCGGCATGCCGCCTCGCGACGAGGTTACGCGGCGCATGATCGAGGAGGACGACGAGACGGCGGAGGTCCTGCGCTCCGGGTGGAACCTCGAACCACACAGCGTCTTCAGGCTCATCGCACACGGTGACGCGAACGGCGCGGACGAGGGCACCCCTCTACGCAACCTGACACCGACCGAACACCTTGCCCGGGACATCCTCTCGGGTTCCCTGAACGCGAGCATGCTCGACTCCCTCATACGGGACGCGCGAGGCGCAAAGACCCCATACGGTATCGTGGACGTCGAGACCCTCATAAGCTCCCTGCGTATCGTCGGACAGGACAACCGTGCGGTGTTGGCCGTGGACGAGTCGGGGGTCGGACATCTCCAGTCCTTCGTCTTCGCCCGGTACCTGATGTACTACAACGTCTACGGTCACCATGCCCTGCGCGTCCCAACCGTGATGTTCCTCCGGGCCGTCCAGGACGCGCTCCAGGCCGAAGAGATCACGCCTGAAAAGCTCTCCCACCGGGACGATGCAAGCGCCCTCGCCCTCATCATCGAGTCCTCGGACCCCGATGGCTCCTCCGCTACCCTCGTCAAACGCCTCGTCGACCGCCGACCCTACAAGAACGCCCTCGAGCTCGACGAGCGCCACCCGAGCTACGCCTCCCTCATAAAGTTGCGCGACGATGCCTCCTGGCGCCGCCGGGTCGAGGAAGGCTGGGCCCGCTACCTGACCCGCTACCGCAAGGGTACCGCCGGCCCCTTCGACATCCTCATAGACCTCCCCGAACGCAAGAGCTTCGATGTGGATCTCCGCCTGATCCGGCGCTCCCCCCTCCCCGGTGAACGCAACCCCGTCAACTGGCAGGACGTCTCCGGATTCTCCAAGGAGGACATGATCCGCTACCACGCCCCCCTCCACCGTATCCGCATCGCCACCTCTGGCGACGATCTCGCAACCTCCGTCCGCCGCCACGCTGACGAACTCTTTACCATCGCGGAAGAGGTCGGGTAGAGAGGCAGGCCAAGGAGCGCATCCACGCAAAGAGAAAGGGCCGGTATTTACAGGAGGGTGAGACCCTCTTCCGGCCCTTAGCGGCCCCATGATGGAACCGCTAGATGATACAGCTATTATAAGAAGCCCCTGCCTGTGACGCAAGTCTGAATAACAAAACTTAATCTCTTTGCAAGACGTCCGCCGATGCTATAATCTTGCCTCTACGGGCCGCTAGCTCAATTGGCAGAGCAAGAGACTCTTAATCTCTAGGTTCCAGGTTCGAGTCCTGGGCGGCTCACTTTTAGCAGTCAGCCTTCAGCAGAAGCCTAAAACGGTATCCCGCGCGCCGGCCAAGTGAGTTGAGCCACTCGTGCGATGCGAATGTCCGGATCAGCGCACCTGTCCCTCAAAACGCTGACAACTAAAAACCCAAGACACGAAAAAGAGACGGAAGAGTGCAGGCTCTCTTCCGTCTCTAAGTTTGGGAACGGGACTGGCTGCCCCGTTCCCGGTTGAGATTGGTTCAGGCTACCTGCGCCGCAAAACGGCGAACGCCAGAACGCCCGAGCCCAAGATCAGGGCGGTAGCGGGCAAGAGCACCGACGGGGACGGACCACCGCTCTGCGGCAGATCCTCCTCCATCATCATCGTCTCTTCCGTCATCGTGGTCTGTTCCATCATCATCGTATCCTCCTGCGCCATGGCAGTCGGAACGAGCATGAGCATGGCCACGAGAGCGGCCGTAGCTAGCAAGATTACTCTCTTCAAGAGCTTCCCCTTTCTACTACACGGTCTTTCTTTACACGGCCTGCACAGCTTCCTATCTATGAGAAGCTACCCGTAGTTTACACACCTGAAACACCAAAGTCTCTATTTGCTTAACCTTTCCTAACAAGTTCTGTGTTCGGGAAAGCCTCATCCACAAGATGTAGCGGGGTTATTGTATAGAAGCGGAACACCCGGCCGCATCATCCTCTGCTCTTGAAGCCGTTGTTACCGCGCTATTCGCCCGCTCTGGGACAGTCCTGCTCTTTCGCGACTTCTAATCGACCAGGACAGGCCGGCGGTCTCCTCGATGGGCGGGGGCGGTAGGATTCGAACCTACGGGCGTTTTACCGCCTCTGGTTTTCAAGACCAGCGCATTCGTCCGCTCTGCCACGCCCCCAGAGGCTAGTCTTCTCGGCAGGGATTATACGACGTTCGTGCCGGGCGTCCTCCTCCTCTTTGCTTGAGATACAAAGTTCGTTGTAAGCATCCTTTGCCGTAGAGTCGCGGCCCCGGGCGACGTCGCGCCGAGAAGCTCCGCCCGCGTGAAGGGGAATCTCTACGAGGAGATCCGAAGATGTTGTACTTTGTCCAGATCTAGCTGCGCGGCATTGCTCACTTCGTCACCCTTACAAGTCCTATACGTTGGCCTTTATGGGGCACTGTTTAACCACTATTCTACCGACGTTGCTGATCTTCGCGACATCTTCGCCCTGCCTGTCGAGTATTGCGAGGCTCCTCTCCATCTCCGCATCCTTCGGTTGCTTGTTCTTTTTGGCGCTTGAGATCAGCGGTAGCCGATCAAAAAATGAGGCTATGCCCATGAGTATCCACAACTTCTCGGGACGCTGATAGAAAGTGGGTCCGCGAGCAAACCTGGATTCGCGCTTATGTCGACCAGAAGCAAGACGAACGTGTGCCTTACCGTACTATCGGCTCCGTATGTCGCTTCGAGGTTCTACATCGTCGTGCTCCTCCGTTCGACTGCCAGGGGTTTCGGGGGACGTTGTTCGTCTCGTTATGCTCTCCCGGTATTTGTCCTCGCCCAGGAACTTCTCCGCAGCGGTACGGCCCGATTCGAACAGCTTCAGCGCCCTCTCTTCCGAGAGATCGAACTCCGTAGTGCGTACTCCCAAAGTATCGATAGCGATAGTACGGTCGAAGTCGGATTCTTCTATGTAGAGGCGGTCGTGGGCCGCCATCATAGTGTCTACCAGGCTCCTCAAGTAAGCGACCACCGACAAGACTCCACTGCGGGATCTCTCCGGCTGCGGCGGTCCTCCGGGGATGGGGGATCTCGGATCCTTCTCCACCAGCTTCAGACCGAAGGTGGGCCACTGCGGCTCTTCGGCATCGAAGAGCCAGACCGGGAAGTTCGATAGCATCCCACCGTCCACGATGAGGTGTTCCCTGCCCGTCTGCGCGTTGGCGAACTTTACCGGCTCGAAGAAGATCGGGATACTCATGCTCATGCGGACCGCCAGGGCTACGTTGAGGTCGTCCGGGTTTTCGATGCCGAGCTTGGGCGCGTCCCGGGGCAGGACCAGCAGGCGCCTCTCGGTCACGTCCGAGGCTATTACCTGCGCCTTGTAGCGGTATTTCAATTCGGCGTCTTCACGCCGCACCAGATCCCCAAAGGTTCTGATCCCCTTGGCCTCCAAGAGGTCGCGCATCCACACGAGGAAAGCCTCGCCTTCATAGATCCCCAGATCCTTCAGGACGCTCAGAGACCTTCCCGCCAGGGGGATTCGATCCTCCCAGGCCTCGTCCTTGAAGTGATCGTAATCCAGTTCCCCGATGATCTTACGCAGCTCCGCGGAACTATACCCTGCGGCAATCAGCACGGCCACGATGGCACCAGCCGAGGCCCCGGCCATATTCTGAGGCTCGTAGCCCCGCTCCTCGAGGACGGAGAAGGCCCCAACCAGGGCGATCCCCTTCACCCCTCCGCCCTCGAACACCAGGTCCACGTATCTCTCGCGGTTCTCGCCTATCCCGGTCTCTTGTTCCACCACCGTGTCTACTCCTTCCGATGACTCGGGTAGGTCTCCTGACTCTTCTTCCCGGACAACCCTCGTCTCACCACCGTTCTTCAGAAACTCTTTCTCCCGGGCCGATGGCCCCTTCCAGCTATCCTGGCAGTGCGGTCCGGAAACGCTTACTATAGACCTCCTCGAAGACGAGTTGCAGTCGGATCAGGTTTAATCTGCCGGCGCAGACCGGACACAGGAAGCTCCCACGTCCTCCAAGAGGCGGCTCTTGTAGCCTTCCCGGTCGTCGAGGGCGAGGACGCAGCATACCAAGGGCTCGCTGACCGCCAGGTCCAACTCCTCCACCGGAGCCGCTGACCGGGCTCGAGAGTACCTCTTGCTCGGAACCCTGCCAGGACTCAAGCGGGAAACCTCACGAACTCACGTTCCAGGTTGTCCCGGGGCTGATCCCGGAGGCTGTCCTGGAGGTCGCTCCAGAGTTGGTTCCGGAGTTGGTCCTGTAGATTGTCCTGGGGCTGACCCCGGAGCTGGCTCCGCAGGCCGGTCCGGAGCCGGTCCCGCAGGTCGCTCCGGAGTTGGTCCCGCAGGTTGCCCCGTGATCCGTTTGCCTTCGTGGGGAGGTAGCGCGGCGAGGGCCTTATTGGCTCTATCGTTTGCTCTCTCTATCGCTCCTTGTGTTTTGTCGGTCGTGTCACTACTAACCTTGATACCGAAATAAGCGCCAAGCACAGTGCCTATAACGGTGAATAGGGAGCTCAATGCCGTAGTTACCTCCGCGGCCTCCTCAAACAAATCTCTGAAGATCGCCATGGTCGCTACGAAAGCAATCAAGACTACGACAAAAGCAAGTGCCACAACGTAGAACGCGTAGGGGCGGCCTGCCGTATCTGCTTCTCCTCTTCGGTCCACAGTTGCACTCCCTTCTTTGTCGGTTAAACACTCCAATAGTGCACTCACGGCCGTTCGTTGTTCGGCGCGGTTTGTCAGCTGTACCGTAGGGTGTTGTTGGTGCTCCGCACGAAGAGCTTCAGCTTAGAGTCCGTGTGGGAGTGGGGAGTCCCCAGGTAATCTTGCCGCCGTGGGGACTACCCACTCCCGCAAAGTCGTGCCGTCTATAGCTTGCTCAGCACCTCCATTCGTCACTTCCCTCTCACGCTCTTACTTACTCCTTTACAGGAAGGTGATGTGGATGTGGTTGTTATGCTGCGCATCGCTAGCGAGATCGTAATCGTGCCATTTCTCTAAGCCCCTTCCCGGGGTCCAGAGGTAGCCTTTGGAAAGGTACCAGAGAATATTCGGCGGGTTCGGGTCGTTAAAGAAGCGTTTGAGCACCTCGTCGTGCAGGTACCAATCCAGCGCATAGCCGCGTCCATCAGAGTCCCACACGTCGAGCGAGACGGCGTCGTATCTGTTGTCGTAGTTATCGGGGATCGGTGGATGGTTCCAGTAGGTGTTGATGTAGATATCGTCAAACTCGGCCTCGACTTTATCTACGAGTGCCTTTACATCCTCACGCCAGTCGAAGCGGGTTGGATGTTGGTCCACGTACCATCCCGAACCGGGATGCCTCAGGCCCTTTTTGACCGGGGCCGGCTCGGCTGTGTTCGGACCGTATAGCCAGTGGCCGCTGTCAGTTCGGAAGACTGCGTCCTTGTACGCGTCAGAGCAGAGGTAAGCGCCCGTTCCATCCACGATCCAACCCCGCGAATTACGTGAGACCCGAACCTGGTCGGACTCCTCGCCGTTCTCGGGTGCAGGACCGTCCTCGATGTCGGGAGCGTAGAACCAGCCTTCGGCGTTGGTATGCAAAGCCGCATCAGGCCGGTTAATGTAGCGGACAAAGGCACCGTTGGGTCGAGCAACGATCCAACCTTGGGGATCGCGATCCACAAGCAAGGTTTCGTACTCGGTTACGGGCTCCGCCGCGCCTGTTTCCTGAGTGCTCAGATCGAGATCATCGGGGAGTACCTCTAGTGCCTTGTTGTAGTACGTAATCCTGTGATCGTAGCCATTCCACCCACCGTTGACGCCAACACACAGCGCATCTATGTCGCGTTCATCAGCGTAGAGGTTGAGGTTCGTCGGCCAGCCGTACAGCCCCCGATAATCGTTGCCTCGCTTCGTCCAGTACCAACCTGCAGACCTAAATCCGTTTCTGATCTGGTCGATGGAGAGCGGGTGAGGGCCCCCTATGAGGGTCGGGTTGTTAACTAGGTCGAGACCAAGATCCTCACCACAGGCCGTATGATTGCCTCTCCCGGTGATCTGTATCGGGCCGTGGCCCTTGAACCATCGGCCGTCGCCCTCATAGATGTTGCCAAGGTCCCGGCGCCACTCGTAGGCTGAGCCGTCAGCCAGTTCCTCCCAGTAGATAAGCTCACCCGACTCCGCCCCAAGTTGCGAGAGGAAACCTGCCACACGGTGCTTCGTGGTGATGTCGGACTCCTGGCAAGCAGAGATGAGGTAGGGCAGGTACTTTTCGGCCTGTTCCTTCGTAACCGTGTTGGGATCGGTGTAGATCGCTACGATATGTTCGGCAGTGAGGGTGCTAGCCACGGCTAAATCTCCTTTCCTGCACGAGAGCCTGCCCAGTGGTACTGTAGCGCTTCGCGACGCTGATCAGGGGTTTCCCCCCGATGCGGACTACGTAAGTCGTCACGAGCGTCTCCTTTCTTCTGCTCTAGGGTAGGTACAAGTCGCCGAAGGATACAGCCATCGAATACCGTCGTTACGCCACCTTCAGCTCAAGGGTTCCGCTACGGATTTCCGCTTCAGCCATCGCTCCTCTCCAAACCGTTTTGCACGATCTTTCTAATGATTAGAGCAGAGGGCGATGAATTCCTAATGAATTGCCGATGAATCGGGCGCAGGTAACACGTCAGAAAACCGCGAAGCGGTGGCTTTGACAACCGTTCGCCCTCTACGCGATCTGCACTGCCGCGGCCGCCCGGAAGCTCGGGGACCTCATCAACCACAAACAATCGGCCTTGGACAGCCAGCACCGTCCGTGATATCCCCACCCGTCGCCCCAAGAGTTGAAGAGCCTCAAGGAGCCCCACTTCGAGACCCCGCGGCAGAAGATCGCGTGGCCGCCCGTCTGACGCCCCGTGGGCCGGATGAACCCCTGGACGTCCGGACGGTACATGCCCTCATACCAGTCCATGCCGAGCATGATCCCACCCTTGTAGAGGAGCCACTTGTGGATCTCGTCGAAGGTCCGCGCCCAGGCATACTCCTTTATGAAGCCGCGCTCCCGAAGCACCTTGCACGCCGCGTTTACCGACGAGCCATCGTAGTTCTCACCCGGCCACTCGTCGAGCTGCTGGGCGCGTTTGTAAACCTCGAAGGCATAGTCGTTGCCTAACCTGCCCATTATGGGCTCCGCATTGAGGAAGTTGGTGGCCGAAAAACCTGTACAGGCGCCCTCCTGCCCCTGATCTAGAGGGGATCCGGTCCTCCAATACCTCTCTACCGGCGCCCTCAACTGCGAATCGTTCCCGCGAGCTCGATGGTCCCGCCGAAGTCCGGCAGGTTGAGGCCCTCGACATGCGTGGCCAACGGGTGCTGCTCGACGGGGTTGTCCGATCCTTCTTCTCTGTCGGACACAAAGCCCAGCGGGTAATCCGATACCTTTAGCAGGTCGACGAGGTTCGAGGCCTGGCGAAAGCTCTCGACCCACTCCTCGTCCAGATCGACCGAGTAGGTGACCTGCATCCCTACCTGCCCCGGATGCACTTCTTCATAAGTGTCCATGAACGGGCTCGCGTGGGCGACGTCCCGTTCCTCATAGGGCAGCTTGTGGCACGTCACCAAATATCTCTCCGCATCGGCCATTGCTCCTCCTCTCCGAACCGCTTTGCAACACCTTTTGGTGATCAGAGCATAGAGCGATGATTTGCCGATGAATCCGAGATGAATTTTGGATGAGTCGACATGGTTCTCTCCAAGGCCGTGCCCCTGCCGGGGCCGGTATCAAAATGCTCCCGTTGAAGGCCGTCGGACGGACCGCCACGAGCCGGGCGCCGATCAGAAATTCGCAGGCTCTCTGGGAGAGCGTCCGCGAGCGAACCGTGCACGAGCCAAAGGCCTGGATGTGAGAACGGTGGTGGTGGAGTTGGCAGCGGCAGGTACGGAGGACATTGTAAAGGCGAGCGACCTGGTAGGAGAGGTGGTAACGGGTCCCGCCTTTATGTTGCGACCCACGACCGCGGACCAGCTCGTAATTATCTCGGTGCTGTCGTTGCGTAGAGGCGAATCGTCCGCATAGAGGGGTTTTATGTCTGCCAGGTCGTTGAAGGTGCCTGACTCCACCGCCCTCCGCACCCTGGACATGAAGTCGGCGAGAGAGAAGAAGTCCTGCGCTTTCGCATGCGCCGGCAGCCCGAGGCCCGACGAATCGGCGCGATTTTCAGAGAATTATGCCTCTAGCGGAGGCCGTCCTTTGAAAGGCTCGTGTAGAAGGCCCGAGTCTCCGGCGAGGGCGTAGCGTCATACTCGTTCCCGAGCGCCTGCTCGCACAACCTGTACTGCCGTAACGCTCGGGCTCGCTGTCCGAGGCGGACGAAACACTCCATAAGCAGGCGGTGGGTGTCTTCGTCACAGCGGTCTTTCTCCAGGATCCGGTAGCAGGCCCTTATGCTCTCGTGGCACCACCCGTTCCGCATGTAGTAGATGGCGAGACGCTTTAGCATGTCGGTGTAGGCGGTGACCAAACGTTCACGCTCGATCGCGGTCCACTCTTCGTACAGGTCCTCGACGAGGAAGTCGTCCCGGTATAGCTCTATGGCCTTCTCGTACTCGGCGCTGGCTTCCCGGATCCACCCGTCTTTATCGAACTGTTGACCGCTGGCGTAGTGCATATCGAACGCGTCCCTGTCAGAGTAGACCCTAACGTTTGGAGAGAGGCGATAGTAGCCACCCTCGAGCACGACGCGGATCGGAGAGACCACGAGCGTCTCCGCGCCGCTCAAGACTTTGCGCAAGGCGCAGACAGCCGAGTTGAGCGACCAGCGGGCTTTCTTGAGGTCGGACTCTGGCCACAGCCACCCCATCAGGTAGTCCTGTGTCACAGGCCGGGGCACGTTCGCCACTAGATATCTGAGGATGGCCAGCGCTTTGCCGTGATGACCCAGAGGCAAGGCCCTACCGTGGGAAAGGATTTCGAAGCGCCCGAAGAAACGGACTTCCAGATGATGCGGGGCGGCAAGGACACTATCGGACGGAGTTTTCTGATCATTGGTCGGCGCTGTCCGTTCGCCCGGGGTTCGAGCTTCGACCGGTGGTGAGACGCTGCGCGCCTTTACTCCTGTTGACCGGTTCGCTGGAGAATCAGAGGGTAGGTAGCTAGCATCGGGGACCTGTCCCCCCGTGTAGGCTGCTAGTACCGCCGCGGCAGCGCTCACCTCCTGGTGGCTCAACTGGATCCAGCTCCGGCGCAGCGTTTCGCGGACCTCCCGCGACTCTTCTCCGTCCAACTGCCCATGGCTCAACGCCACGCACAGTTGCCCGGCCACCCGGGCAGTCTCGATCGAGAAGCGATTGGTGAAGCCCGCGGCAGAGCGTAAAATTTGCCGGAAACACTCGGCGGCCAGCGCGTACTCTTGCC
>CADCVG010000062.1 GCA_902806075.1 uncultured Rubrobacteraceae bacterium
CGCCCGTAGGTCCGACGACCGCGCCGAAGGCGGCCCCGACGGTGGGCACTATTCGCCCCACCCTGTCCAAGACCTCGGTGAAGCGCTCCCCTGAGTCGGAGACGTGGCCGGCGACGTTCGCGTTGGTGAAGCCTTCCATGACCACTGCGTTCACGCCGAGCCTGGAGAAGACTCGGCTGGCGACCAGCCCGGCGACTCCTCCTGAGAAGTCAACGACCAGGGTCGCGCCGCTCGTCTTCTCCCGGTCGGTGGCTCGTTCGAGACGTTCGACGTACTGCTCGACCGCCCGGCCCGGGTAGATCAACTCCCCTATGTCGCTTCCGTGGGCCCGTCGGTACTCCTCCCGCACGAAGACCTTCTCTATGGCGCGCTGGCCAGACTCGCTCATGGGGGTGGCGCCGGAGGAGAAGAAGAGGACCTCCAGATCGTCCGGATCGTCCCCGGCACGGATATGCGCCCCGGCTACCGACTTGCCCGCAAGGACATCGTGGCGCACGACACCCGCGTGCGCCGCCCTCAAGTCCCGGACGTTCACGCCGGTCCCGAGCAGGGCGCTGGTCATCGCTCTCTTGGCGACCTGGGCGGAGCGGGAGGAGTCACGACCCAGGGTCACTATCGACCCGGGGTCGAGCTCGGTGCCGAACGATGAAGCGAGGCGGATGGTGAACTCAGGCGTGAGGTCCACGTTGAACTTGCCGGAGACCGCGCCGCCTTTAAAGACCGTACGCAAGCCCATCGTCTCGTAGATCAGGCTCTGAGTAACGTTCGCTCCGCTCTCGACCGTTTTGTGCGGGAAGATCTTGACGTCCGGGGCGACGGTCGCGCCCTCTCCTACTATTACGTCGTCGCCCAATGCGCTTCGCTCCAGGATACGGGCCCGCTCCTGGATATAGGAGTGGCGGCCCACGAGGGCATCTAAGAGCTCGGCGCCCTCGCCGATGTAGGTCCCCTCCGCGACGACGCTCCTCTCGACAGAGGCGCCTGCACCTATGATGACGTTGTCGGCGATTACGCAGTACGGGCTGATCCTGGCTCCCTTGTCTACCCTTACGTTCTCCCCGATCACGACCGGACCCTCTAACTCCTCGTCGTCCACCTGCGCCCGCTGGCCGACGTAGACGTTCTCCCGGAGCCGGGTTCCGGGCGGTCTCGCGTCCTTCATCTTGCCGTCGAGGACGTCACGCTGGGCCCTCATGTACTGCTCCAGCGTCCCGATGTCCTCCCAGTAGTCCTGCGTGACGAAGCCGTAGAGCGGCCTGCCCGCCTCAAGGAGCCTGGGGAAGAGTTCCTTCGAAAAATCGTACTCGCCTTCCGCCGGGATCTCTTCGAGGACAGAAGGCTCGAGCACGTAGATGCCGGTGTTGACGGTGTCGGAGAAGACCTGGCCCCAGGCGGGTTTTTCGAGGAAGCGAGAGATCCTTCCATCCTCTTCGGTGATGACGATCCCGAAATCGAGCGGGTTCTCTACGCTCTTGAGGACCATCGTTGCCTCGGCTCCCTTCTCGGCGTGGAAGCCGAGGATTTGGGTGAGGTCGCAGTCCGTCAGGGCATCGCCGCTGATGACGAGCATCCGCTCGCCCGCGAGGTGCTCCTCGGCGAGCTTCACAGAGCCCGCGGTGCCAGCCGGGGCATCCTCGACCGAGTAGCTAATGTTCATGTCCCACTCGGAGCCGTCACCGAAGTAGTCTCGGATCTCTTCCGGCATGAACTGCAGGGTTACGACGACGTCGATGATGCCGTGGCTCTTTAACAGGTTGACGATGTGCTCCATGCACGGGACGTTGGCGATGGGGATCATTGGTTTCGGCTGGTCGCTCGTGAGCGGCCTGAGCCTCGTCCCCTGCCCCCCCGCCATGATTACCGCCTTCATCATCGCCCGGCCCCCGGGCCTCTGCCCCCGAAAAGCCTCCTCGTATCGCCTGAATAGATGACGCCCACGACGAGCGAGAGCGCCAAACCGGTGTTGAACATGATCTCTCCTGCTTCCCTGGTTGGCCCAGGTCTGTATATGACCACCAAGACGGACGCCACTGGAACGGCCGTCGCTGCCTTCCCTTGACCCCTATCTTACCCCGGAACGCGCGGCTCCCAAAAGCTCCAGCGCGTCCAGACCAACGAGCACGGCCACGAGGAAGCCCGGCAAGAGCCCCCACGCCACCAGCACGCGCGTGTGCCCGGGAGCATCAGTCGGTTCGCCACGGGTCCAGGATAGCCCGAGCGAAGACACGGCCCCGCCCTTGACGGGATCACAGCCAGGGTACTTCAGCGGCTGCTCTTCAGGCGGAGGCGCACGCTTACCCCGTAGAGGCCGTATCGGTCGCGTATGGCGTTCTCCACATAGCGCAGATAGCCGTCGGGGACGTCTTTGGGTCGGGTAGCGAAGAGGGTGAAGCGTGGCGGGGCGGCGCCTGTCTGGGTGGCGAAGCGTATCTTTACGTTGCCGGGCGGCGGGTTGCGGTCGGTAAGCTCGTTTATCAGCTCCGCAACCTCGTGCGTAGAGAGCCTCAAGTTGTACGCCTCGTGCAGGCGAGCAGCGAGCGGCATCACGTTCTCCGTACCCGCCCCGGTCAGGGCGGAGATAGCGATGGCCGGGGGCTTGAGGTCCGTCATCCTGGCGAAGAGGGAGCCTTCTATCTCTTGCAGACGCTCCGGCGGTACCAGGTCTCTCTTGTTGATCACGACCCCACACGCCCTCCCCGCCTCCTCGACCCTACTCGCGAGCCTCAAGTCCTCGGCGACGAGCCCCTCGACCGCATCCACGAGCAACAGCGAGACGTCCGAGCGGCGGATGGCCCTCTCGGTCTTTAGCGTCGAGTAGTACGGCACACCTTCCGCCCTGCGCGCGCTCCGGCTGACCCCGGCTGTGTCCAGAAGGAGGAACCGCTCCCCAATCCCGGGCACCTCTATCTCGTGGGCCACGGCGTCAGTGGTGGTCCCCGCGACCTCGGAGACTACGGCCCGATCCGAACCCAACAGGCGGTTGAGGAGCGTGCTCTTCCCGACGTTCGGCCTACCAATGACGGCGACGCCCGGGGGACCAGAGCTCTGCTCCTCCGGGCCGGTCTCCGGCAGCAGGGAGACTACGGCGTCGAGGAGGTCTCCCGTCCCTATGCCGTGGTTCGCGCTGATAGCGTAGGGTTCCCCCTCACCTAACGAGTAGAACGGGTAGCGAGACGTATCGTCGGCAGGGTTATCAAGCTTGTTGGCGGCTAGCACCACCCTCGCGCTCGCTTTCCTGATCTCACGCGCTATCGCCGCGTCTGCCTCGGTAACCCCGAGCCGCGCGTCGGCCATGTGGATAATGGCGTCCGCTTCCTCGACCGCGACGCGCGCCTGCAACGTCACGAGCGCCTCTAGTCCTCCGCGCGCGAGCGGCTCCATACCGCCCGTATCCACGAGCAGGAACTCCCGCCCGGCCCACTCGGCCCGGTTGTACGAGCGGTCGCGCGTCGTCCCGGGCTCGTCGGCGACGACAGCCTGCCGCCGCCCGAGGACCCGATTCACGAACGTGCTCTTCCCAACGTTCGGCGCCCCAACTATCGCCACCACCGGCAACCGGCTCACGGTCTCCCTCCCCCGTTACGCCCCTCGCCCAAAGCGTAGATCTCACGCAAGATCATCCCCGCAACCTCCCTACGACGTCCCCTCCTACTATCGTTACCTCCGTTGTCTGTATTATGTGGGTATATCGGATTGCCTATGTAGACGTGGAGTTTATTGTTTTTGAGGCGTTGGAGGGGGTTTGGGACTTTGTCGACGAAGACGGGGAGTATCGGGGCGTTTGAGCGGGCGGAGATCATAGCGATCCCGCTCTTGGGCGCCTCTTGGGGGTCATAGCCTTTGCGGCGGGTGCCTTCGGGGAAGATGCCTAAAGCCCAGTTGGCGGCCAGGAGGTCCAGGGAGGTCTTAAGCGCGGCGCGGGCGCCTCTCTGGCGGTCCACGGGGAAGGCGCCTATGAAGAAGAATAGCCTGTCAAAAGGGGAGATAAACAGCTCCTTTTTCGCCATCCATTGAATTCTACGAGGGACGGCCATCGAGACGAGGACTGGGTCGGCGTACCGGCGGTGGTTGGACGCGACTACAAGGGGGCCTTCTTTGGGCACCTTCTCCGCGCCGTGAACGGTGAAGCCGAACAGGATCCAGCCGAGCAGGACCATGGCGCGCCTGAAGAGGCGGTACCGGGGCGACAAGCCGCGTGAGACACCCTTCTCTAGCCTCCCGGCCTCCATACGTTCTAGGCGTTCCCCGGGACATCGTCGCCGGTAGTTCCGCGCTCGCGGGCGAGGTCTACGACGCGCGAGACGACCTCTTCGAGGGAGAGATCAGTGGTGTCGAGGACGACGGCACCTGGGGCGGGCATGAGGGGCGATGCCTCGCGCTCGGAGTCACGCCTGTCGCGCGTGTCGATGGCTTTGCGGATGCGGTCCAACTCACCCTCGCGTCCGGTCTGAGAGGCGCGGCGGCGGGCTCGCTCCTCGGACGAAGCCGAGAGGAATACCTTCAGGTCCGCCCCGGGTAGGACCACGGTCCCAATATCTCGCCCCTCGACCACCGCCCCACCGGGGGCCTTCTCCGCCGCCAGCCGCTGCCTCTCGACGAGGACCTCTCTGAGCCGCGGATGGGCGCTCACCCTGGACGCGGCGGCGGCCACCTCGGGGGCACGCAGGGCAGCCTCGGGGATAGGCTCGCCCTCGTAGGAGACGCCGACCTCCGCGAGGTCAATGCGCTCGCCTACAGCGGCGAGGACGGCGCCGTCGTCGAGGTCGATCTCCTCGCGGAGCGCTACGAGGGCGACGGCCCGGTAGGTGGCGCCCGTGTTGAGGTTGACCAGTCCCAGACGTTCGGCTACGTTCCGGGCAACCGAGCTCTTACCGCTCCCGGCAGGGCCGTCTATGGCTACGATGAGTCCTCCCATTGGTCTGCTGAGTATAGCCGAAAGCCCGCGCGCTTTATCGCAGGGTGCCTAGCCTCTTGAAGTAGTCGGGGAAGGTCTTGGTGACGCAGCCGGGATCCTGTATTCGTATCCCCGGCGTCGCGAGCCCGGTTACCGCGAAGGCCATCGCCATGCGGTGATCTCCGTAGGTCCTTACGAGAGCCGGATGAACGGGGCCAGGCTCTATCCGTAGACCGTCGCGCCACTCCTCCACCCGTATCCCGAGACGCGTTAGCTCGGTCACCACGGCGCTTATACGGTCAGTCTCCTGGTGGCGGGTATGCTCGACGTTCTTTATGGTCGTTGGGCCTGTGGCGAAGGGGGCTATGGCAGCCAGCGTCATCATGGTATCCGAGAAGGGGTTCATGTCCACCTCTACCCCCCGCAACCGCTCCGGCCCGCGCACTGCGACAGAGTCCGCGTGCATCAATACGTCGCAGCCCATCTCCTCCAGCACCTCCGTGAACCTCATGTCCCCCTGCATGGAGCCCGCGCCGAGGTCCGGTATCTCCACCCGCCCCCCCGTGACGGCAGCCGCCGCCATGAAGTACGAGGCCCCCGAGGCGTCCGGCTCGATGGCATAATCACGGGCCTTGTAGGAGCCGGGCGAGACGACGAACCGCCCGTAGTCCTCCCCCACCTCGACCCCGAACTCGCGCATGACCTCCAGCGTAATGCCGACATATGGCCTGGAGACGAGATCACCCTCGACCTCCAGGACCACCTCCTCGGCGGCATAGGATGCGGCCATGAGTAGCCCGCTCAGGAACTGGCTGCTCTTGCTTCCTCTGACCTTCGCGGCCCCGCCCCGTAGCCCTCCGCCGCCCAGGATCAGGGGGAACCTGCCCTCCTCCCCCGCGTACCCGACCCCGGCGCCGAGCCGGCGCATCGCCTCCACCAAATCCTCGACGGGCCGCTCCCGCATCCGGGGCACACCGTCAACCCGGTACGGCCCCTCACCCAGAGCGAGCGCCGGCGGCAGGAACCTGGCCACCGTCCCCGCGTTCCCCACAAATAGATCCACATCCCTCTCAGGTATTATGCCCTTTTGTCCTCGTATGGTGATGCCGCCCGCGTGGTCGGCTCTTACGGAGAATCCGAGGCGGACTAGGGCGTCCATGAGCCAGTAGGAGTCGTCGCTCATGAGGGGGTTGTGTATGGTGGAGGGGC
Source organism: uncultured Rubrobacteraceae bacterium (assembly GCA_902806075.1). GTDB lineage: Bacteria > Actinomycetota > Rubrobacteria > Rubrobacterales > Rubrobacteraceae > Rubrobacter_F. The sequence goes on from CADCVG010000062.1 coordinate 6,104, forward strand.
CGTCGGCGAGGGCAGCGACCAGGAGGGCGCGGTTGGTGACGCTCTTGGAGCCGGGTACCCGGACGGTCGCGTCCACGGGGCGTTCGAGCGGAGTTATCTCCAACTCATCGGGGAAGTCTCCGCGCACGTCTTCGACGGAGAAGTCAACACCCGGCACGCCAGTGACGGGCCTCATCGAGGCGCCGCTCATCGCAGCCCCGCCAGCTCGCCGGGGGTAATAGGACGATAGTGGCCCTCGGGTAGGGAGCCGATCTCAACCGGACCAACGCGGACGCGCTTCAACTCCTTCAGGTCGAGTCCGGCAGCCTCGCAGGCTCGACGTATTATGCGGTTACGGCCTTCGTGGATAGTTAAGTTCAGGGTGGTTTGGGCGGAGCTACGGCGGAGGTTGGTCAGCTTCGGGGGGAGCATCTTGCCATCTTCGAGATGGGGGCCGGCGGCGAGGGCGGCGAGGTGTTCTTCGGGGGCGGGGTTTCTGAATGTCAGCTCGTACTCCTTCTCTATCTCGGAGGAGGGGTGGGCGATGTGGTGGGCGAGTGGTCCGTCGTTGGTGAAGAGGAGGAGACCGGTGGTCGCGGCGTCGAGGCGGCCTATCGGGACGAGGCCGGGGATGTCATGGGGCATGAGCTCGGCGACCGTCTTGCGGCCCCGCTCGTCGTTAAGGGTCGTCAGATAGCCTGCGGGCTTGTTCAGGGCTAGGTAGGCTTGTGTCGTGGGGAGCTCGACGGGCTCGCCGTCGAGGAGGATGCGGTCGGCGGGAGAGGCGCTCTCACCCAGAGTAGCGGTGCGGCCGTTCAGTTGTACCCTTCCGGCGGAGATCAGGGCCTCCGCCTTACGGCGTGAGGGGGCGGCCCCGCTCCGGGCGAGGAAAGCCTGGAGGCGCATCCGCTTACCCGTCTCCCCCGTGGGGGGCTTCTACGGGGCGTTCGGCGGCGCCGCTTACACGCTCGCGGACGCGTGAGATCTCCGCCTCGTCCACGATCTCCGCGAGGGCGGGGAAGTCGTCGCGACTCCGGGCGCCGGCGGCGAGGAGGAAGTCCTCGGTGACGTCCAGGAGGGCGGGCGCACCGGGTTTCGTCTGGTCGCGTCCCGCCTCGATCAGGAGGTTCCGGTCGAGGAGGTTGCGGACGACGGCATCCGAGTTCACGCCCCGGGCGGCGTTAACGCCCGCGCGTGTCAGCGGGCCCAGGTAGAGGACGCATGAGAGGACCTCGTGGGCCGCGCCCGAAAGCGGGGCCGGGCGGGCCTCCTCGCGGAACCGCTCGACCGCGGCTTCGCAAGACGGGTTCGTCGCCAGCTGGTATCCGCCGGCTACCTCGCGGAGCACGATCCCGGACGATTCTGAAGAGTAGCGTGCTCCAAGAGCTTCCAGCGCCGCGCGGGCTTCGGACTCGGGGAGGGCGGTTGCTGAGAGGAGAGCCGGGAGGGTTACCGGACGGGGGCTCACCAGCAGTACGGCCTCGATCAGGGCGGCGGCATCCGGCGTGCCTTGTTCGAGGTTATCTCTCCGTACGCTCACTTCGGGGGCTCCAGGGTCAGGGGGCCAAAGGGTTCGGGTTGGGTAAGGGTCAGGCGGCCTTGCGCGGCCAGAGAGAGGGCGGCGGCGAAAGCAACGGCGGAGCGGAGCCGGTCCATGTCGCGGACGAGGTCCTCAAAGGAGACGGGTCCGCGGACCAGGGCGGAGCGGATAAGGGCGACCAGCTCTCCGACGGTGACGGTCACGGTCCCGAGGTGCCCGACCCCGGGCTCGGCCGTACGCAGGAACGCCCGTCGGGCCGCCGTGGCGAGCCGGTTAGGGCTGATGCGGAGTCGTCCTGGGCGTGGATGCAGGGCGTGGACGGAAGGGTAGTAAGCGGCGTTTCCGGAGATCCGCTCCCGCAGGGCCTCGGCCCCGCGTTTTATCTTGAGGTAAGTGACGAGACGCTCTTCGAGGTCTTCGGGGGAGGGGCCTTCTTCGGCGTCTTCCCCTTCTGCCTCGGCGGAGTACGGGGCGAGGGCGCGGCCCTTTAAGAGGATCAGGGAGGTAGCGGAGTCGACGAAGTCGGTGTCGCGTTCGAGGGCGCCGGGGGCCTCGCCGGGCGGGGCGGGAGGGTTCGCGTTCCGGTAGAGGGAGACGAGCTCGCGCAGGGGGACCTCGAAGATCTCCAACTCGTCCTTGAGGATAAGGGCGAGCAGCCCCTCGTACGGGCCGGAGTACACGTCGAGCTCAATGGTGAACGACGCGAGCGTGCGCCCTTTGGGCTCCCCCTTCTCCGTGTTCATCGAGCCTCCTCGTGAAGCGGGAGGACGGAGTGGAGGGGATGGTAGTCAACTGCGTGCTCGCGGGCTAAAGAGACGTCCACCGTTCGCCCCTCGATCACGACGGCCCCGCGTCTCAGGCCGGCGTCGGAGTTGAGGGCGTCCACGAGGCCGCGGCCCGCTATCTTCTGAACGTAGGGCAGGAGGGCGTTGGAGAGGGCCCGGGTGGCGGTCACGGGGACGGCGGCGGGGACGTTCTTCACACAGTAGTGGATCACGTCCGCCTCGACGAAGGTGGGATGGTCGAGGGTGGTGGGGCGGGAGGTCTCGACCGAGCCACCCTGGTCCACGTCCACGTCCACGACGACGCTACCCGCCTTCATCTCCTCGACCGTCTCACGGTCCACGAGGTGCGGGGTCTTGGAGCCCACGACCAGGATCGCGCCTATCAGCAGGTCGGCGTGGGGGACGACCTCCCGGATAGCCATCCTGCTCGCCGCGAGGGTCGTCACCCCGCCGAAGCGCATCTCCTCGACACTTCTCAGGCGGTCGAGGTCCCGGTCGACGACGATGACCTCAGCCCCTAACCCGCTTGCAACGCGCGCCGCGCGGGCACCCACGATGCCCGCCCCGAGAACTACAACGCGGCCCGGCCGGACCCCAACGGCACCTCCCAGGAGGATGCCACGTCCCCCGTCGGGGCGCTGGAGGTAGTGAGCGCCGACCTGGGGGACGAGGCTGCCGGCGATCTCGCTCATCGGCTTGAGGATTGGGAGAGAACCCTGTCCGTCCCGGATGGTCTCGACCGACAACGCCGCGCACCGGGACTCGAGCAGCGCCCCCAGAAGGCGGCGGTTCACGCTCAGGGAGAGGAAGGCCATCAGTACGAGACCCTCCCTCAGGTACCCGTACTCGCCGGGCACGGGACCGTAGACCTTTGCGATGATCTCGGAGTCGCGCCACACGGTCTCGGGGTCCCCGACGAGCCTCGCCCCCGCCCCCTCATACTCCCCGTCCGAAAGCGCCGACTCCGCCCCTGCGCCGGCTTCGACGAAGACCCTGTGTCCGGCGCGGGTAAGCTCGTGCACCGCGTGCGGCGTGAGGGCGACCCGGCTCTCACCGGGTGTAAGCTCGCGCACGACCCCGATCCTCACGCGGCCGCCTCTGTACACTCATCGAGCCCCACGCTGAGGAAGATAAGGTTGCCCAAGAGATATTGTCTCATACCCAGAAAGGTTACCTTGAAGAGAGCCTCCTATCCACCCGCGCGTGGCGTGGCTGGCGGGCACCACGCGGGATGGCCGCGGAGAGAGCCTTCAAGCGCCGCATTGAGGTCCCGGGTCCCGACAGAGACGCCGGTACCGGCCGGAACGGGAGCCCAGGAGGGACCGAAGCTCACGCGGAGGCCGGCCTCCCACAGATGCCGCGCAAGCCTCTCCACGAGGACGGCGGGGGGCGTCGTGGGGGCCGCGAGACGGACGGCGCGGGTCTCCAGAACGGCTTCGGTTAGAGCGGCGTGCTCGGTCACGCGGCGCAAGAGAACGTCCAGAGCGGCGGCAAGGTGGCCGGCGCGCAGGGCGCGTATCTCGCAGGAGAGCCGACATGTCCCCGAGGGGTCGTCGGAGCTGTGGAGGTTGCAGAGCTTCGCACCGGGGAGGCGTAGTGTTTCGATGATCGGTCCGTCCGGTATCTCTTCGCCCAGACGGTAAGCGAGCGTTGCCTCGAACGAGATCGCCCCTGCGTTGGCTGTGGAGATCCTACCTGACGGCTCCCCGGGGAGCCGTGCGAGGACGGGACGCTCTCTCGATGCTTCACCGTGACCGGGGTACGTCTCCGGCGCCGCGCCTCTCAGCGGACGGTCTGCTCCCCGGCCGGCGACGGGACCTGCTGGCCGGCCTCCCGGTCCGCCTCACCGTTCACTTTCCGGCCGTCCCGACAAGCCTCGACGAAGCCCTTGAAGAGGGGATGGGGTCTCAAGGGCCGACTCTTGAACTCCGGGTGGAACTGACTCCCGATAAAGAACGGGTGGTCTTCGACCTCGGCGATCTCGACGAGCCTACCTTCCGGCGAGGTGCCGGAGAAGACCATGCCGGCAGCGGACAGGGCGTCCCGGTAGCTGTTGTTGACCTCGTAACGGTGGCGGTGGCGCTCGTGTACGAGGCCGCCACCCGCCTCTCCGCCGTAGACCTCGTCGGCCAGAGTGCCCGGCTGTAGCTTGCACGGGTAGCGGCCGAGACGCATCGTCCCGCCCATCTCGACTCCTACCTGGTCCGGCATGATGTCTATGACTTTATGGGGGCTCTCGGGGTCGAACTCCGCGGAGCTTGCCTTCTCGAAGCCCGCCACGTTGCGGGCGTACTCGATCACGGCTATCTGCATCCCCAGGCACAGCCCGAGGTAGGGCGTACCGCTCTCCCTCGCGTACCGGGCCGCCTCTATCTTGCCCTCCGTCCCGCGATCGCCGAAGCCGGGCAGGACCAGAACCCCGTCCACCTCGGCGAGGCGCTCCGCGGTTGCCTCACGGTCCGTCAAATCCTCGGCGTCGACCCAGTCGATCTCGACCTTCACGCCGTGCTCCCCGCCTGCGTGTCCGAGAGCCTCGACGATCGAGAGGTACGAGTCCTGGAGCTTCACGTACTTGCCGACGATGGCGACATTCACCGACTCTTCGGCCGAGAGCATCCGGTCTACGAGTGTTCGCCACTCGGTGAGCTCGGGGGGCGGGGCGGGCAGGTTCAGCTTCTCAAGGACCAGCTCGTCAAGGCGCTCCTCATGGAGGGTCAGTGGGATCGCGTATAGGGTAGGGGCGTTCTCGGCAGGGATCACCGAGTCGAGATCCGTGTCCGAGAACAGCGAGATCTTGCGCCGCACGTCCTCGTCTATGGGCCTATCCGCCCGGCAGATGATGATGTCGGGCGAGATGCCGATCTGGCGCAGCGTCTGCACCGAGTGCTGGGTTGGCTTGCTCTTGAGCTCCCCCGCCGCCTCGATATACGGTACGTAGGAGACGTGGACGTAGAGCACGTTCTTGCGCCCCACGTCGTTGCGGAACTGCCTTATGGCCTCCAGGAACGGCAGGCTCTCGATGTCACCGACCGTACCACCGATTTCCGTGATGACGATGTCCCGCTCGCGCCCGAGCCGACCGATCCTGTTCTTGATCTCGTTGGTAATGTGCGGTATGACCTGCACGGTCGCCCCGAGATAATCTCCCCGCCGCTCACGCTGGATGACCTCCCAGTAAACACTACCAGTGGTAACGTTCGATAATCGTCCCAGGTTCTCGTCGAGGAAGCGCTCGTAGTGGCCGAGATCCAGGTCCGTCTCCGCCCCATCCTCAGTCACGAAGACCTCGCCGTGCTGATAAGGGTTCATGGTCCCAGGGTCCACGTTTATGTACGGGTCGAACTTCTGCAGGACGACCCTGTAGCCTCGGCTCTTGAGCAACATACCCAACGCCGCGGCGCTAGTCCCCTTACCAATAGAGGAGACCACGCCTCCGGTTACGAAGACGTACTTGGTGTCCGTTACCGTCTCCGCCAAATCAACCACGCCCCAAAGACTCGAATCCGCGCAAAAAACCTACCTTCTCTGGCCCGCTCATACTACCGGCATCATTGGGCATGATACGCCTCTTGATGCTGAATTCAAACAGTGCAACGGCACCCTCGCCCCCTGGCGCCCAAGCGATGCGCAGGTCACACCCCTATTGACGAGAGCAACCAGCGTCCGAAATTCTCAGAATGAGATGGCGACTCAGTTACCACCGACCAGTAGCTCGCGGGCGTGGGCGAGAGAGGCTTCGTCTACGCGGCCGGAGAGCATGCGGGCCAGCTCGCGGCGGCGTTCTTCGCCTTCTACCCTGCGGATGCTGGTGAGGGTGCGTCCGTCGTCAGTGGGGGCTTTGGCGACGACGACGTGAGAGGAGGCTTCGGAGGCGATCTGGGGGAGGTGCGTTATCGTCAACACCTGATTGCGCCCGCCGAGCTCCCTCAGCTTCGCGCCGACCGCCGTCGCCGTCTCGCCGCCGATCCCCGCGTCCACCTCGTCGAAGACGTAGGTCGCACCCGGCTCGACCCTACCTTGAGCGAGGCGTATGGCGAGCATGATCCTGCTTAGCTCACCACCCGAAGCGAATTTCCTTACCGGTAGCTCCGGCTCGCCGGGGTTCGAGTGGATCACGAACTCCACCCGCTCCTTCCCGTTCGGCCCGAGGGTCCCCTCGATCAACTCCGCCCGGAAAGTTGTCCTCCCGAGGTTCAAATCCCCAAGGTTCTCCTGCACCTTCCCCGAGAGCTTCTCCGCCGCCCGCCCGCGGCCCGCCGAGAGGGTCTCCCCGAGCCTTTCGAGCTCCGCCTCGCCCTCCCGGATGCGGCTTTCGAGCCCCGCAGTCTCCTCCTCGAAGTTCTCCAGGCGGGAGAGGCGTGCCCGGGCCTCCGCGAGATACGCTTCCACGTCCGGGCCGTACTTGCGCTCCAGCGCCCGGAGGGCCTGTATCCGGTCCTCGACGACCTCCAGGCGGTTTGGGTCTGCCTCCAGCTCGTCGAGGTAGGAACGGAGCTCGTAGGCGACGTCCTGCAACTCAGCCGAGAGCCCCCGCAGGCGGTTCAACAGGTCCCCGAGACCCTCATCGTAGCCGGCCGCCCGGTCGAGCTCTGACTCCGCCCGCGCGACGTCGTCCGCGGCACTCCCCTCCTCGCCGGAGAGCGCAGATCCGGCGGCCGCCGCCGCCGCGAGGAGGTCAGTGACGTTCCTCAGGCGATCCCGCTCGCGCGCTAGGTCTTCGTACTCGGCGGCGCTGTAGCCCGCCTCTTCTAGCTCCGCGACCTGGTAGCGCAGGAACTCTACCTCCCTTACGCGCGCCTCCGACGAGGACCTCAGCTCCGCAAGCTCCCGCCGGTCCCTCTCAACCTGGCTCCAAAGCTCGCCCAGAGCGTCCTTTGCCCGCGGCGACTCCTCGTCCAGAAAGTCGTCGAGGATGCCGAGCTGTTCGGCCGGGTCCACGAGGCGGGCCTGCTCCCTCTGGCCGTGATAGGAGACAAGGCGCTCGCCCAACGCCGCGAGAGCCTTTACGGGGACGGTGACGCCACCGACGTAGCAGCGTGAGCGGCCCTCTTCGGTGAGGGTCCTGCGCAGAAAGATCTCCTCCCCGGCGTCCACCTCCTCGGCGAGGTCGCCTAAAGTGTCGTGGAGCATCTTCTCGCCCACCCCCTCTGGCAGGACGAAGGTTCCCTCGATGGTCGCCTTCTTCGAGCCCGAGCGGACCGCTTCGGTGCGGGCGCGTCCGCCCAGGAGCATCTGGAGGGCGGTGGCGAGCAGGGTCTTGCCCGCGCCCGTCTCGCCGGTAATGGCGTTCAGGCCAGGTGCAAGCTCGAGGGTCGCCGCCTCGATCAGGGCCACGTTTTGGACGGATATCTCCGTGAGCACTACAAAAAAGTCCTCCGAACGGCGCGCCACCAGGACCACTCGTCGGTCCTCCCTATTTTAACGCTCTTCCTGGAGAGGCCAACGGTGAGCCTCTCGCCGGCGGGGATCTCCTCCGGCTCGCCGCCGTCCAGCGAGAGGAGTGCGCCCCTCTCCACGATCCGCAGCTCGACGACCTGGTCCTCGCCCAGAACCAGCGGGCGGCTTATGAGGGAGTGCGGAGCGATTGGGACGAGGACGAAGCAGGGCACGTCCCCAGAGATCAGGGGTCCCCCGGCCGAGAGCGCGTAGGCCGTCGAGCCTAGAGGCGTGGCACAGATCAGACCGTCACACTGGTATGAGACGAGGTCTTCGCCGTTTACGGCGACATCGACGTGTGTGATCTGGTGAGGCCTCTCCCTGAGGAGCACGGCGTCGTTGATGGCTGTGTGGACCTCCCCGTCGCCCTCGATGTGCACCTCCAGCATCCGGTACTCCTGCACGTGCAGGCCCCCGCCGAGCACCTTCTCCACCCCTGTCTCGAGCTCCTCGGGGCGCATCCCGCTCATGAAGCCGACCGTTCCGAGGTTGACCCCGAGCAACACCTGCCCCGGGTACATCCGCGACGCCCGGAGCATCGTTCCGTCCCCGCCAAGCACGAAGACGAGGTCGAGACTCCCGTCACCCTGGCTCTCCCCGGTCGGCTCCGTGAACCGCTCGACCTCGACCCCCCGCTCCTTGAGGACCCCGACCAGCCGCTCGGAGTACCCGTCGTCTACCTTTGGGTTCGCCACGATCCCGACCCGCCGTATCTTCCTCATCCCGCTCAAGAAGACCCGCCCCCCACCACCGTGAGTATCCGCTCCTCGTCGAGCGCCGTCTCGGCCCCCCGCAGGAGATGCAGGGTGTACTCCACGTTCCCCGCGCGCCTCCCGGCCACTGGCGAGCGCGCCACCTCCACCGCCCCGAAGCCTACAGCCTCGAACGCCTCTGCCGCCCCCCGGACCACCGCCGCGCGCACCGCCGGGTCGCGCACGAGCCCCCCGCGCCCGACGTGCTCCGGCCCGGCCTCGAACTGCGGCTTGACGAGCACCACCGCCTCGCCTACCGAGGGCGTCGTCGAGAGCAGGTTCCGGAGCGCGACCAAGAGCGAGATGAACGAGAGGTCAGCGACGAGCAGGTCCGGCCCGAAAGGTAGATCCTCCCCCGACAAGTACCTTACGTTCGTCCGCTCCATGACTACGACCCGCGAGTCGTTTCGCAGGCGCCAGTCGAGCTGGCCGTATCCGACGTCTACCGCTATCACCCGCCGCGCCCCCCGCCGCAGAAGTACGTCCGTAAAGCCGCCCGTCGAAGCCCCCGCGTCCAGGCAGTCGCGTCCTTCCACCTCCATCCCGAAGGCGTCGAGGGCGTGGGCGAGCTTCTCACCCGCGCGGGAGACGAAGGAGCTGCCACGCGGGGAGTCTACCGTTATCCCAGCGTCCGGGGAGACGCGGTGGCCGGCCTTCGTGACCACCTCGCCGGCGACCCGCACGACGCCGGCAAGTACGAGGGCCTGCGCCCGAGCCCGGCTCTCCGCGAGCCCCTTCTCGACGAGCAGGGCGTCTAGCCGCGGCAGAGCGCTTCGAGGCGTCTCGCGAGCCCCGCCCGTCCCCTTCGCGGCTCCGGCGGGGACGCTAATGGCCCCGGTGCCGGACGAAGAGCACCAGCTCTTGCAGGCCGGAGGTGTCGCCGTCGAGCGTTTCGAGAGCCTGGATGGCCTTACCGGCAGCCTCGTCGGCCTCCCTCTTCGCGCCGTCCAGGCCGTAGACTCCAACGAACGTGGCCTTGCCCTGCTCAGCGTCGCTCCCAGCGCTCTTGCCCAGAGCTTCACGGGTCGAGGTAGCGTTTAGGAGGTCGTCAACGATCTGGAAGCACAAGCCAAGCTCCATCGCGTACTCCGAGACTGCAGCCTGCTCCGCCGCGCCCGCGCCCGCCAGAACCGCGCCTATCCTCGCGCTGCTCTTTATAAGGGCGCCCGTCTTGTAAGTGTGGATCATACGAAGCGTCTCTGGGTCGGCCTCGTCCCCTACTCCTGTCTGGTCCATGTCGATAACCTGCCCCCCAACCATACCATTCACCCCGGTCGAGCCCGCAAGCTCGCGCACTACCTCCAGGACCTGCTCGGTGGACCCCTCCTGATGTACGGTGATGAGGGTCAACGCCTCCCCGAAGAAGGCGTCACCGGCGAGTATCGCCATCGCCTCGCCGTACTTCCTGTGGGTCGTCGGCCTGCCCCGCCGGAAATCATCATCGTCCATCGCCGGCAGATCGTCGTGGATCAGGGAATACGTATGTATAAGCTCTATCGCCGCCGCCGAAGGCAGCACGATCCCCGGTTCGACCCCGAAGACCCCCGCGACCTCCATGCACAACGTCGGCCTGACCCTCTTCCCCCCACCAAGCATCGAGTAACGCATCGCCTCGACGAGCCCCCGCAAACGCGACTCCTCCGAGAATGTCAGCCCTTCAAGGTACGCCTCGAACCGCATCCGGTGATCCTCCCAGCGCGCGCCACTCCGCGAAGCGCCCCGCGAGAAGTTCCCCGCTCTTCCGAGCCTTTTATCCATACCTGGCCCGCTGGTCCGGGCCCTCTCCAGAGCCCTCCTCCGCACCCCCGAGACCTGCCTCTCTCGCCCCCCGCAGGACGCCGCCGACGAACTGGGGCGCCTCGTCGCCGGAGAAGCCCTTGGCGAGCTCCATCGCCTCGCCCGTGGCGACCTCGGCCGGCACGTCCTCGACGTGGAGCATCTCGTAGAGCGCAAGGCGGAGGATGGTCCGGTCGATGGCGCTCATCCTGTGTACGGGCCAGCCGACCGCGACCTCGCCAAGTACGGTGTCCAGCGCCTCTTTCTCGCCCTCGACACCGTGCGCGAGCCTTTCGGCGTATGTGTCGATCTCGCCGCGACACTCCCGCCAGCGCCCCAGAATCTCCGCCACGGGACGTTCGATCACATCGCTCTGGTAGAGCGCTAGAAAGGCGTTCTTGCGTGCCGTGCGCCGGCTCAAAAGTCCTAAACCCTCGTCAGGTACTCTTTGGTGCGGGTGTCCACCCTCACCCTATCGCCGACGTTCACGAAGAGCGGTACCTGGACCACGAGCCCGGTCTCAAGCGTCGCGGGCTTCGTACCGCCAGTCGCCGTATCTCCCTTGAGGCCCGGGTCGGTCTCCGCTACCTCAAGGTCGACGTGCGCCGGGGGCTCGACGCTCACGACCTCCCCATCTGCCGAGAGCACCTTCATCTCGCCGTTGGGTACGATAAACCCCGCAGCCTCGCCCAGAACCTCGGCCGGGACGGCGGTCTGCTCGTAGTTCCCCGAATCCATGAAGTTGTAGAGGTCCCCGTCCTTGTAGAGAAACGTCATCGGTCGCGACTCGGTCCGCACGCTCTCGAGCTTCTCCCCCGCCCGGAAGGTCTTCTCGATCACTGCCCCCGTATCTATGTTTCTCAGGCGCGTCCTGACAAACGCCCCGCCCTTGCCCGGCTTGACGTGCTGAAAGTAAATTATGGTGAAGCGCTTGCCGTCCGTCCGGATAGCCGCGCCGTTCCTGAACTGGCTTGTAGAGATCATACCGCCACTACTCCCTGAAAGTACCTTCTTACTCTAAAAACGCCGCGATATTATTGCACATAAGCCTCCAACCAAGAGCCGCCAACGCCGGCACGGGCATGAAGCTCGGGAGACTTGTACCTCAACTGCCCCGTCCCGATCTCGCCACTCACCCTCTCCTTTACCCTCGGAACTTTACCCTCGGAAGCGTGCCAGACCTTCTATTGGTATTATACATATTCAACGCTCTACTGATACCTCTACTGATACCTCTACTGATACTCCGCAAAGAGTGGAGACGGGGGCGCCACCCGGCTCCGGTGGTAACAGTAGGTCGCACCGATAGACGCCGCGCCTGCCCGTGTACCCTGACAGCCTCGCAACGTCGCTCCCCAAAGCCCTCCTCTCCGCTCATCGACGGTCTTCCGAACGGGAGAGTATGTACTGGACTGCGGTTACATATCCCGAAGCGCCCATCCCGGCGACGACTGCGTCCACAGCCGGAGACACGACCGAATGTCGCCGCCAACTCTCCCTCGCGTGGACGTTCGATAGATGAACCTCTACCTTAGGCACTAGGACGGCCTCCAGGGCATCGTGGAGGGCGTAGGAGTAGTGTGTCCAGGCGCCGGGATTGAGGGCCAATCCACCAGATTCCGCCGCTTCTCTTATAAAACCGACCATCTCTCCCTCGTAGTCCGTCTGCCTGAACTCGAACTCCACCGCCGGAAATTTCCCTTCGAGCATTCTCTCTATGTCGCTCAGGGTTAAGGAACCGTAGACTTCGGGGCGTCGTTGGCCGAGGGTTCCGAGGTTTACGCCGTTGAGGATGAAGACTTCAGTTGGCAAGTACGGCTCCTATCGCATGTCGAGCCTCGGCGATACCCACGGGCACGTCCCGCTCGGGACGACCGACGTCTCTCAGGAGGACGAAACGGTACTCTCCGGGCCGGTCGGAGTTGCGTCGTTTCTTGTCGCGGCCCATCGCGGCGAGGACCGTTTCGACGTCTACGGTGGGGACTTCGAGCGGCAGGCCGGCGGAGCGGAGGAGGTCTTCGTGGGTTGGGAGTAGATCTGTACCGAACCTCTCGCTGCCGAGGCGGGCGGCGGATAGCATGCCGGCGGCGACGGCCTCGCCATGGGGGAGATCATATCCGGCGGCGGCTTCGAGGCCGTGTCCAATGGTGTGGCCGTAGTTCAGGACGGCGCGGAGGCCGGCCTCGCGCTCGTCCTCGGCGACTATGGCGGCCTTGTAGCGGACGGAGTGCAGGATCAGGGCTTGCAGAGTCTCCACCTCGCCGGAACGCGCGGCTTCGAGTCGCGAAAGATCCTCGAAGAACTTGCCGCCAGCGAGGAGACCCATCTTCACAACCTCGGCTAGGCCCTGGGAGACCTCGCGTGGCGGGAGGGTTTCGAGCCAGTCGAGATTCGCCGCGACGAGGCGGGGTTGGAGAAACGCGCCGATAAGATTCTTGCCCTCGGGGAGGTCTAGACCGACCTTCCCTCCAACAGAGCTGTCCACCATTGCCAGCAGGGAGGTGGGCAACTGTACGAAGTCTATCCCCCGCATGTAGCTGCTCGCCACGAAGCCGCCCAGGTCGCCGACCACCCCTCCCCCGAGCGCGAAGAGCGTCCCGCTACGCGGCAGCCCGGCCCGGGCGAGACTACGGACTACCTCCTCGTAGACGGAGAGGCTCTTCGAAGCCTCGCCCGTCGGGACCGTCACGGTGTTGAGCACAACCCATCCAGCGGACCTCAGCGCCTCTTCTGCGGAGGGGGCGTGGAGAGGACCTACGTCGGAGTCGGTGAGAATGACGGCGGTCCCGGGAGATAGCGTGGCGGAGACGGTCCCCGCGAGGTCCAGGGCGGGCTCTACCCGGACCTCGTACGGGGTTGTCGCGTCGACGGTTACGCTGCTCATCAGGCGGCGCGGAGCCAATCGAGGATCTCGTCGGCGATCCGGTAAGACGGGCGGTTATTGGTCTCTATCTGTAGCGAGGCGACCTCCAGGTAGTACGGGAGGCGCTCGGCGTAGCGGCGAGCGAAGTCTTCGTAGCTCGTGCCTCGGAGGGGACGGCCGGGGCCACGAGTCCTCCGGTAGAGGGTGTCCGCGTCCTCCCACAGGAACACGGTCGGAACCTGCATGAGTTGGGCACGGTTGCGGGGGTCTATAACCACGCCGCCGCCGCAGGAGATCACCGCGTTCGGAGGACCGTCGAGGGCGCGCAAGAGCTCCTGGCGTTCGAGGTTCCGGAAATGGGGCTCGCCGGAAGCCTCGAAGATCTCGAGGATCGAGAGTCCCGCCGTGTCAGCGACCGCCTGATCCAGGTCGACAAGCTCCCAGTCTAACTCCCGGGCCACGATGCGCCCCACGGTGCTCTTGCCGCTGCCCATGTACCCGACGATAGCCAACGGGCCCTCCAAGAGGCTAGAGGCTCGTCTCCGGGCGCCTCTCCCGCACGGCGAGGCGAGCCCGGTAGGAGTCATGGGAGGCCTGTATGTCAGTCATGTTGTCGCCGCCGAACTTCTCGAGGAAGGCCTCGGCTAGCACGACTGCGACCATCGACTCGCCGACCACACCGGCGGCAGGCACGGCGCAGGAGTCGGCCCGCTCCCGGAAAGCGCGCGCGGGCTCGTAGGTCGAGAGGTCCACGGTACGCAGAGCCTGGGCTATCGTGGAGATCGGCTTCATCGCCGCGGCAACGACGACAGGCTCGCCGTTGGTCATGCCGCCTTCGAGACCGCCGAGACGGTTGCTGGAGCGGACCAACTCGCCGTTCTCCAGGAGGATCTCGTCTTGAACCTCGCTCGATCGCCTGCTCGCGACACCGAAGCCCATGCCGACCTCCACGCCCTTTATGGCGTTGATGGACATAACCGCATGCGCCAGCTTCGCGTCGAGCTTGTCGCGCCAGTCCACGTAAGAACCCAACCCCGGCGGACACCCTTCGGCCACCACCACGAACTCCCCGCCCAGGGCGTCCCGGGCGTAGCGGGCGGCGTCGATCTCCGCCTTCATCTTCTCGGTGGCTTCGGGATCTGGACAGCGCACATCCGACTCGTCGGCCTTCGACGCCAGGAGGGCCGCCTGCTCCTTCTCGATGGCGGCCTCCCCGATCCGGTACACCGCGCTGTGGATGGTGATGCCAAACTCCTTGAGCAGCTTCCTGGCAATACCACCGGCGGCGACCCTGGCGGTCGTCTCGCGGGCACTGGAACGTTCCAGGACATTCCTCAAGTCGTCAAAGGCGTACTTCTGCATCCCGGCGAGATCCGCGTGGCCGGGGCGGGGCAACGTGACCTTCTTGGGGGGCTCCTCGGGCGGGTCCGGGGTCATCCGGGCCTCCCAGTTAGCGTAGTCCCTGTTCCGGACGAGCATCGCGATCGGGGAGCCTAAAGTGTACCCGTGGCGCACGCCGCCGAGGAACTCGATCTCATCCTTCTCTATCTTCTGGCGCCCGCCCCGCCCGTAGCCCCTCTGCCTCCGGGCGAGGTCCTCGTTGACATCCCCGGCAACGAGCCCCAGGCCCGCCGGAACCCCGTGTACCAGGGTAACCTCGCCGGGCCCATGCGACTCACCCGCTGTAGAAAAACCGAACCTCACCGTTTGGGTACGTCCTTTCTCGCTAGATCACAAGATCACGAACCGCCCTTCCGGGCAATCCTAGCTAATATAAACCACCTGCCTCACCTGGTCATCCTTATCGAGTCACGGCGTTGCCCCAACTTCATAAAGAATTTACCTATCCGCGAACTATCGCCTGGCCTCTCCGACACCCATACAGGTTCTCGATCTCCCCTGGACCACCAAGCACACAAGAATCGAGAATACGAGGTGCTAATTCCACGCTTGGGCTAACGTACAGTTCTTTCGCGCAAAATATCACCCTTCTCTCACCGCCCGCCTTCGTCGCTTTGCTCAGCGTCTTCGTGCTATAGATTTCTACGCATGCTCCTCTCAGGATCACAAGAAGCGAATTTGTATGATCTCTCTAGCCGGCTGAAGGCCCAGCAAGCCTCCGAGCTCATACTTCCAGCACAAGCCCTCTCACACCGGAGTGCATGATCAAGCCTGCATACTATGGCCCATTTTCGTTCCGCTAATCAGACCCTGGCTTGAAAAGCACAACTATATGCGTTAGGAATATAGATTCAACCTGGTGCCCTACTCCTCCTTTCCCTTTCCCACCCTTGAGGGGCACCGGGTTTCCTCAAACAGTTGGACCCGAGAGGGGAAATGAGGCGGGCAGAGAAGCAGATGTAAGAGGTCTACCCGGAGAGGAGATAAAGGGAAGTATGCGACACGATAAGTTCGCCGAGCGGGCAGCCGGGCGCCTAGAGGCCGTGGCCACCGCTATAGAGGATGAGGATCGACGGGCGCGAGGCGCTACGGTCTCTGTGCGGGCCAACGAGATGCGGGTCGCCGCGTTCATGGTCAGGGACATGGCCGAGGCGCTGAAGCGAGAGGAGAACCCGCCAGGCGAGGCGTGTGAAAGCTATAACGAGATAGGGTCGGGCCCCGACCGTGCGAAGGAAGCGGTGGAGCTTGAGAGAGCGCCTGCGCTGTTCTGACCGGAGAGATGTAGCAGTTTGTTTCGGTCATGATGTTCTGCGTGGGGCCGTGCTGGCTACCGTCTACTAGTTCGTGTTCTTGCCAGTAGAATACCTGACGAGGTTCTGGATAAGGATGGGTGGAAGGGATCCCCTCAGGCTAACATCCGTGAGGACGAAGAAGATCGCCACTTGCGCTCGCTACTCTAGCCTGTCGGTAGACCGAACCCGGTCTTTGTGGGGACCAAAGAAAGTCGAGGTATCGCCATGCCCGTGATGATGACCCACGACACCAGCATAGACTACGATGTCTACGGCGACGGTCCACCCCTGGTCTTGATCAACGGGCTCGGTTTCGGGCGCTGGGGCTGGTTCAAGCAGGTTCCCGCGCTCTCGCGCCACTTCCGTATCATCACCTTCGATATCCGGGGCCAGCACGGCCTTGCCCACGGCGTAACCGACCTCTCAGCAGAAGTGGTGGCACTCCTCGACCACCTCGGGATAGAGAAAACCCACGTCCTGGGCACCTCTTTAGGCGGCTTCGTGGCCCAGAAATTGGCACTAGACCGGTCCGACCTGGTAGACCGGTTGGTACTGGTCTGCACGAGCTACGGCGGCGTTGGCCGCAAACCCATGTCCTTCGAGGCGCTCGGGAGGATGCTCGGATGGGGCTCCTTGAGACCTGAGGACGCAATGCGCCGGGGGCTCGAGACGGCGACCTCCGACGCTTATCGTACAGGGAACCCCGATGAGTTCGACCGGATCCTACACTGGCGCCTCGCCGATTCACCGTCCTTGTCCGAGTACTCTCAACAGATGATGGCCGGTGCTCAGTTCGACGCTTCCCGCAACGTGGCGAAGATCTCCTCGCCGACGCTGGTGGTCCACGGCGCCGAAGACCGCTATGTGCCCCTCCCCAACGCCGTCGCCCTCGCCGAATCCATCCCGAACACCAAACTGCGCATCCTCGACGGAGCTGGTCACCTGGTCTTCATCGAGCAGGCCAAAGAGGTCAACAAGGAGATCATCGCTTTCCTCAAGCCGCGGAAGAGGTGGAGGCCCCGGATACGGTCAGCGAAACAGAAGACAAAGAGGCTCGTCGAGCGGCTCGAAGAGGCCAACAACAAGCTCTCTCCCTTTCTCAAGCACCGTAAGCCTAAAAGGAAACAGAGCTCCCAGAGGTCGTCGGCGAAGCAGGAGACGAAGAGGTCACAGAAGGGCGACGGGATGCGCAAGCTGCGAGGAGCCCGAGAGCTGTTGCAAAAGACAAAGGAAGGCCCCGCTTTTGGCAAGATCGAGGGTTGGCTCCGGCGCTCGTATCAGGCTCCCGGTGATTGGGTGAGGAAGCTGCGCGGCCGGCTCCCCCGCTAGACGGGCAGAGTGCTAAGAGGACGAGAGAGGAGTTAGAGATGGACGACCAGCAGGCGAAGATGGTGGACGAGGCGGCCCAGAAGTTCGCCGAGGCCATTATGCTGATGAACAGGACCGGCTCGGGTCGTCCGGCTGAGGCCCAGGATCGGCTGGCGCGGCTTACTCGAAGCTTCGTCGAGAGAGTGATCGGCAACCTTGAGGCCCAGGCGGAGAGCGACCGGGTCGGCTCGCAGAGATTAGCCGAGCAGGCAAGAGGTTAGCCGCGTCCTGGCCGAGCAGGATCTGCCCGAGCAGGACCGGCGAAGGCAAGAGGCCGATCGGGTCCTCGCTCAGGAGTCAGTGCAGGCCTACGTGGATTTCCTCAACTCCATGTTCTCCTATCGAGACGAGGTGTAGATTGTCGAGAGGAGCACAGTGAGGGCCGGAGGCGCACCGAATAGTAACCGCTCGTAGAGAAGATCAGATGCGTCGAGGAGCTGTTCGTGGACGGGGATTGCGAGCCGAAATACATCAGGGTAAGGGTGGGCCTCTTCGGACCTGGGGAGAGGGTCCTGATCCCGATGGGGACCGTCGCAGTGGAACAGGGACAACGGCTCCTCGTATCGCGGTAGGGGAGTCGCTATCGCTGGGTGGCGTTCCTCTATTCCTGTCCCCCGACTAACTTCCAGAACCCCGTATCCTGCTTGCCTTTAAGCCCCTTAACTGAACTCCTATGGCACGGTCAGGTCTCCGCCACTATCGAAGAGACCCCCGCCGCCACCCTGATCGGCGTCACCATTTTGACCGGTTCCAATACCCTGGCCGCCGCCCTGACCAGCACCGCCTCCAGGCTGATCTCCTTCGGGTCGACCGCGGTCGACACCGTCGCTGCCGCCGTCTCTGTCACCGGTGTCACCGCCCTCTCCAGCGTCACCGCCCTGACCTGCGCCGCCACCCCGTCCAGCATCATCACCGTCCGAGGCGCCGCCTCCGTCATCCCGGTCTTCATTACCCCCGCCGCCGCCGTCCGTGCCACCGTTAGCGTCGCCGTTGTTCCCGTCACCATCGCCGTCCCCGTTACCGCCATCTTCGTCGGCCTTCGGGATGACTTGTCGGAAGGGATCCTTTTTTTCGAAGGCGGAGTAGGACTCGGTATCGCGGTTCTCGACGCCGGGGGCGGGCGTCTCGGAGTTCCCGTTATTGGAGTCCTGAGACGCCCGAGCCTGGGATGCCTGGCTAGCGACCTCCTCACCCCCCCCCTCCTCCTGGCCTGGGTTACCTATAAGGGCGCCGGCGATGATCCACGCGAAGATGAGGAGAGCCAGGATCGCCAGGACCGACGGTATAACCTTGTTGTCGCGCAGGAGACCATCCCATACGCGTCCGCCCGCCGCCACCACGCGATCTGCGGCCCGGCTCTCGGACCCGAGAAGCTGCAAACGCCGGATCACTTCGGCGCCCCCCCCGCAGGCGCCTCTCCGCCCTTAGATGCGCCACCTTCCGGCGGAGACGTCGCGCCGCCTGCAGGGGCTGTAGTACCCCCTCCAGCGGTGGTTCCGCCCGCAGCGGGCTGTACATACGCCTCGGCCTGGATCTCTACCGTCAAAAGGTCCTCGACGTCTCTGTTCACAGTACCCTCCCCCCCCGCCGGTTCGGCCTCCGCGTAGCTCACCTCGTTCACCGTTACCAGCCGCGCCAGGTTCCTGACAAACAGCAAGAAGTCCTGCATCTCCTCGTAGGTCCCTTCGAAAGACATTGTAATCGGTATGCGAGAAAAGTCACCACCTCCGGGTGGGGCTTCCGGTTGTCCAGGCTCTATACGCAGCTGGGTGACCTGCGCCTCCCGGGCGACCTGCTCGATCTGTACGACAAGGGTTGGAATCTCGGCCTGCTCGGGGATGCGCTTGGAGAGCTCGAGGATCTGGCGCTCAACGTTCGGGGCGTCGCGCCGGATTTGCTCGAGCTGGGCAACAGATTGCTCGAGCTGGGCTTTCTGGGCCTCTTTCTGGGTCCGTTCGTTGAACCTGGCGAGGTAATCCTGTCTCAAGGGGCTGAAGAGCAGGAAGTAGTAGGCGACACCGAGCACGATCAGGATCAGGACGCCCAGTATCAGGATGTTCCGGTCGTTGCGGACCATCAACGAGCCACCTTAGACCGGCTCGCCTTCTCGCCCTGCGGATCTGCTAGCTCCGCCTGCTCATCCGCATCTCCTTCTACTTCCTCTTCTTCGCTTCCCTCCTCGGCGCCGGTAAGCAGCACCTCATCGCCGAACTCGCCCACCCTCGTAACGAGTCCCGCGGCGGCCTCGAAGGTGATGGCGTCGGAGCTGAACTGCTCCCGGTCCAACTCCGCCGTGGTTAGCGTGGTATTCGACAAGAAGCGCAGGCTGTTCATCCTCACTATGAAGTCGGAGATGTTCCGGTAGTCAGGTAGGGCGAGTCCGGTAAAGGTGACGGCGCCCGGCGGCTCGAGGTTCTGCACCTCGGGCACGCCCCCGTTCGGCGCCGTAATGTTTATGGGGGTTGCCTGGGCGACGAGGGTATCGAGCGCGGTCGTCTCCGGTATCACGAACGCGAGGCCGCGCAAGAACTCATCCCACGGGAAGCGCGTCCGGAAGATGCCGTCGGCGATGGGCTTCTTGGCGTTCAGGCGTGCCTGCAAATCTTCATACGGGGCAAGCTCTTCCAGGCGCGCCTGATGGCGGGCGGTGTCCTGGTCTAGCTGCGCGATCTGCTCTTCTTCGTTGCCTATGCGGATGAAGTAGAAGAGGTACAACCCGATCATGACCATCACCAACAGAGCGCCCAGGATAAGGAGCAGACCGATAATGCCGGTCCTCGTCGTCGTCGCAGCGGCGGCTCTCCGGCGCCGGTCTTCCGGCGGGAGGAGGTTGACCCTCCTCATGCTTCTTCCAGGGCGAGGCCCAGGGCCACCGCCAGGACCGGCTCCATCATCTCGAGCTGCTCATCCGGAACGTTGGACCTGTTGCCGGAGAGCTTCTGCAGCGGCGACCCACGGCGGGTCGCTATCCCGAGGAGGTCCCCGAGGTACGCATCGAAGCCGTTCACCAGAGCACCCTCGCCCGAGACGAAGACCTGCGTGACATCCCTGGAACCGGGCTGCGAGTAATGGTACTCCACGGACTGCTGCACGTCCTCCGCGAGGGCCTGGACCGCATCCTCGAGCCCCCGCCGGATGTCGTACATCAGCGCAGGGTCGAAGTCATCGTTCTCCTTCGAGAGGTTGATCCCCGCGGGCTCCTCCCCGGACTCGGGCCCGATCCTTATATTCGGGTTGGTTAGTTGCCTCTCGGCCTCTTCCTCGGATAGCCCGGCGGCCTCGACCATAGACTGGGCCAGATAGCCCGAGCCGCCGGGTATGAACCGGGTCAGCGCCGGGTTGCCGCCCTGCGCCACGACGAGGTTGGTGATCTCGTTGCCCACGTCGACGAGGAGGATCGCGCCCTCGTCGTCGAAGAGGGTATTGGGCAACGTCGATCGTATGAGCGAGAGCGCCTTTACGTCTATACCCTGCGCCCTCAAACCCGCGGTCCGCACCACCGAGGAGTAGCGCGAGATCATGTCTCTCCGCGCAGCGACGAGGAGGATGCGGTCGAGGTCGGACCCTTCGTCCGCGGGTCCCAGCACGATGTAGTCCAGGACGGCCTCTTCCATGGGCATGGGTATGTGGTCCTGAGCCTCGTAGCCGATCGCGCCCTTGAGGTCATCCTGGCTCATACGCGGGAACTCCAGGAGCCTCACTACGACCTTCTGGTTCGCCACCCCCAGGTACACAGACTTGCCCTTGAAGGAATGCGAGGCCCAGAACTCCTTGAGTTCGTAGGCGAGCAGGTCGTGGTCGGCGACCTCACCCTCGGCCACCGCGCCCACAGGTAGCCTCCGGTAACCGACGTGCTGCAACGCGTAGCTCCCGCCTACCTGCGAGACCTGTACTGCTTTTATCGCGCCGCTGTCTATGTCGAGGCCCACCGAAGGAGACTTGAATCTCCCGAGCAAACCTTACACCCCCCCGATCCTACGGAGGTAGAAGTTCCAGATATCCTGCCCCACGAATAACGTGACCACGCCTGCCACGGATAGAAACACCCCGAACGGCAGCGCGCTCCCGCGCTGCATTTTCCCCACGACCATCAGCACTCCACCGACGAGCACCCCAACGAGCGCCCCGAAGAAGACGGCGAGCGCCGCATACGGCCCCAGGAAAGCGCCGAGCATCCCCCCCATCTTTACGTCCCCCATCCCCATCCCACCCGGATAGGCCAGCGCGAGCGCGAAGAGCCCCCCCGCGACACCCAGAACCGAGACCAGATAAACCCACCACGCCCCCGGATCACTGGCGACAGACAAGCCGAACCCGGCCACCGCCGCGGGCACGACGATCCTGTTCGGCAACAACCGATGCTCGAGGTCCGTCCCGGCGAGCGCCACGAGCACGCAGATCAGAACGAGCGCCGACACGAACGCTAGAGAGAGCCCAAACTCATAAGCCGCGAGCACGAAGAGTAGACCGGTCAGCGTCTCGACCAGAGGATAACGTGGCGAGATACGCACCTTGCAGTCCCGGCACTTCCCCCGCAGTACCAGGTAAGAGAGCACCGGGAGGTTGTCGAACGACTTGATACGCTCCCCGCAGTTCGGGCACCTCGACGAGGGCCAGACTATCGACTGCCGCAGCGGAACACGGTGTATCACGACGTTTAGAAAGCTCCCTATTACGAGGCCGAACAGTCCGGCCACCACGAGGATCACCGCCGCCCCTCCTCTACAGAAGAGAGAGCCTCCACATTCACGCCCTCCCCAACGACCGCCCTGCGCCCCACGCTCGAGTTCGGCCCCAAGACCGCCCGCGCCCCGACCCTGGCCCCCGGCCCCACGACCGCCCCGGCCGAGACCCACGCCCCCGCGCCGACCACGGCGTCACGGTCAACGACCGCCCGCGGTCCTATATAACAATGGCTCCCTATCGCCGCGTCGGGATGTACCACCGCGCCCGCCGCCAGCACCGCCCCATCCCCAACGTCGGCCTCCAATGACATGTACGCCGCCGGATGAACCGCCGTAAAGAACTGCGCCCCGAGAGCCCTTATGGAGTTGGCGATCTGCAACCGCACGGCATTGTCAGTGATAGCCACAACCACATATACCGACTCGACCGAGAGCATGCTCTTCAACATACCAATGTCCCCAAGGATCGGAACCCCCCGAATGTTTCCCGGAAGTACAGCGTGAGCATCGTCGTAGAACCCGATGACCCACGCCTCAAATCCGCCAGCTATCAGGACATCCAGCGCGAGACGCCCGTAACCACCAGCCCCCACAATTACTAACCTGACAACTTCGTCGAGGATACTTTCCTGTACCTCGACTTGCGGTTGAGGTATGCGAGGAGTTGTCTCGCGCTCGGTTATCGCGCTCTCCTTCCAGTGTTCTCCTCGGTGCCCATGCGTAGAATTCTAACATTGTTCCCAACACCTTGCGCTAATCCCTACATCCTGCGGAACCCGGGAACGTCTCTACTACAGGTAGTGTCTCCTCAGGTGTAAAAAACACCTTCCAGACGTCTCCCTCGCAGGAAATCAGACGCCGAGAGGAGCCTGCCACCAGGCACCTGAAGCTCCACAACCTCTAGAACACCTCCTCCACATGCTACTAAAATACGCTTGTTTGCAGGTAAAATCGTACCCGGAAATATATCTTGCCGAGAATTTCGAGGTTTCTCAAAGACCTTTGAGCGGAGCACTTTTATGGGGCCGGGGAAGTCGGAGTGGAAAGTGCGGGCGCCTATATGTGGTGTAAGGGCGCGGACCAGATCGTGCACCTTTCCCACCTCCTCAGCCCACCTTATCACTCTTTCCTCATCCTCTAGTTTAGCAGCGTAAGTAGCATAAAAACTATTCTGATCCCTCAGGGTTACAGATTTCGTTTCCAGCCTAGTCAGAACTTCTACTATAGCGTTAGACCCGAGATCCGCGAGGGCTTGCGTGAGTACGCCGCCGGTCATATCGGGGGGGATGGGGATACGGCGTTGGAGGGCGACGGGACCGGTATCGAGACCTTCGTCCATGCGCATTATCGAGACCCCTGTCTCGGTCTCTCCGTTCATTATGGCGCGCTCTATCGGGGCAGCGCCACGGTAGGCGGGGAGGAGGGAGGCGTGTACATTCCAGGCACCTAGTCTTGCAGCGTAGAGGGTATCGGGGCGCAGGATCTGACCGTATGCCGCGACTACCAGGGCGTCGTGGGTGGAGATCTCTCCGGCAACCTCCCCGATGCGGGCGGGCTGGCGGAGGGGGAGGTCCGCGTCCAGTGCGAGCGCGGCTACGGGGGTCCTGGCGAGCTTACGCCCGCGTCCGCGGCGGCGGTCGGGTTGGGAGATCACCAACCCGATCTCGTGCTCAGAGTCGATGAGTCCGCGCAGGATGGTGGCGGCGAAGGCCGGGGTTCCGGCGAAGGCTATCTTCAAGGGAGTTCCCGGAGGAGCTACTTGCGGGCCAGCATGCGCTCGCGGATCTCGCGCATGGCCTCTTTACGCGATTCGCGGTCGGTGCGGTCCAGGATCAAGATACCATCAAGGTGGTCTATCTCATGCTGGAAGATGCGTGCGAGGAGACTCTCGGCCTCGACGCGCACGGGCGCGCCCGAAGGGTCCTGGCCGGTGACCGTAACCGCCAACGGGCGCTCGATCTCGACCCGGGTTCCCGGGATGGAGAGGCAGCCCTCGATGTCCTTCTCGGTAGTCTCGGAGCGCGTCTCTATCACGGGGTTGACGATCGCGTACTCCTCGTCCTCGTAGGCGGCGACGAAGATGCGCTTGAGGCGACCTATCTGGTTAGCTGCCAGGCCCACGCCGTCATGCTCGCGCATGATCCTTACCATATCCTCGGCCAATCGTTCGAGCGACTCGTCGAAGTCTTTTACGGGCGTCGCCCGCGACGTCAACACCGGGTCTCCAAACGTTCTGACATCGTGCTCCAACTCATGCCTCCTCGGGGTCCATATTTATCCACACCTTGAGCCCGCCACTCCGGCCGCAGCCCTCGGCCGTCTCCTTCGCCACGAGCGCCGCGGCCTCCGCCAGGGCGCCGCGCTTACGGCTCTTCAGGAGCACCCGCCAGACGGGGCGTCCCCCTTTCCCTGGAAACGGGACGGGGTCGAGCATCTCTACTCCATCCCGGAGAAACGGCTTCAACCCCGATTCTACCGCAAGCCGCACCGTCTCCCCGGCCCCCTCGAAGACGATCTCCGCCAGGTGGGCGTGTGGCGGGTATCCCAGGCTCCGACGCTTCGGGAGCTCCTCGGCGGCGAATGACTCGTAGTCTCCCCGAAGCGCCGTCACCAGGGCGTGATGCTCCGGCGAGCGAGTCTGCACGACCAGGCGCTCCCTACTCGCCAACGCCGACCTGTACAAAAGCCTGAAACCCTTCTCCATAGAGCCCGCGCCACCGAAGAGGAGGGAGTCCGCGTCGGGGACCGCGACCAGGTCCCACTCCTCGTCCAGCACGCAGTGGGCCGTTCCCACCACGACCGGCGCCCCCTCCCCCTCCCGAACGTCCGCCGTCAGGAGCCCGACCTCGCCACCCAAAGAGCCTACAAGCTCCGATCGTACCCGCTCGACACCGTAGCCGGTACTGCCGAGCCTGTCCGAGCCGCAGTCCGGACACTCTTTCGGGGCGCTCTCCCCGTGTCCGCAGCGTCCACAGAAGAGGGAGCCTGCAGCATGGAGAGCGAGAGGGAGGCCGCACTTGGGGCAGCACCGCACGGAGCCGCACCTGTTGCACGAGAGGGCCAAGGCATGTCCGAGCCGGTTCACTACGACTCCAACGCGCCCCCCGGCGTTGACCGTGCGACGGCACGCATCCAGGAGGGCCGGACTCAAAGAGGCCCCCGTACCCCGCATGTCTACGAGGCCGACCGACGGCCACCGGGCAGGCTCGACAGGTGACAGCCGCCGCGCACCGCTCTCCGGGGCATAGAGTCGCAGGGAGGGCGTGGGTGACAAAAAGAAGACGGCGGTGTCCTCGATCCACCCCCGCGTCATCGCCGGTTCTCGGACATGGACCGGGACGCCCTCGTAGCCGGAGGAGCCCCGATGAGCCTCGTTCGGCTCGTCCACCACGCAGACGACGCCAAGCCGCTCTACCGGAACGAGCACCGCCGCGCGGGTCCCCACCAGCACGTCCACCTCCCCCCGGCGTGTCGCCTCATAGACCGCGCACCGTCGTCGGCCTAGAGTGCTGTGGTATGGCGCGACCGTGAGTCCGGCTGGCAACAGCCTCTCGAAAGCGCCGACCAGCCGCTCGACGGCCTCGATCTCCGGCGCGATCACCAGCACCTGGTTCCCACGCTTAGCGGCGGCCCTTACGACGGCGGCCGCCGCCAAAACACCATCCG
>CADCVG010000063.1 GCA_902806075.1 uncultured Rubrobacteraceae bacterium
GTGGTAGGAAGCGGACGGAAGGGGAAGCATGATTATCCGGATAGACAAGCTGCAGGTAGAGATGCCGATGCACGGCGAACCAGACCCGGACGCCGCCGCGAAGGTCCAGGAGCTTATGGGCGGGCGTTTTGGCGAGATGTCCACGTTTATGAACTACACATTCCAGTCGTTCAATTTTCGTGGGCGCAAAAAGGTCAAGCCCTACTACGACCTCATCGCCAACATCGCCACCGAGGAGTTTGGGCACGTCGAGCTTGTGGCGGCGACGGTAAACGGCATGCTCACCGGCGCTTCTGACGGCGACGACATACACGAGTCGCCGTTGAAGCAATACAAGGGCCAGGGCAACGCGCACCACTTCATCAACACCGGCCTGGGGGCGATGGCCACTAACTCGCTCGGCCAGGGCTGGAACGGTGAGTACGTTTTCAACTCCGGCGACTTGGTGCTCGACCTCTTGCACAACTTCTTCCTGGAGAACGGGGCGCGGATGGCCAAGATCCGGGTCTACGAGATGACCGACCATCCCAGCGCTCGCCAGATGCTCGGCTACCTCTTCGTGCGCGGCGGGGTGCACGCGCTGGCGTACGCCAAGGCGCTCGAGGAGCTCACCGGCGTAGACGTGAAGAAGATGCTGCCGATCCCGGCGGTCCCTGACTCGGCCTTCAAGGAGGCCCAGCCGTTCACCGACCAGGGGTTGCACGGCAAGCTCTACCGCTTCAGCCCGGACGACTTCAAGGACATCTCCGCGATTTGGCACGGTGAGCACCCAATAGACGGGACACCGCTCGAGGTCGAGGATGGACCGCCCGAGGGCGGTGAGCCAGCCGATCCGCCGGAGGAGAGCGTGGTCTCGTCTCCGGGCCTCAACGTGGAGGATCTGCAGGAGATAGCCCAGCGCCTCATGAAGAATACGTAAGGCTCCTCCGCAAAAGGAAGAGCAGGTGGGCGCGGCGGAGGTGGTCTTCCGCCGCGCCTGTATTTCTGCCCGGAGAACGAGGGTGAACAGGATGCAACACCGGCCTGCTGGCGTTTGCTCCCGTCTCTCTTGCTTCGGCGTCACGGGAACGAGAGAATCCCGTATACAGAAGAATACCCGGGAGATCCAACACAACCACTCTGTACGTGTTGCTATGTGGTGAGATGGGGAGCTTTACGCCAGGAACGGCGGCCCGCCCACGATAACGGCGGGGGAAAGGATGCGTGGCCGGTGTCAGACATCACGACGAGCCAGGAGTTCACCCGCGAGGAGGTAGGTCTCGCCCTGAGGAACCACGGGATGCACCTCGAAGGGCTACGCTATCCAATAACCCCCATCGGCATGCACTACCTCCTCATTCACTTCGACATCCCCTTTATCGACCCGGTCACCTACGAGCTACCTATCGGGGGCAGCGTCCGCAACCCGCTGCGCCTCACCCTCGACGAGATAAAGGCGCGTCCGGCGGTCACCGTGCCGGTGATGATGGAATGCTCCGGCAACGGCCGCGCCGGCCTGAACCCACGCGCGATCTCCGCCCCCTGGCAGGAGGAGGCGGTCGGGTGCGCCGAGTGGACGGGTACGCCGCTTGGCCCCATCCTCGAAGAGGCCGGGTTGTTGGACGAAGCGGTTGAGATCCTCTTTACCGGCCATGACCGCGGCATTGACGATGGCGTCGAGCATGACTACGAGCGGAGCCTCTCCGTAGAGGAGGCCCTACGCGAGGAGATGCTCCTCGCCTATGGGATGAACGGTCAACCGCTCCCTCCCCAGCACGGCGCCCCCTTGAGGCTCATCGTGCCCGACTGGTACGGGATGGCGTCGGTGAAGTGGCTAAAGCAGATCACAGCTCTAGACAAGCCGTTCGAGGGCATCCAGCAGGCGGCCAAGTACCATTACAAGTCCTCTAAGGAGGACCCCGGCACCCCGATCACCTGCAAGACCCCGCACGCCCTGATGGTCCCTCCTGGTATCCCGGACTACCTCTCCCGCATCCGGCACTTGAAGCTAGGCAGCGTGCCCGTGCAGGGCCGGGCGTGGTCCGGGCGAAGCCCCATCGAGAAGGTCGAGTTCAGCGCCGACGGCGGACGCACCTGGGACGATGCTTCACTCGGCGAGCAGGTCGGGAGGTACGGCTGGGCCGGTTGGTACTATGAGTGGGAAGCGTGGGAGCCGGGCGAGTACGAGCTGTGCGTTCGGGCCACCGACGTGGCCGGGGACACGCAACCTTTGGCCCCGGAGGAGTCCTGGAACTACGGCGGGTACCAGAACAACGCCGTCCAGCGCGTACCCGTCTTCGTCGAGTAGACGCTGCGCCGTCTTCGTGGGGGGACTAGGTAAGAGACCGGGGCTGCGGCCCTTGCTCTCCTAACCCCGTTCCAGGCCCACGATGGCGGCGTAGAGGTCGAGGCGGTTCACGATACCGACCACCCTTCCGTTCTCGGTGACGACGACGCTCGAGACCCCATCGTGGACCATCTTGTGGGCGGCGACGACCTCGCTCTTGTCGAGTTCTATCCTGGATACCTCCGTCGTCATCACCTCGCTCACCGGAGTCTCGGCAGATTCGGCGAAGTATTCCACCCACCTGTCCCCGGCCTCGGAGACAAAAGAGACGTCCTCCATGATCTTCAGGTAATCGGGCAACGCGGAGGCAAGGAGGTGCGCGTCGCTCACGAAACCGACCAGGAGCCCCTCTTCGTCGACCACCGGTACGCCGGGGATGTTGTTCTCGAGCAGGACCTTCATAACCTCCCTCTCCGAGACGTCGGGAGTCACGGTCACGGCCGGGTGCATGATCTCTTCGAGCTCTATGTCCCGGTCGGTCTCCCGGCGGGATGGTCTCTCGCTGCTCACGTACACCTCCAGGCGATTCGCTGCCGGACGCCATAGGAACGTCGCTCGGCATCTGATTATATACTGACCCTGATGGAAGAGATCTTCGCCGTAGCGCTATTCGCCCTGGTGCTTGCGGGCATCGCCACCGAACTGTTGAACCGGACGGTCGCGGCCCTGCTCGGAGCGGCCGTCATTATCTCGTTCGGCGTCGTCGAGCAGTTCGAAGCGGCGAGCGAGTTCATAGACTGGAACACCATCGGTCTGCTCGCCGGGATGATGATCATAGTAGCCATCCTGAACAAGACCGGTATCTTCGAGTACCTGGCGATAAAGAGTGGCCAGTGGGGTAAGGGGCGTCCTGGCAGAATCCTGATCCTGCTCAGCCTCGTAACCGCCGTTCTCTCCGCCTTCCTGGACAACGTGACCACCGTGATACTGATGGTGCCGGTGACGTTCCTGATCGCTGATGCTCTGGACGTCTCGGCGCTACCGTTCCTTTTGGCGCAGGTTATGGCATCGAACATCGGTGGGGCTGCCACGCTGATCGGCGACCCACCGAATATCCTGATCGGGAGTGCTGCGGACCTCTCTTTTATCGACTTTGTCCTGAACCTCGCCCCCGTGGTCATCCTCGCCCTGCCGATCATCCTCGTCTTCTTCTACTTCGTGTTCCGCGGGGAGCTACGAGCCAGCGAGAACGCCGAAGAGACGATCGCGAAACTGGACGCACGTGGCGCCATCCGTGACCGGGTCCTGCTACGCAAGTCCTCGATCGTCCTCGGCGCCGTCATCCTCGGGTTCTTTTTGCACGGCGCCCTGCACCTCGAAGCGGCGACCATAGCCCTCTCCGGGGCCGCCGTCTTGATGCTCTACGCGAAGAGCGACGTCGAGGAGGTCCTGCGCGAGGTCGAGTGGCCGACGCTGCTCTTCTTCGTCGGGCTCTTCGTGCTCGTCGGCGGCCTCGAGGCAACGGGCTTCGTAGGCCGGATAGCCGAGGTCCTCACCGGGGCCAGCGACTCGTTGGCCGTCACCGCGATGCTGGTAATGTGGGGTAGCGCTATCGCCTCCGGGATCGTAGACAACATCCCGTTCACGGCGACCATGATCCCCGTGATACAGGAGCTCGCGGGGGCGGAGGGACTCTCTGAAGCAGAGGTACGCCCCCTGTGGTGGGCACTCGCCATCGGGGCCGACTTCGGTGGTAACTTCACCCTGATTGGGGCGTCGGCCAACGTCGTGGTCGCCGGGATGAGCGAGCGGGCGGGGAGGAAGATCTCCTTCGTCCAATTCATGCTCTACGGCATCCCCGTCACCCTGCTCTCCCTCCTCGTGGCGACGCCTTACGTGCTGTTCAGATACTACGTCTGACCACTAGACCCTCCGCCGACAGCTCTCAGACCAGTAAGAGGAGCACATACCCGGTCGAGATGGCGATGGCGATAAGGACCATGGGCAGTCCGACTAGGAGGAGGAATCGTCTGAAGGAGGTAGAGCGCCTCACCTTCTCTGCCATGCCAGCCACCACCAGACCCGCCGACACATCGATCAGGGTGGCGCTGCCGTGGCAGGCTCCTGGAGAGAGCGACCACCACGTGGGTTTCAGGGCGGCAGCGTAGTAGCCGCTAACTCGATGACCGGGATCATGGTCGCCATGAACGGGATATTGCCCACGAGTAGCATCGTCCCGATGAGGAGCCCCAGAGTCTCCCGGTTGACGGCCTCGATGGCCCCTTCTTAGCCGATGGCCCCGGCTACCACGAGTACCACCCAGGTGAGCGCAGTGGACGTTCGGTCAACCACTCAGCCGTGAAGAGGATCGTTTTTCCCGCCACCCGAGCACACCCGCGGATGGGGGAAGCCGGATTCTAGGCCGTCGGCCCTGCGTTCTTGACCTCCTCATCGACCTCGTCCTCGAACTTCTTGAAGTTCTCGGCGAAGAGGCCGGCGAGCTTCCTTGCCTGCTCATCGTAGGCGTTCTTGTCGTCCCAGGTCTCGCGCGGGTTGAGGACCTCGGTTGGGACGCCGGGGACCTCTTTAGGGACGTGCAGGCCGAAGAAGGGATCTTCCCGCGTCTCGGCGCCGTCGAGCTTGCCATTTATTACAGCCCGGACCATGTTGCGCGTGTCCGTTATGTCTATGCGGCTTCCCACGCCGTAGGGACCACCCGACCAGCCGGTGTTTATGAGGTAGCAGCCGGTGCCGTGCTCCCTTAGCTTCTCGGAGAGCATCGTCGAGTAGGTCGTGGCCGGCAGCGGCAGGAAGGGTGCCCCGAAGCACGTCGAGAAGGTTGCTTCTACCTCGCTCTCCATGTCCGCCTCGGTGCCGGCGAGCTTGGCCGTGTAGCCCGAGAGGAAGTAGTAGGCGGCCTGCTCGGGGGTCAGCGCGCTTATGGGCGGCAGTACCCCGAAGGCGTCGGCGGTGAGGAAGAGTACGGCCTCTGGATGATCGCCCTTCCCATCGGGGACGGAGTTCTCTATGTACTCGAGGGGGTAAGCGGCGCGGGTATTCTCGGTGATATAGCTATCCTCGTAGTCGACCTGGCGACTCTGGCGCTCCAGGGTGACGTTCTCAAGCACGCACCCGAAGCGGATGGCGTTGTAGATCTGGCGCTCCTTCTCCTCCGAGAGGTCTATGGTCTTGGCGTAGCAGCCCCCCTCGAAGTTGAAGACGCCCTCGTCGGACCAGCCGTGCTCGTCGTCCCCGATGAGCCTGCGCTCGGGGTCGGCCGAGAGGGTGGTCTTGCCGGTCCCGGAGAGGCCGAAGAAGAGCGCGACGTCGTCCCTCTCGCCTATGTTCGCCGAGCAGTGCATCGGGAAGACGCCATGTTCGGTCGGCAGGACGAAGTTGAGGACGCTGAAGATGCTCTTCTTGATCTCGCCCGCGTACCCGGAGCCGGCGATGAGCACGACCTTGCGCGAGAAATCCACCCCCACAAAGGTTTCGGAGTCGGTGCCGTCCTCCTCGGGCTCAGCGAGGAAGCCGGGCACCGAGAGCACGGTCCACTCGGGCTCGAAGTTGTGTAGCTCCTCCTTCGTCGGGCGCCGGAAGAGCTGGCGGGCGAAGAGGGCGTGCCAGGCGTACTCGGTGGCGACCTGCACGTTGAGGCGATACCGGGGATCCGCGCCAGCGTAAGCGTCCACGACGTAGAACTCTTCGAGGTTGCCGAGGTAGGTGGTCGCCTTGTCGAGGATGGACCCGAAGGCCTCGGTGGAGAAGGGCTTGTTGACCGCGCCCCAGTCCACCTTGTCGCGCGTGAAGTCGTCCTCGATGACGAAGCGGTCCTTTGGCGACCGGCCCGTGCGTTTACCGGTCTTGGCGACCAGAGCGCCGTTGCCGGCGAGCATACCTTCCCTGCGCCGAACGGCGGCCTCCACGAGGCGCGCGGGGGGCAGGTTCTCGTGTACTGCCCCGAAGCGCACCAGTCCAAGCCTCTCCAGCGTCATCTTGCGTACCGCTACGTCCATGTAAGCCCTTTCACCCGTTACTTAAACCCGGCGTTTGTTATCCCGAGGGCCTAAGGGAGACCCGCTCGGTATGGCCGGAAGTCTAGCAAAACAGTATAACCTCCGTCGCTCGGGAGGGGCGAAGCCCTGTGCTATATTCCGCCCATCGCGCGATCCAAAACGGGCCGCGCCGGGACCGGACGAGGACACGGAGGGCGTGCATGGCGAGAGGCAGGGACCCGGGTGACAGTACGGTGACCCGCGTGGCCGTGATACCGGGCGACGGCATCGGGCCAGAGGTCGTCCGCTCCGGTGTGGCGGTCATGCAGGCCGCCGCGTCGGTTGACTCCTCTCAAGAGCTGGAGTTCGAGGAGTTCCCGTGGGGCTCGGAGTACTATCTCGAACACGGCGTGATGATGCCGGAGGACGCGCTCGAGACGCTGCGGGGTTTCGATGAGATCTACCTCGGAGCCGTGGGCTGGCCGACGGTCCCGGACCACGTCTCCCTCTGGGGCCTGCTGCTCCCGATCCGGCGCTCCTTCGATCAGTACGTGAACCTCCGCCCCGCCCGGCTGCTGCGCGGCGTCGAGAGCCCCCTGCGCATCGCCGACCCGGCGGCCCTCGATATCACGGTCGTCCGCGAGAATACGGAGGGGGAGTACTCGGACGCGGGAGGGCGGCTCTACAGGGGGACGCCGCACGAGCTTGCCGTGCAGGAGAGTGTCTTTACGAGGCGCGGGGTCGAGCGGATCCTGCACTATGCATATGAGCTGGCGGTGGAGAGGAGTGGACATCTAGTCGGGGCGACGAAGTCAAACGGGATCAGCATCACGATGCCTTTCTTCGACGAGATCTTCCGCGAGGTCGGCGAGGAGTACCCTGGCGTCGAGGCCTCGCTCATGCACGCGGACGCCCTGGCGGCCCGGCTAGTCCTGAACCCGGAACACTTCGACGTTGTGGTCGGGTCGAACCTCTTTGGGGACCTGCTCTCGGAGATAACGGCGGCTATAAGTGGGGCCATCGGGATTGCTCCATCGGCCAACCTCAACCCGACCGGAGAGTTCCCCTCGCTCTTCGAGCCGATCCATGGCTCCGCCCCGGACATCACCGGCAAGGGCGTCGCGAACCCGGCCGGGGCGATCTGGGCCGCCTCCCTCCTCCTCGAACACGCTGGCCACGCAACCGCTGGCGAGCGAATCCTCGACGCCCTCGAAGAAGCGATAGCCAGCGGCGCAAAGACCCCCGACCTCGGCGGCACGGCCACCACTAAAGAGGTGACGGAGGCCGTTATTGGCCGTCTCGCCGGCACTCCGGGCGGGTAGGGCGCACCCCCTCCTGGCGGAAACATGAACGGGGCTGGCAAGCGTCCGGGATGGGGCGTCCTTATAAGGGGGCTTCTGCCCTTCGCGGCGCTCCTGGCGGCGCTCCTGTCTCTGCCGGAGGATCTCGGCTCCCCGGCGCGGTGGGCGCTGGCGATCACCGCGGGCACGCTCGTCGCGTGGGTGCTGGAGCCCGTACCGCTGGCGGCGACCTCTATCCCCATAGTCTTCCTGCTCGCCGCCACGGGTGCCGCCACCCCGGATGGCGCGGCCTCCGGCTTCGGCTCCTCGGCGACCCTGCTGCTCGTGACGGGCTTTATGATGGCCGCCGCCCTGGAGAAGACGCCGCTCGCCCGCAGGCTCACCTACGGTTTTCTCCTGCGCGTGCCTCTTAGCTCCTCGGGCGTCCTCGCGGGGCTGCTCCTGGCGCTCGCCGCTATGGCCTTCTTCGTGCCCTCGACCGTGGTGCGGGCCGTGGCACTGCTGCCGGTCGTGGTGGTTATAGCGGAGGCGTTCGTCCGCCGGGGGTCGGCGAACGGGGCGAAGCGTCTCTTATTGGGCCTCGCCTTCGGGGCCACTCTGGGCGGTATCGCGGTCCTGCCGGCGGCCGTGGTCAACGTGCTCGCGGTGGACCTCGTCGTCGGCTCGGGCGGGGAGCGCATCACGTACCTCGGCTGGCTCGCCCTGACGTGGCCGGTAGAGGTCCTGGCGTTCGCGGCGCTCTGGGGTGGTCTCGTCCTGCTCTTCCCGGTCCACGACGAGGAGTACCTGAGCCGCGAAGCCGTTGCCGACCGCCTCTCTGAGCTCGGTCCCGTGACGGGTCCCGAGAGACGGCTCGCGGGTATCCTGGTCTTCACGGCGCTATTGTGGTTCCTCGAGCCCGTAACCGGCTGGCACCCTTCGGTGCCGGCCTTCCTCGCGGTGGCGCTCATGACCGTCTCGCCGTTTCGAGTCGTCGACTGGGAGGAGGTGCTTGGGATCTCCTGGGGCTCCATCTTCCTCTTCGGGGCGAGCCTCTCTCTCGCCTTCGCCCTCCGGGACACGGGGGCGGCGGCGTGGGTCGGAGGCGGGCTGCTTGGGACGGGGGCG
>CADCVG010000064.1 GCA_902806075.1 uncultured Rubrobacteraceae bacterium
TGACCTTGCCTGTCGAAAAGTTCGGCAACCATATCCATTGGTAGTCACCATTGCTCGGCACCATCGCGCAGTGAGTGTTCGTGTCATCGTTGAAGAACTCGATCTCGAGTTCGCCCGCATGGGGCATGACGATGATCGAGGGCGAATAGGTCAGCTCATCTTCGGGAATATGGACCTGGATCTTCATACGGCCGTCGGAGCCCTCCTGGACTTGCCCGAGACCTCCGTGGTTGAGCAGGCGACCTATCGTCCCGCTGTTTTGCTTGTCAAGCCCAAGCTCACTCACCACCTCGGAGAGCTGCTTCTCTCTGGCTCTCGCCATCGACTTGCCTCCTTTCCTTGCTTTCCCCAATGCTTCGCCTCATACCTATAGGAAGGTATCAATTGAACAAATTAGCCTGCTTGATCTCCTTCCCTAGTTTCCCCAACACTTGCTTCCCCAACCTTTTGCAAGGTATCACATAAGCATACTGAGGGTCAAGACTCGAACAGTCTGTAATTTGCAACACCAGAACGAAGATCTGTTTGTTATTACTTCACTAAATTCGCCTACTATTCTACCGGCCTTTCGAGTGCCGCTCCCAGGCGGGCGGAAAACGCGAGTCTGTAAGCAAACAGACAAATACGGATCCCGCCCGCATGCACAATAGCCAGGAGAAGAGCCATGAAGATACGCCTCAAACTACGCCTCACACAAGCCGTCCCCAGGTACGGCCGCCTCACCGAAGGCATCATCGTGGACGCCGAACCCGTCGCCAGCCATCCCGAGCTGATGCGGGTGAAGGGCTTCGGTGCTTTCGAGAACGGGGCGCTGGCGCGGAGTTGGGAGTTGGTTTTGACGGATGAAGAGCTCGAGGCGTTTCTAAACGAGGGTTAGCTGCCACCCTACTCTACTCTTCCTTTCCCTCCTCGCCGGTCGCTCCGTGGATTATCTCGAAGCCAAGCTTGCCTTCCCTGGTGCCGACAACCAGCTTATCGCCTCGTTCGAGCGAACCGTCGAGGACCATGCGCGAGAGCACGTTATCCACCCGGCGCTGGATGGTGCGCCGCAGGGGACGGGCGCCGAACTCGGCGTCGAAGCCTTCTTCGGCGATCAGTGCCACGGCGGCGTCGGTGAACTTGATCCCGACCCCCTGAGCTTTCAGGCGTCTCGAAGTGTGGTCGAGGAGGAGGCACGCTATCTCCGCTATCTGGTCCTTGCCCAGGGAGCGGAACAGGATCACCTCGTCTATGCGGTTCACGAACTCCGGCCGCAGCGTGCTCCGGAGTAGCCGGTTCATGTCCTCCTTTAGCTCCTCGAACAACTCGTCTCGCAAGGCGTGCGCCTTGATGAGTTCCGCCCCGAGGTTGCTCGTCATGATGACCACCGCGTTCTTGAAGTTCACGGTTCTCCCCTGGGCATCCGTAAGCCGTCCGTCGTCCAGAATCTGGAGCAGGACGTTGAAGACGTCCGGGTGCGCTTTCTCAATCTCGTCGAGCAGCAACACCGAATACGGTCGGCGTCTCATGGCCTCCGTCAACTGCCCGGCCTCCTCGAACCCGACGTATCCCGGAGGCGCGCCGACGAGCCGCGACACCGTGTGCTTCTCTTGAAACTCCGACATGTCTATCCTGACCATCGCCGCCTCATCTCCGAAGAGGGCGTCGGCGAGCGTGCGCGCAAGCTCGGTCTTGCCGACGCCGGTGGGACCAAGGAACAGGAAGCTGCCGATGGGCCTGTTCGGATCGGAGAGCCCGGCGCGGGCGCGTCTTATGGCTTCGGCCACCGCCTCGACGGCCTCTTCCTGACCGACGATGCGCTCGTGAAGCTGGCCTTCCAAGCGCAGCAGGCGCTCACGTTCCTCCTCGGTGAGCTGACTCACCGGGATGCCGGTTGACCGAGAGACGACCTCGGCGATGTCCTCGGCCGTCACCTCCCCCACCCTCGGGCGACGATCGCCGCCGGAATCCTCGAACGGCTCGGGCAGGACGGCCAATTTCTCCTTGGGTTGCTGCGTCTTCCCGGAGTCCCCGGCGGCGACCCCGTGATCCCTCTCCCTCTGAAGACTCCTTAGCTCCTTTTCCAGAGCTTTCGCGTCCCCGGGTTTGGTCTTCGCGCGCAGGCGCACCCTCGCCGACGCCAGGTCCATCAGGTCGATAGCCTTATCCGGGAGGAAGCGGCTGGTAACGTAGCGATCAGAGAGCTCGGCGGCGGCGACGATTGCCTCTTCGGTGATGTTGACGCGGTGGTGCGCCTCGTAGCGGTCCTTGAGGCCGCGGAGGATCTCGATAGCCTCGTCAACGGAGGGCTCGCCTATGAGGACCGGCTGCAAGCGGCGTTCCAGCGCCGCGTCCTTCTCTATGTTCTTGCGGTATTCGTCTACCGTGGTTGCGCCCACGAGACGCAGCTCACCGTATGCCAGGGCAGGCTTGAGCATGTTGGAGGCATCCATCGAGCCCTCTACCGCGCCGGCTCCAACCACGGTATGCATCTCGTCTAGGAAGATTATCTGGTCATCCGGGTTCTCCCGGATTTCCTCTATGACCTTCTTGAGGCGCGCCTCGAACTCCCCGCGATACTGCGTCCCCGCGACCATTCCCGACAGATCCAGCGCGAGGACGCGCTTATCGGCGAGCGTATCCGGGACCTCGTCATTAAGGATCCACTGGGCAAGCCCCTCGACGATGGCCGTTTTGCCGACGCCGGGATCCCCTATGAGCACGGGGTTGTTCTTGGTTCTCCTGCAGAGGATCTCGATGAGGGCCTGGACTTCTTCGGACCGCCCGATGACGGGGTCGAGTTTCCCTTCTTTCGCCATCCGCGTCAGGTCGCGGCTGTACTCGTCCACCGTCGGCGTCGCGCTAGTCCGGGACTCGTCTCTGACCCTGGCGATATTTACTTTGTCGTTACCCAAATCTTCGCTGGTGGGTTGGAGCGGCCCGATGATTGATACGCTTCATCCTCAGTATCCTACTAACGTGGGCACAATCGCACTTCGCCGGAGCTTCCCTGGACGATGTCAGAAGAACCCGGCGAGCGTAGTCTATCGCATCGGCGATGGCCGAGAACTCCGGCCACAGCGTCCCCCGGCTCTTCGCCGACCCCTACGCCATCAAAGCCACCTACACCTTCTTCGACCGCGATGAGTCTACCCCCAACGCCTGCAGCAAGGGCACCGGGAACTGGTGATGGCGCGGATGAAGGGCGCGCGGTCGGCGCGTCCAGTGGGCCGTTACCGGTTCGTGGGCGGTCCCTGCTCGAGTTGGGCAACCCTTATTTCGAGGCTAACGAGGTACTCGGCGAGTTCGCGGCTCGCGCCCACCTGCACCAGTTTTTCTATACGCGGTTCGTAGAACCGTCGTTGAGCCTCTGCTATCTTTTGTGCGCCTTTAGCGGCTATGGGGTTAAGATCGTCCACAGCAATTCTCCTTCCTGATCGCCCTTCCTAATACTACCCACTTTTTGCACGAGGGCGTCTAGTCGAAGGAGCAGTGGGAGGAGGCTGTGCTCGACTCAATTCGCTGGCTCTGGGAGTGACTCGACGAGGCCGGGCGTGCCTCCCAGCGACTGCTGGTCGTCGGAGACGGCGAATTCTCCACGGTGAAGCTGCGCGGCTCGCCACCGGAATGGGCTGTGCTTTCCAGCCGCTGCGCCCGCAACCGCGCCCTCTACGCGCTACCCAAGAATGCGGAGTGCAGGTTTGTCCCTGGGGACAGCTACACGCACTAGCTACTATCTATCCAGCACCACGTCCGAAAGCGGGCTGCCGATGCAGATGAGGCGCCAGCCTTGCTCCAGATCAAGGTCGTCCAGTGCAAAAGCGAGGTCCTGGTCCATCTCACCTTCGAGGCACCTCACGATACAGGTCGTGCAGGTGCCGCTGCGGCAGTCGTAGGGGAGCCTGAGCCCGGCGTCCTCGGCTTTTTCGAGGATGTACTCGTCCTCGGCGCACTCTATGGTTACGCCCCTGCGCCGAAAGGTTACCTTGTGGGTCTTCGCCATGTCTCTCCTATCGGCCATTGTCTGTTCTGGATCGTTCTAGCACATCGGAGTGGTACTCACAGCAGGATCGGCAACTCGATGCCCTCCGTAGCCATACGCGACGATGAGGACTTCGCGCAGTTATTCGAAGTGCGCGGACGCCCCGCCAAGTTCGCGCCGTGGAGGTTGGCGCTGGTCGCCGTGATGCAGGACTCGAAAGCGGTGACCACTATGCGCCTGCTCGGGAGTACTTCGGATTTCACGTTCGCGGAAGTCCCGAACCCGATGGCACAAGCAGCGAGAGAGGTACATCGGTGAGCAGCAATTTCGCTGCATTGGTCGAGGTTCCCAGATCCTCTAATGAATTTATATTCTAGAGTGAAGGATTACAAGACCTTTGAAGAAGCGGAGGCTAACATAGAGAGTTCATAGAGGAGGTCTACAACAAGAAGCGATTGCATTCGAGACCAGGGTATCTGCCGCCGGTAGAATTCGAGGCGCAGTACGTCTTGAGAGCCGGAAGTTGACTTTGAGCACTGTCCGTAAAATGGGGTTCACACCAAAAGGACCACCACCCACCAAAGATACGCCCAAAGACGGACCACGTCGCGTCGGCGGCATGGAAGTATTGCGCCGGGGTACGAATACTTCCATACTTAGCGCCTAGGGGATCACGATCAGGAGGAGGAATGCATGTCCAGCACCCAGCAAGACCAGCGGCAGGCCGGCGCGAAGGAGCGGGTCAACGACTTCGACGCGCTCATCGTTGGCGCGGGGTTCTCGGGGTTGTACGCGCTCCACAAGCTGCGCGACGAGATGGGGCTGTCGGCGCGGGTACTGGAGGCCGGCGACGGCATCGGCGGGACGTGGTACTGGAACCGTTATCCGGGCGCGCGCAGCGATACGTCTAGTTGGATCTACTGCTATTCTTTCTCGGAGGAGCTCCGCCAGGAATGGCAGTGGAGCGAACGCTACCCCCAGCAGAATGAGGTGTTGAGCTACCTCGAGTACGTGGCCGACAAGTTCGACCTGAATCGGGACATCCAACTCAGGACGCGCGTGACCGAGGCGACCTTCGACGAGGAGACGGAGCGTTGGGAGGTCCGCACGGAGACCGGCGACGTCGTCACGGCGCGGTTCCTCATCGCCGCCTTGGGCGCCCTGTCGGCATCGAACGTGCCGGACATCCCCGGCATAGAAAACTTCGCTGGCGACTGGTATCACACGGCGGAGTGGCCCCACGAGGGCGTCGACTTCACCGGCAAGAGGGTCGGGGTCATCGGCACGGGTGCGACCGGCACCCAGGTCGCCACGGAACTCGCCGAGCAGGCGGATCACCTCACCGTCTTCCAGCGCACCCCAAACTACGCTCTCCCGCTCGGCAACCACCCGCTAGACACCGAGGACAGGCGGCGGTACAAGGAGAACTACGAAGAGATATGGGAGTGGGTCCGCCACAATTTCTCGGGCCACGACTACGATCTCATCGGGAAAAACCTCCAGGAGGCAACGCCGGAGGAGCGCGAGCGCGCGTTTCAGGAGCGGTACGATCGCGGCGGCTTCGGCCTGTGGCTGGGCAACTACGACGACTTGCTCGAGAACAGGGAAGCTAACGACATCGTCTCAGAGTGGGTGCGCGAGAAGATCCAGGAGCGGATCGACGACCCCGTAACCGCCGAGAAGCTCACCCCCCGCGACCACGCGTTCGGCACCAAGCGGGTGCCACTCGAGGCCGGCTACTACGAAATATTTAACCGCGACAACGTCAAGCTCGTCGATGTCAAGAAAGCGCCGATCCTGGAGATCACCGAGACCGGGCTGCGCACCCAGGACGGCGACTATGAGCTGGACGTTCTGGTGTTCGCCACCGGCTTCGACGCCATGACCGGCCCGTTCGAGAGGATCGACATCCGGGGCCGAGGCGGTGAACTGCTGTGCGACAAGTGGGCGGAGGGACCGCGTACCTACCTCGGGCTCATGAGCGCGGGCTACCCAAACCTGTTCACCATCACCGGGCCGCAGAGCCCGTCGGTGCTCACCAACATACCGGTCGCGATCGAGCAGCACGTCGATTGGGTCTCGGGAGCCATCCAGTACATGCTCGACAACGGCCTCAGCGTCGTCGAGCCCACCCGCGATGCGGAGGACGAGTGGGTCGAACACTCTCAAGAGGTGGCATACGCCACGCTGTTCCCTCAGTCCGCCACCTGGTACATGGGGGCGAACATCCCCGGCAAGCCGCAGGTGTTCCTTCCCTACCTCGGCGGGCTCGGACCCTACCGCCAGAAGTGCGACGAGGTCGCGGCGAACGACTACGAGGGGTTCGCTTTCGCTAACCAGAAAGAGACCAACGCGTGATCGAGAACCCGTCTTACTCCCGTAAGTTCCACGGCGAGTGCGATCTGGTCAGCACCGGGCACTTCGACCTCCAGGAGGAAGCCTCGATCACGGTGGCGCATATCGGAACCACTGGCGTTAAGCAAGGGAGGAGGTAGGATCGTGGCTGAGGGCGACGGAGCGTCGAGGGTGGCGCTGGTCACGGGCGCGGCGAGGGGTATCGGGCGGGGGATCGCGGAGCGCCTGGCGGCGGATGGACTGGACGTCGCGGTCAACGA
The DNA here is from genome assembly GCA_902806075.1 of uncultured Rubrobacteraceae bacterium. Classification (GTDB taxonomy): domain Bacteria; phylum Actinomycetota; class Rubrobacteria; order Rubrobacterales; family Rubrobacteraceae; genus Rubrobacter_F. Next base: position 6,577 of record CADCVG010000064.1, read on the forward strand.
CGTCGAGGACAACGAAGGCGAACTCACCGAGGTGGCAGAGTCGATCCGCAAAGCGGGGCGGCGCGCGGCAGCCGTTCCCGCGGACGTCTCGGACCCCGAAGCGGTCGAGGGGATGGTGCGGCGCGTCGCCGACGAGCTAGGGCAGTTGAACGTCATGGTGGCAAACGCGGGAGTCGCCGAGGTGAAAGCGCTGCTGGACCTCAGTCCCGACGACTGGAACCGGATGATGGCAATCAACCTGCGCGGCGTCTTCCTCTGCTACCAGGAGGCGGCCCGGCAGATGATCCGGCAGGGCACGGGCGGTAAGATCATCGGCGCCGCCTCGATCGTGGCTTACCGGCCGTTCCCCATGCTCGGGCACTACTCGGTTGCCAAGTGGGGGGTGCGCGGGCTCACGCAGGCGGCGGCGATGGAGTGGGCCGAGCACAACATCACCGTCAATGCGTACTGCCCCGGGATAGTCGGCACCGATATGTGGGACCTCATCGACGAGGGGCTCGCCGAGCACGAGGGTTTGCAAAAGGGCGAGGCGATAGAGAAGTACTCTGACCTGATCGCCCTGGGCCGCGTCGAGGAGCCGAGGGACGTGGCGGCCTTCGTGTCGTACCTCGCCTCCAAAGACTCCGATTACATGACGGGGCAGTCCGTGATGATCGACGGCGGCATCCAGTTCTCGTGAAGAGGCTTCTTGGCGAGGGCGAACCGGTGCTCGATTCCTTCTCGGGTCGGCACTTGAAAAGAGCCACCAGGGAGCGGCGGAAGGAGGAATCTGGATGAGGTAGACCGGGATCTCGGCGAAGACTTCGCACCCGGCCAAGGAGTCGCCGGGGTCGGAGCTGATCTTGTCGTTGTTGCTACGACCGCAGTCGACGACGTCGTCGCCGTCGGCCACGTCGATCTCGTCGTTGTCCTTTCCGCGAAAACCTCGTCGGCGTCGCCGCCGGCCCGGTCGGAGATCCGGTCGCCGCTGCGGCCGCCGCGCAGGTCGTCGCCCCGCCCGTAGGCTACGGTGTCCCTGCCCCCGCCGCCCGAGACCTCGTCGTCGCCGGGACCGGCGTCTACCCGATCGTCACCCCCGCGGGCGAGGATGCGGTCCGAAAGCTTCGTGCCAGCGATCCGGTCGTCGTGCAGGATGCCGCGGCATTCTTCGCCGTCCCCCCGCACACAACCCCCGCCACCAGCGCCGCCCCAGTGCTCAACGCCAGGAGCACACCGCCCGCAACTGCGGCTTGGTAGGTAACCCGACGCTTCATCAAGAAGCCAACAGAGCCCAGAGTTTTATGGCTAGGTTTACACGTCACCTCAGTGGCGCTGCTTGAGCGGTGCCGACTTGAGTGGCGCCGATCTCCAACGTCACGGGCCTCACCCAGGAGCAGATCGATGAGGCCATAGGGGACGAGCGTACCCTTCTATCGGACGATCTTCGGCACCCTGCGAACTGGAGTTAAGGATCCAAGACAGGCCGCTCGGAGCGTGTCTCCGTCGCCTCCTTCCTAGCACTCTCCTTGCTCTTCTATCCACCCTCTTGAGTATCGTCAGGGACTTCTCGAGCGTTCTCGCCGCGGAGGATCTCGATGGACCTTTGGTACTCTTCGGCGGTGATCTCGCCTCGGGCGAAGCGCTCCCTGAGGATCTCCTCCGCCGAGTCCCGGGGCGCCTCCAGTCGCTCGTCCCCGCGAACCTTGGGGAAGATGCGCACCACCAACCACGTTACGACGGCCACGAGCCCGCCCAAAAACAGAATGAGTAGTAGGACCTCCGGCTCCCAGAGTTCGTCCAGCGGACCGCCGCCACGCTGCAGCAGAAGGGCAGCGAGTACCCCAATCTCCCCGAGTATGTCGGTCATGCCATGCAACGTGGTCCACCGCTCCCTGTTATCCGACCTTGCGTGTATTCGCGTCGCGGGGTCCACGAGGGGAGCAGCCCGTCTCCTTCGAAGACCCCGTGCATAGCTC
>CADCVG010000065.1 GCA_902806075.1 uncultured Rubrobacteraceae bacterium
ATTATTCGCGGAAGAGAAAGGCGTTCCTCATTCCGGCGACGATATTCTTCTTGCTGTTCTTCTTTGTTTTTGTGTTTCTGGCAGCGTTCACTACGGTGCTGAACAGCAAAGCCATAGGGCCGCTGACCTGGGCCTACATCTACGGCATCGCGCAGTTCGTTATGACCTGGATACTCATGCACATCTACGTGAGCCAAGCAAACAAGTGGGACGATCTCGTAGAGCAGGCGCGGCGCGAAGTTGCCGAGGGGAAGGGGCGGTAATATGTTTGGACTTAGCGACTACGCAACAGCTATAATCTTCTTTGTCCTAATTATCTTGCTGACTCTCGGCATCACCGCTTATGCGTCGATGCAGAACAAGTCCACGAGCGACCACTACGTGGCGGGCGGCAAGATTAAGGGCTGGCAGAACGGTCTCGCCATTGCCGGCGACTATCTCTCAGCGGCCTCCTTTCTAGGTATAGCGGGAGCTATTGCCCTACAAGGTTTCGCCGGCTTCTATCTCTCGATAGGGTTCCTGGTAGCGTTTCTTGTAGTGCTCCTGCTCGTTGCGGAGCCCTTGAGAAACCTCGGCAAGTACACTCTAGCCGACATGCTCACGGCCAGGTTCAACACGAGCAGCATACGCTCGGCGGCAGCCGTGAGCACCATCGCCATAAGCATGTTTTACATGATCGCCCAGTTGGTAGGAGCCGGCGCCCTCATAAAGCTCCTACTCGGCATCCCGTACGCTTACTCGGTCATCGGCATAGGCATCCTTATGACCATCTATATTGTGGTGGGCGGTATGGTAGCGACGACCTATATCCAGATTATCAAGGCCCTTCTGCTCATCGCCGGATCTGTGGTTCTCGTGCTCATCGTGCTCGCCAACTACAGCTTCAACCCGATCGCCTTGTTCAACGCGGTCGAGGGTGAGATTGGCTCCCAGGCGCTCCACCCGCCCCCGCCGAGCAGCATAACGGGGAGTCTAGACGTTATCTCGCTAAACATCGCCCTCGTTCTGGGGACGGCGGGCCTGCCACACATTCTGATTCGCTTCCTCACCGTACCGGATGCTAAGACAGCCCGCTCCTCGATCATCTGGTCGACCTGGATTATCGGCCTGTTCTACTTGATAACGCCAGTCCTGGGCTACGGCGCGGCTCTCTTTGTCGGGTCAGATGCTATCAGGGAGGCAAGCCCCGAGGGCAACTTGGCTGCCCCGCAGCTTGCATCTGTACTCGGCGGCCCCATCTTGTTCGCCTTCGTCTCGGCGGTCGCCTTCGCCACCATCATAGCCGTCGTGTCGGGGCTCGTGCTCGCCGCCTCCAGCGCCTTTGCCCACGACTTCTACACCAATGTCATCCGCGGCGGCGAGGCTAGCGATAACGAGCAGTTCAGAGCCGCCCGCATTGCGGCCATCGGCATCTCGGTAGCCGCGATTGTTTTTGCATTGCCCCTGCAGGGCGCGAACGTGGCCTTTCTCGTAGCTCTGGCCTTCGCGGTCGCTGCTAGCGCAAACGTCCCCGTCATACTACTGACGATCTTCTGGAGGAGATTCAACACAACCGGGGCCGTTGTGGGCATGAGCGTCGGTCTCGTCTCCTCCGTCGGGCTCGTGATCCTGAGCCCGCTAGTCTTGGGTGAAGCGGCGATCTTCCCGTTCGAAAGAGGAAGTCCGGCTCTGATCTCGGTGCCCTTGGGCTTCCTGGCATGCTACCTGGGAACCGTCATGGGTGGCCGCGGAGCCGAGCGGGAGCGCGAGCAAGGTCTGCAGATCGACTACGACGAGATCTACGTCCGCTCCCTCACCGGTCTCAGACCAGAAGATGTCAAAGATGTCGAGGAGGCGCCTCAAAGCCGGTGAGCCACTAGCCGAGAAGAGTCTCCAACATAACTGGAGAACGTTCCGAAGGAGAGGCCCCGCGTTTCGATGCGGGGCCTCTTAACGTGACTTCTCCGAACAGGGTTCCTTTAGATCGAACGGCTGTTCGGAACTGAAGCGGGCCTCCTGATGACTCTCTGTAAAGCTGCCAAAATCTACGAAAAGCAGCGCCATTGACTTCGGATACATCGTTAGTGATCGGGCGAGACCGGGGTCCAGCCTCCCCGACCAGGAAGCGTCCAGTAGCGGTCTTCTCGACCGAGCCGCTAGCGTCGGACATCACTGCTCTACAAGACGCCTACTGTTTGTGATGTATACCTGGCCTTACCGATAACGGTAGCGCGGGCGCGGCATTTTTGGGGTAAAGAGACGGTAGCGAGGGCCCGGAGCCCCTCTAAGCATGTGCGTTGGTATCGGGTAGTGCAGTATCGAGGCTCGGGGGTTCGCCGTATATCACGCGTCGTATGACGGCGAGTAACTCGCTGCGGGAGGCGTCTTTGAGCACGTAGCCGGCGGCGCCCGCTTTGGTAGCCTCCAGCATATAGTCGTCGTTATCGTACATCGTCACCATGAGGACGGCGATCTCGGGGCGCTCGCGCTTTATGATGCGTGTAGCTTGGAGACCGTCCATCTCGGGCATCCGCACGTCCATGAGGACGAGGTTCGGTCCCAGGCTGCGGCAGAGCTCGACCGCCTCGCGGCCGTTCCCGGCCTCCCCGACTATCTCGAAGCCCGGCTCCCTCTTTAGCATGCTGCGCAGTCCACTCCTGACGAGCGCATGGTCGTCGACGATAAGAAGCCGTACCGGAACCACGTCTTCCTCGTTACCCACCCGTGCCTCTGGCGGGCTTACCAACGACGTTCGCGGCGCCGCTCCCGACGGGCCCCGCGAGGAGGGGGACCTCGGCGACTATGAGAGTGCCTTCACCAGGACGGCTCGCAACCCGGAACTCGCCGCCGAGGAGGGCTATCCTCTCGCGCATCCCCGTCATACCGACTCGCTCGCCGGGGCTGTCCGGTGCCTCGCGGATCTCTGGCGACTCGACAACGAAGCCCCGCCCGTAGTCCCGAACGGTCAGGTGGATGCTGACCCTCTCTCCCGGTGCGAGCGGTCCGATCGGGCGCCGCTCTAGCGAGATATCCACCCGCTTGATTCCGGCGTGTTTGCCGACGTTGTTCAACGCCTCCTGAATGACCCGGAAGATCGCCGTCTCCATCGCCGCCGGGAGCCGCTCTTCGCCCAAGGAGTCCTCGTAGTCGATGCTCCATCCCTCGGCGCGCAGAGTATCGAGGTGGAGGCGCACCGCGCTCCCGAGGCCGAAGTCGTCGAGCGCGGTCGGTCTGAGGTCGGCGATGATGTTGCGCGCCTCGCCGACGGTCTGGCGCACGAGTCCCGAGGCCCGTGCGAGGTCTTCGCGTCCCTCCTCGGAGGAGGGCGGATGATACTGGGCGAAGGCCTGAAGGTGCTGGTGGGCGGCGGCGGCAACCTGGGCAAGACTATCATGAACCTCATAGGCGACCCTCCGGCGCTCCTCCTCCTGGGCGACCAGGATCTTGCCGACCAGCTCCTGCAACCGCTGCTCACGTTCGGCGAGCTCCCCGTAGAGACGGGCATTCTCGAAAGCCGAAGCCGCCTGACTGGTCAAGCTCTCGAGAATCGCCACGGTGTCGTCGTCGGCGAGCGCGGCCGGTCCATACGCCTCCAGCACCCCTACGGCCTGCTCCCGCACCTGCAGCGGTAGACATAACCCGACCGTGGGCCCGTTCTCCCGGGCGTCCAACCGGAAGAGCCGGGAAGTCTCGTGCGTGAGGACGGACTCCTGAGCCTCGACGACAGTCGGCGCGTAGCGGTCTGCCGACCCCAGGTCCTCGAGACCGACGGATCGCCAGACACGGAGCTTTCCACTCCTCTCTCGCAGGGAGATCACCGCTGTCGTCAGCCCGGAGGTGCGGCGCATGATCTCCAAAAGACGCGTGGCTATCTCCTCGGGCTCCAGCGTCGAGTTCAGGAGGGTGCCGGCCTCGTGAAGCGCCACGAGCCGATCCAGGCTTCTCCTAAGCCCTGCCTCGGCCCTCTTTCGCTCGGTAATGTCTTCGATGACGGAGATGAAGTACCGGGGCTCGCCGGAGGGCCACCGGGCGAGCGAGACCGTCAGGTTGACCCACACGATAGCGCCATCCCCCCGCACGTAGCGCTTCTCTTTCGAGTAAGTCTTTATCTCTCCAACGAGCATCCGCCGGATCTGCGCGAGATCGGCGTTGAGGTCTTCCGGGTGGGTAATCTCCGGGAAGGTCTTCGCGAAGAGCTCCTCCCGGGAGTAGCCCACGATCTCGCAGAGACGGTCGTTGACGTTGAGCCATCTGCCCTCAGGAGAGACGTGCGCGATACCCACGGCCGCCTGATGGAAGGTCCCCCGGAAGCGCTCCTCGCTCTCCACCAGTGCCGCCTGCGTCCTCTCCTGCTCGCGGCGGACCTCGGTCTCCTCCAGCCCCCGTTCTATAGTCGCGCACAACCGCGTCATGTTGTCCTTCATGATGTAGTCGTGCGCCCCGGCCCGCATCGCCTCGACCGCGAGCTCCTCCCCGACCTTGCCGGAGACGATGATGAACGGTGCATCCGAGCCTCGCCCCCGCAACAGCGCTAAAGCATCCGGCGCCCGGAAACGCGGCATGTAATAGTCCGAGATGACCACGTCCCACGGCTCCCTGCCGAGAGCCTCCTCCATCGCCTCCGGAGTCTCCACTCGCTCGTGCACGACCTTCGCGTAGCCCCCGCGCCTGAGCTCGCGCAAGAGCAACAGGGCGTCGTCGGACGAGTCCTCGACCAACAGTACCCGGAGCGGCCCCCGCTCTTCGTTCCGCGCCGTACGCCCGGAGACTCTCATCTCGCCCTGGCCTCCTCGCGGGGCGGCGCGGGATCTAGCCTTGCACCGGGACGCATGGTGAAGTAGAAGGTGGCCCCGCCCCCCACCTCGCCCTCGGCCCAGATCTGCCCGCCGTGGCGGCGCACGACGCGTTGTACGGTAGCGAGGCCTATCCCGGTGCCTTCGAACTCGTCCGCCGCGTGCAGCCGCTGGAAGGCACCGAAGAGCTTGTCCGCATAGGCCATGTCGAAGCCCGCGCCGTTGTCGCGCACGTAGTAGACCGGCACGAGGCTCCTCTGCGAGAGCTTCTCGTCCATGCCGAAGGTTATCCTCGCCTCGGACTCCTTCTCGGTAAACTTCCAGGCGTTGCCGAGCAGGTTCACGAGCGCCACCCTCAGTAACCTCGGGTCTCCCCAGACCTCGAGACCCCTCTGAGCCGAAAACTCGACCCTCCGATCCGGGTTTGCCTCCCTCAATCCCTCGGCAACCTCCTCGGCTAGAGCGCTCAAGCTCACGCGCTCACGCCTCATGGTGCCCCGCGTCACGCGCGAGAGACCCAGAAGGTCGTCTATGAGGCGGCCCATGCGCTGGCTCGACGCGCGCACGCGACCCAGGTAGTCCCTGCCCTCCTCGTCGAGCTCGTCGGCGTAGTCTTCGAGCAGTATCTGGGAGAAACCATCTATGCTCCTCAAAGGCGCCCGAAGGTCGTGAGAGACCGAGTAGGAGAACGACTCGAGCTCCTTGTTGGTCGCCTCGAGCTCGCGGTTTGCCTCAGCGAGGTCCTGACCGGCCTTCTCGGCCCGCAGCCGGCTGCGGGCGAGCATAAAGGTTATGCCGAAGAGAAGGAGGCTCACCGCGAAGCCGCTCAGAAGCACGAAGAGCGGCAGCCTGCTCTGACCGTTGACCTGGAACCCTGGCAGCGCCTCAAAGTACACCCACAGCTCCCGTCCGGCCACCTCGATCTTGCCGGAGCGGTTGAGACCAGGGGGGCCGTCAGGCTCGCCGATTGGTAGCCCCGTCGCCTCTTCGATCGCACCACTCACGGAGCCGGCCGACCGGCCTAGAGCCTCTCCGGCACGCAAGACAGCGTCATCCTCGTATAGAAGGTTGCCCGGTGTCAGATCGTCACCGTCGTAGACCTCGAAGTCTATCTGAGGTTCGTACGGCTCCTCGAAGATGTCTTGAAAAAGCTCGCCGGTCGTCAGGTAGCAGACGACAAACCCGTCGAGGGCGCTCCGGCGCTCGTCGACGGTCTCAGTCGGCTCGCCCTCCTTGTAAACAGGCAGGTACATCACGATCCCCGGCACGAGTGCGAGGCTGGCCCCAGAGTCCCCGGACGCCTCGGAGAACACATACACCTTGGCTGTCGCCTCGGCCTCTCCCGTGTCGCGTGCCCGGTCCATGGCATCGCGGTGCGCGGGCTCCGTATACCGGTCCTGACCGAGCAAGTTCTCGTTCACCTCGTTGAAGGGCTCGACGAACGTCACCGGATAGTACCCGCTCCTCTCGCCGTCCGGCTGCACAACGGGACCGCTCTGGAGCCCTGCGTCGCTGAACGTCTCCGCAATCCGGTCCTCGAATGCGTCCTTCTCTCCGGGAGAGACATAGCGGACGTATCCTATGGCCTGGATGCCCTCGTAGCGATCCTCCAGGTTTACGCCCTCCACGTAGTCGCGCCACTCCTCCCTCTCCACCGACTCACTCGCGGGGAAAAGCCCACGAGCACCGAGCATCGCGTCCACGTAGGAGTTCATACGGCGGTCGATGGCTTCCTGCGCCGCGGTGACCGTCTCGTCGAACCGGTACCGCGCCTCGTTCTCGACTCTCTGTTGTACGTAGTAGTAAGCGAGTAGCGTGAGAGCCAGGGCGCCCAGCAGGACCGCATAGGCCGTCGCCGCGCGTTTGAGGTGTCCGAGTACCGCGCGGAGCACCTCTTCCTAGCCTCCCGCCCGCGGCGTCTCGTTCAGGATCAGCCAGTAGAGCCCCAGCTGCCGCACCGCCTCGACGAACTGGGCGAAGTCCACGGGCTTGCGGATGTAGCTGTTTGCCCCGCAGCCGTAGCCGTCGACCAGGTCCTGCTGCTCCCTGGAGGAGGTGAGGATCACCACGGGCAAGAGTCTGGTTCGATTGTCGGCCCGTACCCGCCGCAAGACCTCCAGACCGTCGACTTTGGGGAGCTTCAGGTCGAGCAGCACCACCTGGGGCATCTCGCCCAGGTCGCGCCCCTCATGCGCGCCCGTGCCGAATAGATAGTCGAGCGCTTCTACCCCGTCTCGGGCGACGACCACCTCGTTACAGATGTTGTTCTTCTTCAGGGCGCGGCGGGTCAGGAGCTCGTCATCCGGGTTGTCCTCGATCAGCAGTATTACCTTCTCCAACCCGACCCCTTACGCCCGTACCGGCAGCCCCGAGGGCGCAGGGGACCCCACCCCGGGAAGTCGCCCCCCCACGAAGCGTACAATGAGTGCCCTCCCATATTCAAAACCCTTTCCGACCCGAAGACTTATGGAACTATAATAGCCTCCGGTTTACGGAGCTGGCAATGGTCTGTACGCGGAGACCCTAGGCCGTGAGCCGCACGTTCTCGACGTGCGTGACCTTGCCACCGAAGAGGAACGAAGTCTGGCGCAGGGAAGACTCCAGGTCGAACGGGTCCAGGGCAGAGGTCGCGTCTCTGGGGATCACCACCTCGAACCAGCGCAGGGCGGCGCTCGCGGCGGTGTAATGTACACAGATATTGGCGACCGTGCCGCAGATAACCAGGGTCTCCACGCCCCAGGTCCGCAGGAGGTGGTCCAGAGCGGTGCCGTAAAAAGCATCGTAGCGGACCTTGCGGATCACAGTCTCGCCCGCAAGCGGCGCCAGCTCTTCGACTATCTCCCAGCCCCACGAGCCCTCTCGGGCATGCTCCGGCCAGATCTCCCACTCCGGATCGCCCTCGTTGTGGGTGTCTTGCGTAAAGACGACCTTCATCCCGTTCTCCCGCGCGAGGTCGAGGAGACCTCTTACGTTCGGGATCGTGCCCTCCGCGTCGGGGACCAAGAGTGAGCCACCCTCCTTCACGAAGTCGTTCTGCATGTCCACGACGATGAGCGCGGTGCGGGCCGGGTCCACCCGGACCTCGTCGTGGACCTCGTACTCAGGTACCTCGATACTTCTCATTACGGTACGTCTCCTTTCTGATAGCTTTTTACGGCTTACGAGCGCCGGCGCGACCTTTCCGAAGACGAGCGCGCGAGTACAGTATCCTCACACCGGTCTTATTTTAGGGGAGATGTTAGTGTACGCGGGCAGAGTTAAGAGAACGAAAGGGGCGGGATCATGACAGGGTACCGGACAAGCGGCGGGCCGATGTCCTACAGCGAGAGCGGGGAGGGACCCAAAGACCCGGTCGTCCTGCTCCACGCCTTCCCGTTGAACCGTCGGATGTGGGCTCCGCAGGTCGAGGCTCTGGCCCCTCACCGGCGCGTCATCACGCCGGACTATCCAGGCTTCGGCCGTTCGCCCCGCCCGTGCGCCCAGCCCGACGTACGCTACTACGCTCAAGGGGTCCTGGAGCTTCTCGACAAGCTGCACCTCGAAAAGGTCGTCCTCGGCGGCATCTCGATGGGCGGCTACGTCGCCTTCGCCTGCCTCTCGCTCTTCCCCGAGCGCGTAAGCGCGTTGCTCCTTGCCAACACCCGCCCCGACCCGGACCCCGAGGAGGCAAGAGAAGCCAGGCGCGAGCTCGCCCGCCGCGTCGCCGAAGAAGGCGTCGAAGTCCTCCCGGAAGTCCAGATGGAGCGCCTCCTGGCACCCGACACCCTGGAGAACAATAGAGACGTCGTCGAGTACGTGCGCGACATGGTCCTCGAAAGCTCCCCCGACGGCGTCGTCGCCGCTTTAGGCGCCATGCGCGACCGTCCCGACTCGACCGACCTGCTCGGTAAGATAAGCGTCCCCACGCTCGTCATCGGAGGCGAGGAGGACACCCTCTCCACCCCGGAGGTGATGGCAGAGATGGCCGAAAAGATCCCCACCTCCCGCCACGTCGTCCTCTCGAAGGCCGGCCACCTCTCGAACCTCGAATCCCCCGAGAAGTTCAGCGCCGCCCTGAGCGGGTTCCTGGAAGAAGCCCGGTAGCGGTTAGCTTTCGGTACCGTTCGTCGTCACCTCGCTCGCCAGAGACAGGGCCGGTAGACTCTCCCGACGCCCCGCCCGCCGTTTAGCGGTTCGTCCGCGAGCGGCGGCATCCGGCGTGGCCTGCGGTTCTGTTTGCTGACCGCTGTTTGAGATACACTTCTCGTCCGTGACCAAGATACTGCACACTTCGGACTTGCACTTCGGCCGGCCGGCGGTGGCGGCGCAGTTGGCTTCGCTGAGAGAGAGCATAACGAGGCTCGCGCCGGACGCGGTGGCGGTCTCGGGCGACCTTACGCAGCGGTGTACCAACTCCGAGTTCATCAGGGCTCGCGCTTATCTCGACGACGTGCGCAAGACCGCGCCGGTCATCGTAATCCCCGGAAACCACGACATCCGGTGGATGGGCGCGGTAGCCCGCAACTTCAACTTCGGGCTTCTGGGCAAACCCGCCCACGAGTTCAAGTACTCCAAATATATGCGGCACATCTCCCCGGAGCTCAACCCCTCCCTGGAGGTGCCAGGAGCGGTGATCGCCGGGTGCAACACCGCGCACGGCATCTCGCGCGGCTCGCTCACGCGCCGCTTCCGGGATCTCGGTGTGATCGGGCACGTCAACGAGCGCGATCTCCGGAAGGTCGAGGAGGCTTTCTCGCAGGCGGACCCGGATGCTGCCAGGGTAGTCATGATCCACCACAACCCCGTAAGGGGCGAGACGTCCGGGCGTCACGGCCTCGCCAACACCAGACAGGCCCTAAGGGCCTTCGCGTCTCTTGGAGCCGAGTTGATCCTCTGCGGCCACGACCACCAGGAGGCCGTCCACACCGCCGAAGAGAGCGGCCACGGCCTCGTAATATCCACCGCCGGTACGATCTCCAACCGGATCCGGGCCGGTCGCCCCTCTAGCTTCAACCTTGTCGAGGTGGACGACAAGGAGCTTCGCATTATCACCTACGCCTGGCGGCATCCTGACGGCTTCGCCCCCGCCCGCGAGCAGACCTTCCCCCGCCGCGCCGCCTCGCGCCAGATCTAGCAAACCAAAAGAAAGAAACCGGAGAGGAGAGGCATGGGTAAGCTGCTGATCGTCGGAGGTCTGTTCGTGCTGGCCGGGCTGTGCGAGATAGGCGGCGGCTATCTGGTGTGGGGGTGGATGCGCGAGCAGAAGCCCCTGCTCTGGGCGCTGGCCGGGGCCGTTATACTCGCCCTCTACGGCGTTGTCGCCGCCCTGCAACCGATCGACGCCTTCGGCCGGGTCTACGCCGCATACGGAGGCATCTTTATAGTGCTGGCGCTCGCCTGGGGTATCCTGGTCGAGGGGTTCCGGCCCGACAGGTACGACGTCCTCGGCGCCGCCATCGCCCTCACGGGAGCTCTGGTGATGATCCTGCCACCGCGCGCCTGAGGGTCGGCGGGTATAATCCAGTCCGACAGGGGCAGCCAGAAGAAGGGGCTAAAGCATGTGGAGCAGGCTAACCCGCGGCGGCGACGGACTCCCTCGCGAGAAGGTCGAGGCAGTCGTGCGCCTCATAGACCGTTACCTGGCCGAGGAGGCCAACCTCCGCAACCTCCAGTCCGACAAGCAGACCATCCACCCCAGAGATCTCCCGCCCCAGAAGCGCGAGGCTCTTATAAGCGAGATCTTCGAGATCCTCAACGACGCGCGCAAGTAGCACTTGAGCTGGCCAGCCGGTCAGCTCGTTGTTAGCAGAACCGCAAGAGAGCGGAAGCCCGCGAACAAGACGGCACGGAGGGTTCTGCCCAAAGTCCGGGTACGTTCCGCACCGCCTTCCGCTCACTCGGGGGACTGAAGTACTGACCGGCTGACTAGCGAAGAATAAGCTCTTAGCTTCTCCTTCTAAGGAACCAGACCACAACGGCGAGCAAGGCGACGCCGGCCACGACGGGTATGGCGCGTTTTATAACGGCGTCCCGGCTCGCCTCGCCGAGGTCGAGGGGCTCGACCTCTTTATCCTGCTGGATGATCCGGCGTCGGGGCTGATCCCCCTCCCCGGATGAGCCGTTCTTGGACGCCTCTTCGGTCTCCGTCGTAGCGGCTGCTGGTTCTGGCTCCTCTTCGGCCCCTCCGCCCACGATCTCGTTCTCCAGGCACTCGGCGAATTTGGTCAGGAGCTTCTCGGACACCTCCTGCTGGACACCCCGGCCGAACTGGGCCGCGCGCCCGGTGATTTGCATATCGGTCTCGACATGCACCCGAGTGCTGCCGCTCCCCTCGTCGTGCAGGGTCGAGGTGATGGTCGCCGAAGCAGTCCCCTGGCCGCGGGCGTCCTTGCCGTTGGCCTTGAGTACAGCCCGGTGGGCCTCCTCGTCCGCCTCCTCGATCTTTACCGTGCCGTTATACTCTTGGGTGACGGGTCCGAGCCGGACCTTCATCTCTCCTTTGTACTCGCCGTCGCCGGATTCCTCCGTCAAAGCGGCTCCCGGCAGACAAGGGGTCACCCGCTCCAGGTCGAGCAACACGTTCCAGACTTCCTCTACCGATACGTCAACCGTAAACTCATTCTCAAGTTTCATGCTGCCGGTACCTCCTTTTTAGAAGAGTTCCTTCTCCAGACAGTCAGAGAAGCGGTCCATGATCTTGGCCGCCACCTCTTTGTGCATGCCCCGGCCGAACTGGGCCACCTTCCCGGTGAGCTGCATGTCGGTCTCGACGTGTACCCGGACGCTGCCGTTGCCGCCATCGTGCAGGGTGGAGGTGATGGTCGCCGAGGCGGTACCCTGGCCGCGGGCATCTTTGCCATCGGCCCTGATCACAGCCCGGTGCGCCGACTCGTCGGCCTCCTCGACCTTGACGGTCCCGTTGTACTTCTGGGTGACCGGTCCCATCTTGACGGTCATCGTCCCCTTGTACTCGTCGCCGGCCTGCTCGGTGAGCTGCGCTCCCGGCAGGCACGGAGTCACCTTCTCAAGGTCTAGCATCGCGTTCCATGCCTCATCCATCGATGCGTCGACCGTGAACTCGTTCTCCAGCTTCATCAGTTCCTCCTTTGACCGATCTTGCCGCGCCCGGGCATATCTAATTCCTCCAGGCGCCGCAGATCCTCCACAGTATCTATGTCGGCTGGATCCGCTACGTCATCGCAAGGCACCTCCGTAACCAGCTCCGGATGACGCACGATGACCGCCCTCGCCCCCCTGTCTCCCGACATCTCGCGCTCCAGCAACGGCCAGACTGATCGGGAGAAGAGCACCGGGTTTCGGGGCTCCCCACCGTAGGTCGCCACCGCCACTCTCGCTCCCCTCTCGAAAGCTCCAACGAGCCTCTCCACCGCCTCCGCTCCGACGAGCGGCTGGTCCGCCAGAGCGACGACAGCGGCCCGCGCCTCCGGCCCGCAGGCACGCAGACCGGCGCAAACCGAGGTAGACATCCCCTCGGCCCAGTCCGGGTTCTCGACCACGCGGGCCTCGTGTGCGATGGCGATGTTGCGCAACCTTTCCCCTTCGGTTCCGACTACCACGATTATCTCATCCACCGGCGCTCCGCGCAGGCCGGACAGAGTAGCCTCGATCAGGGGCCACCCTCCGAAGCTTGCCAACAGCTTTCCGCCCCCGAAACGGCTCCCCGCTCAGGCCGCGAGCAGGATGGCCGAGACACCGCTCAACGGTAGTCCCGGGCCGCCCCCGCCGCATCCCGCTGAGCATCCTTCGCATCCGGCGAGTCGGCCATATCCGGCGCGGGTGCGTGTATCGGACCAGACCGCTCCGCGAGCCGTCCCCCGTCATGCCCCGTGCGGAAGGCGATGATCTCCGCCGCTATCGCTACCGCCGTCTCCTCCGGCGTGCGAGACCCGATATCCAACCCTATCGGGCTACTGATGCGCGACAGCTCCCCGTCCGTGACCCCCTCCTCCTTCAACCGGGCCGTCCGATTGTTGTGCGTCCGGCGGCTTCCCATCGCCCCGATGTACCCCGCCGGGGTCTGGAGAGCAGCCTTCAAGACCGGCACGTCGAACTTGGGGTCGTGGGTCAAAACGCAGATCACCGAGCGGGCGTCCACCTCGGCCGTCTTCAAGAACTCGTCCGGCCACGCGATCACGATCTCATCGGCCGAAGGGAACCGCTCGCGCGTGGCGAAGACCGCCCTCGCGTCGCAGACGGTGACCCGGTAGCCCATGAACTTCCCTATCTTCGCTACCGCGCTGGCGAAATCTATGGCCCCGAAGACGTACATCCGGGCCGGCGGAGCGAAGGATTGTATAAAGACCGCCACGTCCTCCATCCGCCGCTGGCCACGCGGACCGTAGCGGCGCATTCCCGTGCGCCCGCCCTCAAGCATCCCCCGCGCCGCCTCCACGACCGCCCGGTCGAGGTCCTCGTTCCCGACCGTCCCGGCGTGCTCCTCCGGCATAACGAGCATCTTCCCGCCAACGCTCGGCCCCTCGACGAGGGTAGCCATCGCTACCGGCGACCCTTCCGCGAGTGACTCGTGCCAGCGGGAGAGGATCTCACCCACTACCAGTCCACCCTCTCGACGAAGATGTGGATGATGCCGCCGCACGTCAGCCCTACCCCGAAGGCCTCGTCATCCGAGATTCCGTAGGTCAAGAGCTTTGGCTTGCCCGTCTCTATCGCCGTCATCGCCTCCTCGAAGACGGCGGGCTCGACACACCCGCCGCTCACCGACCCCGCGACCTGCCCGTCCTCGGAGACGGCCATCGAGGTCCCCGGCCCCAGCGGTCCCGATCGCTCCACCTTCACGACAGTCGCCAGCGCGGCCTGCCTGCCCTCCTCGCGCCAACTCGCTACCTTATCCACGACGGGGTTCATACTTCTCCTCTCCTCTAGTGTGTCCAAGTACGGGTCAGCGGTTCCTGGCTCCTTCCGCGGCTAGTTTATCGATCAAGTCTTGAACGAGATCCGCGACGGAGGCGATGTCCGCCTCATATCCGAGAGTTTCATGGTGATCGTGATCGTAACTAAGGTGATGCAGAAAGACGGTGTAATCATAGCCATCATGGCTATCGTGGTGTTCGTCGGCTAGTATCTCCAAACGGTCCAGGACATTCTTCATCTCCGAGAGATCCGTTAGCTCCTGTTCATCACCGTCGTGAGGCCACAGCCAGAGCTGCCATCCCTCCGGGAAAATACTCGCTTCGACTGCGACCGTCAGAGTCTCAGAGATTTGGATGTTGTTGAACAAGTCGCAGTACAGTACCTTACGATCACACCAGAATCTCTGTTCGACGTTCTTATAGCCTTCTACGTCGATGAGGGTACGCAACTCCTTGCCCTTCTTGTCAAGCTCTTTGTTGAAATCCTCTACTTTGGTCAGTAGCTCTACGACGTCCTCCCTCCGCTTTGCGAGAAACGCCACGAGCTTCTGATCCATGCGTGTCTCCTCTTTCAGGTTTTCCAGCGTGTTCAAGAAATCTAGGAACAGCGTGAGGTATCGTGTGTCAGCGTCGGAAACGTGGCGTCCGATACGCTCGCGTATCTCGCGGACAAGCCTTGCGTGCGTGATGTTGTTAAATCCTTCTTCGCTACCCGCGCTCGACGGCGCAACGGTGAGGAGGATTTTCGGCTTGTGACGATTTTCGGCGATCTCTTTTTGATAATCAGCATAAACATCGAAAGGGTTGTCGATCCTTGGGTTCCTGGCTGTCTTGTTCTCGATAACGATGACATGATCGTCCGACCGGATCAGGATGTCGATCCTCTTTCTCTTGTCGGTAGAGATTTTGTCGGTGAACTCTTCACGTTTGACAGAGACATTGCCGCCTATGTTTCCGTCTCCGAAGGTTTCAGTCTTGTTTCCTGCGTCAGCGAGCGCGTCGAGCACCAGAGTCTCCAGTCCATGAGCCTCCTCTGGGTCGAGAAAGAAGGCGAGGATACTACTACACACGTTCTCGCCGCGAGGGAGGCCCGCAATCTCCATGCACGTCTGCGGACGCTCGGCGCGAATCGAAAGCTTGCTAAAGTCGTCCAGGAGCTTCATCACGGCTACGAGATCCCTCCTCCAAAGCAGACCGGTTCGCTCCATGTTCCATCGAGCTTCGAAAAGAACCAATAGCTTCTAATACCCGAAAGCCAACCAGTCTGGTGACTCGCGTACACCAGCGCCTGCGTCATGTCGCGGTCGAACCCCACCCGCGAGAACTCGACTATACCGTAAGCTTCAGGAAACCTCAGATAAAACTTCTTCCATCCGTCGAGATCCTCGAAAATGCTATGAAACTCTTCGGCGCTCAGGCAGGTCATACGACCCTCTGGATTAAGGTGCGGGTCGATCGGATGCCGCTCTCTGTTCTTCGCAAGGAAATCGGCTAGCGTCTCTTCGCTGAACCCGGAAAAAACGCTCTCACGTATGTACGACAACGTCTGTTCGTCGTCGCTCACCGCATCGGTTCCCTCATGCGTCAAGGAGCCGATGACCTTCCTTTCGCCGAGACCCAGATGGTCGAGACAGATGGCTATGACCTCCCGTTCGTCAGCGAAGGTCCCGTTAAACGCCTCGGAGATGGTTGCCTCCTTAACCCTTACATCCTTGAGAAGGATACACCCTCTACTCCTGCGACGCGGCCCCGGCGATGGCGCGGGCCAACTCTTCTAGAGACTCGAAGTTGTGGCCGGAGAGGAAGACGTCCACGTGGGGGAGCGCGGCGGCCATGCCTCTCGCGAGTGGCTGATAACCTGGGGCGGCCTTCAGCGGGTTGACCCAGATGACCCTGTAGGCGAGACGGCTCAAGCGCATCATCTGCTCGGCGAGCACGTCTACGTCGCCCCGATCCCAGCCATCTGAGAGAATTACCATGACCGAGCCGCGGGCCATCCCACGCTGGCCCCAGCGGTCTACGAACTCCTTCAAGACGTCGCCGAGCCGGGTCCCCCCGGACCAGTCCCGGACCGCGCCGGACGCCTCGCTCAGGGCCCGGTCCGGGTTGCGCGTCGCAAGCTCGCGCGTTATGCGTGTTAGGCGGGTGCCGAGGACGAACGCTTCGAGCTTCTCCCCCGAGATCACACCCGCATGCATGAAACGCAGGAGCACGCGGCTGTAAGAGGCCATCGATCCGGAGATGTCGCACAGGAGCACCACGCGTCTCGGCCGGCTCCTGGCCCGCCGAAAGCGGTGGCGCATAGGCTCGCCCCCGGTGCGTAGAGCGCCGCGCAGGGTCCGGTGCGGGTCGTGGCGGCCTCGGGGCGCGGGCTCCAGGCGTCTGCTCCTGCGGAGCGCCCCGGAGAGCTTCAGGTCGGCGAGGAGCTTGTTTAGCTCGGCGAACTCCTCGGGGGTATAGAGCGCGAAGTTCTTCTTCCGCAGCATGTCTATAGGGCTATAGCGGAGCCGGACCGCCTCCTCGCCTCTCTCGCTCCTCTCGACAGTTTTCTTTGGCGGCTGCACCGAGTCGTCCATCGGGGCGAAGGAGATCCTGGTCTTCGGCGCTCGGAGAGCCCGCCGCTCGTCCCCCTCCCAGAACGCCCGGAACGCCTTGTCGTAGAGCTCCAGGTCCTCTCGCCGGGAGCAGAGCGTCGTCCGCCCGGCCCAGTAGACGTCCTCGCGCCGCGCGGGATCTAGCTCTCCGAGCGCCCGAATAAACTCGACGACCCGGTCAGGGCCCGCCGCAACGCCGGCTCTTCTCAAGAGGCGGCCGAACGTCACCGCCGCCCGGAGCATCGGGACCTGCGTCTCTTCTCGGGGAGCCTCAGGCACCGGTCCCCGTGAGGAGGCTCAGGCTAGCGCCCAGAGCCCGCTGCTGGTCCTCGCGGTACTTCACGACCGAGCCCAAGGTAGCCTCGATCAGGGCCTCGTCCAACTCCTTCGCCCCCAGAGCCACCAGCGCCTCGGTCCAGTCCAGCGTCTCGGCGACACCAGGCGGCTTGTAGAGGTCCATGCTCCTCAGGCCCTGCACCGCGGTCGCCACCTGCCGGGCGAGGCGCTCGTCTGCGCCGGGCACCCGCATGCGCACTATCTCCACCTCCCGCTCCAGCCCGGGATGGTCTATGTAGAAGTACAGGCAGCGGCGCTTCAGGGCATCGTGGACCTCGCGGGTACGGTTCGAGGTCAGGACGGCCACCGGCGGCCGCGTGGCTTGCACGGTCCCGATCTCCGGTATCGTTATGGCGAAGTCCGAGAGGATCTCCAACAAGAAAGCCTCGAACTCGTCGTCCGCCCGGTCCACCTCGTCTATGAGCAGTACCGGCGGGATCGCCCC
Source organism: uncultured Rubrobacteraceae bacterium (assembly GCA_902806075.1). GTDB lineage: Bacteria > Actinomycetota > Rubrobacteria > Rubrobacterales > Rubrobacteraceae > Rubrobacter_F. Next base: position 17,018 of record CADCVG010000065.1, read on the forward strand.
TTCGTGCTCTATCGCCTGCAACAGCGGGCGGCTGACGAGGAATTGCCTCGTGTATAGCTCGTCCTCGAAGCGTTGCCGCTCCTCCCTCTCCCCGAACGCCTCCGCCGTCCTTATGTGCAGGAGCTGGCGGGCATAGTCCCACTCGTAGACGGCCTGGTGGACGTCTATCCCCTCGTAGCACTGCAACCGTATCAAGGGCGTGTCGAGCAGGCGAGAGAGGACCTTCGCCACCTCGGTCTTGCCGACCCCGGCCTCCCCTTCGAGGAAGAGCGGACGCCCGAGCTTGAGGGCCAGAAAGATCGCCGTTGCGAGCCCCTCGTCCGCCAGGTACCCCTCGCCCCGAAGCTTCTCCCCCAGTTCTAGAGAACGCGAAACGCCGGGAGGCAAAGCCCCCCGGCGTCCGTTACCGGCTTCGCTCAACGGCCCAGGGCCTCCTCGACGGCCCGCCGCGTCCACACCCGCGCGAGGTGCCGCCGGAACTCGGACGAGGCCGCGTCATCCGTGCCGGGACTGGTGCCCTCGTCGGCCGAGTTGGCCGCCTCTGCGACCTGGTCGGTGCCCGCCCCGGAGAGGGCCTCTTCAACGGCGGAAGCCCTCAATGGGGTGTTGCCCATGCTGGTCAGCCCGATGCGGGCCGAGCTTATGCTGCCGTTGTCTTTCTCGACCACCGCCGCCACACCCACTACGGCCCAGTCCTGCGACCGGCGGCTGAACTTCTTATAAGACCATCCAGTGTTCGAGCCAAGCTTGGGCACTCGGACTTCTGTTATGACCTCTTGCTCTGCGAGGTCCGTAAAGAAGTAGTCCTTGAAGAACTCCAGGGCCGGGATGGTTCGCTCGCCGTCAGGACCCTGTGCCACCAGTGTCCCTTCGAGGGCGCACATCACGCTCGGCATGTCGCCGGCGGGGTCGCCGTGTGCCAGAGTCCCGCCGAGAGTCCCCCGGTGCTGAACGGAAGGGTCGCCCAACAGTCCGGCGGTGTAGCCAAGTATGCCGCAGTGCTCCTGGACGAGCGGGTTGTTGTGGACGTCGCGGTGCCGGGTCAGGGCGCCGATGGACAGGTAGTCGCCCTCGTCCCTGACGTAGCGCAGGTCTTCGAGGCGGTCGAGGTCTATGAGTACCGTCGGGGCCGCCAGCCGCAGTCGCATCAGCGGAATGAGGGAGTGGCCGCCGGCGATCAGCTTCGACTCCTCGCCGTGCTGGCCCAAGAGCTCTATCGCATGGTCGACCGAGTCGGCGACCTCGTAGTCAAAGGCTACCGGGATCACTGCGCAACACCTCCCCGGGCGTCGGCGTCGCCCTTCGCGTCCTGGATAGTCTGCCACACCCGCATTGGGAGCGCGGGCATGTCTATGTTATGAACCCCCATCGGCGCGAGCGCATCGCAGATCGAGTTTATTACCGCCTGCGGGGCCCCTATCGTCCCCGCCTCGCCGACACCCTTGACCCCGAGCGGGTTGCTCGGAGATGGAGTGACCGTCCGATCCAGGGTGAAGTTAGGTAACTCCGGGGCGCCAGGGATCATATAGTCAACCATCGAGCTGGTCGTGAGCGTCCCGTCCTCGTCGAAGCGGGCCCCCTCGTAGAGCGCCTGGGCTATGCCCTGGGCGAGACCGCCGTGTAGCTGGCCGTCCACGATGATCGGGTTGATGACCGGCCCGCAGTCGTCCACCGCAAAGTAGTCGCGTATCCTAACCTTACCAGTCTCGGTATCAACCTCGGTGACACAGATATGCGCCCCAAACGGGAAGGTGAAGTTCGGCGGGTCGTAGACGTAGTTCTCGTTGAGGCCCGGCTCCATTCCCTCCGGCAGGCTGCCGGCCATGAAGGCCGCCCCCGCGACCTGCTGGATCGTGGTGCTCTGGTCGGGCGAGCCCGCGACGCTGAACTTGCCGCCGGAGAACTCTATGTCTTCCTCGGACGCCTCCATCATATGCGCCGCTATCTTCTTGGCCTTGTCCATGACTCTCTCGCAGACGAGATGAACCGCTATGCCGCCCACCGCGAGGCTCCTGGAGCCGTAGGTATCGCGGCCTAGAGGAGAGACGTCCGTATCGCCGTGCAGGACCTCCACCTCGTCGGGCGCAACGCCGATAACGTCGGCGGCTATCTGGGACCAGCTCGTCTCGTGGCCCTGGCCGTGCGGCGAGGTGCCGGTGACAACCTCGACCTTGCCCGAGGGAAGTATGCGCACGCTCGCCGCCTCCCAGCCGGCGCCACCCAAGCCCAGGGCCGCGTTGACCTGCGAGGGTGCCAGGCCGGAGATCTCCGTCCACGTCGAGAACCCGATGCCTAGCTGCATGGGATCGTTCGCGTCACGACGGCGCTGCTGCTCTTCGCGCAAGGAGTCGTAGTCGGCGAGCTCCAGCACCCGGTCGAGCGTAGCCTGCATGTTCATCGAGTCGTACTGGATGCCGGCCGGGGTATCGGTCGGCTCGTCGAACGGCTCGTAGAAGTTGCGCCTGCGCGCCTCGACCGGACTGATCCCGACCTCGCGCGCCAACGCGTCCATCATCCGCTCGATAGCGTACGCAGCCTCTGGCCGTCCCGCACCGCGGTAGGCGTCGGTCGGGGTGAGGTTGGTGAACACACCCTTGCACTCGAAGTCGTAGGCACCGAAGGTGTAGACCCCGGGGAACATGAACGCACCCAGGACCGGTATACCCGGCGTGAGAAGCTGCAAGTGCGCGCCCATGTCCGCGAGGAGCCTGACCCGCAGACCGAGGATCCTGCCCTCAGAGTCGGCGGCCATCTCCAGGTGCTGGACCTGCCCGCGGCCATGTGTGGTCGTCTGGTAGTTCTCTGAGCGATCCTCGACCCACTTTATCGGTGCGCCGAGCCTCCGTGCGAGCACTAGGCAGATCGCCTCTTCGGAGTACACGTTCAGCTTCGAGCCGAAGCCGCCGCCGACGTCCGGTGCTACGACCCTTACCTTTTGCTCGGGTATACCGCATGCCGTCGATAGCACTGACTTGGCTATGTGGGGGATCTGGGTCGAGGTGTACACCACAAAGCCGCCGTGCCCAGGCTCCCTGGCGGCGACCGTCGCCCGCGGCTCTATGGCGTTGGGAATAAGCCGCTGCTGCACGTACCGCTCCCGTACCACGACATCGGCCTTGTCGAAGGCATCGTCTATGTCGCCGGTCGCGAGCGTCCACGTGAAGCACTCGTTGGTGCCGAGGTCCTCGTGAACCAGCGGCGCGCCCTCCTCCATTGCCCGCTCGACGTCAACGGCGGGGGTCATCGGCTCGTAGTCGACCTCTATGTACTCCAGGGCGTCCTGGGCCTTGTAGCGGTCAGTCGCCACGACCACGGCGACCGCGTCGCCAGTGTAGTTCACCTCGCCGCGCGCCACTGGCCAGTGGGTCGGGTTCTTCATGTCCTCGGTGACGACCCAGGCGCAGAAGCTAAACGCCTCGTCATCCTGAGAGGTCTCCTCGGACGAGGCATCCTCGGGCTGCTCTGTCTCGCTCACCTCGACGTCGTTCGACTGCCCGCCGCCGGTACTCAGGGTGTAGCCCGGACCCTGCTCGGCCTCCTGGGCGCCCTCGCCCCACTCGCTGGCCAGGTCCTCGCCGGTAAAGGCGGCGACGACGCCTGGCTGCTCCAAAGCGGCCGAGACGTCGAGGTTCGTGATCTTGGCGTGCGCGAACGGGCTGCGCAGGAACGCTATGTGCAGCATCCCCGGCAGCTTTATGTTGTCGGTCCAGTTGGCCCGTCCCGTTACCAGGGCCGGGTCCTCCTTGCGCGGTACGCCGCCTCCGACGTAGCGCTCCGGTGCTTGTGTCACTCTACCCCCTTCTCTAGGATGCCGCAGTAGGCTGGTCCATGTGCTGCGAGGCGAGCTGGACGGCCTTTACGATGTTCTCGTAGCCCGTGCAGCGGCAGTAGTTCCCTTCGAGAGCCTCCCGTATCTCATCCTCGTTAGGCTCCGGGTTCTCCTTGAGCATGCTGATAGAGGCCATGATCATGCCTGGCGTACAATACCCGCACTGCAAAGCATGCGTCTCGTGGAACGCGGCCTGCATGGGATGCCATCTGCCGTTCTCGGCGAGGCCCTGGACCGTGGTGATCTCGTGCCCGTCGGCCTGCACCGCGAACAACGTACACGACTTGACCGACTCCCCGTCCATCAGCACCGTGCATGCCCCGCAGTTGGAGGTGTTGCATCCGACCATCGTCCCCGTCAGGTTCAACCCCTCACGCAAGTAATGCACCAGTAGCAACCGAGGCTCGACCTCGTGCTCGTAGGTGACGCCGTTTACCTTTACCTGGATCCTTCGCACCTAAATCTCTCCTTTCCCCGAACCATGCTCCCGCAAGGCGGGTCGAGCGTCCGCGACGACACCCCTCCCACCGGAGCCTCTGCTCGTAGACTGCCCGGGCCCATTACCCGGATGCAGTCAACGAAATTACCAAACCACCCACGCAATTACCCCGTTCGCCTTTCCCCTTTCTTCCGGCCGGCTACACCAGCGTAGCACAGGTGTCAGAATTCGTTCAAAGTAGGATAATGCTTCTTCGGCGGTCTCCGATGGAAGCCGGGTGTTTCGTTCTCCTCGCGGCGAGGCTATAGTCGAAGTGTGAGAGCCTGTCAGCGGAGCGATGGTAGGAGGAGGTCGTATGGTGGTGCAAGCGGGAGAAGAGCGCAACACGTCGGCCCTGGAGCCGGACGAGAAGCAAAGGGTCCAGAGGCCAACCAGATCTTCCTCCGGCTCAAGAAGCTGTTGCACGACCGGGACGATCAATTCGCCGCGAGGGACGTTAGGGAGGCGATACAAGCTGTGCAATGGTTGACTAAGATCGTCGAACGGCATGCAAACGGCTGGGAACGAGCGTACGAAGACATACTCGCCGGGTCAGACCTGCCCGAGGAGAACCGGGCCGATCTGCGGAGGCGGGTAGAGAGAGCGGGGAGCTTCGATTCGCTCGTTCGGCGCGACTTGGGAAGGCTGGAGGAGACGGACGACCCGGCCGCGGAGATGCCTCGCCAGGACCTCGTGTACGGCGTGACGGCAGGACTGCTGGCGGGCGGTGCCATAATGGGCCTCCCTTTCCATCTCAGCTTCGTGCTGGGCATGTCGCGCAAAGCCGATTGCTGGTAGATCGGGCGCGTTGCGGGGCCAGCCGTCGCTGAAGAGCCCGAGAAAACTGTGTCAGAGAGGTAGCAGCTTACCCTGCCTCTCCGGGACTCAATGAGAGCTCGTTGTAGTGTTGGTAGCGCGCGGGGTGGAAGAAAGCGGTAACGCTCTCTATGGGGAGATCGCCGGAGACAAAGGTTACTCGCTCGACCTTGAGAACCGGCGCGTCCTGATACATCTCGAGCAGGGCGGCAACGTCGGCCGTGGCGGCGGCGGCCCCGATCCACTGGTACGCACGGTCCACCTTTCGTCCGATAGTCTCCTCGAAAAGCCTGCTGAGCGAGACGACGGAGTAATCTGCCTCTTTTAGCTCCGGGAAGCGGCCCGAAGGCAGATAGGAATCGCAGACGAAGATCGGCCGCCCGTCCGCCAGCCGCAGCCGGCGCACGCACAACACCTCCTCCCCAACCCTCACCTCTAGCTTCGCCGCGATCTCCTTACCAGCCCTGGACGCCACGCGGGCTACGAGCCGCGCCCCCGGCTCGTAGCCGCGGCTCTCGATCTCCTCGGTGAAGCTACGCAGACAGGCCAGGTTCGTACGCAACCTCGGGCTCGAAAGGAAAGTCCCCCGCCCCGGTTCCCGCCGCACGAGCCCCTGCCTCCTGAGCTCATCCAGCGCCCGCCGCGCCGTCGTCCGGCTCACGCCATAGTCCTCGACCAGATCCGCCTCGCTCGGTAACCGGTCCCCCACCCGCAAGTCCCCCGACTCTATCTGCTCGCGCAGCGCAGCAAAAACCTGATGATACAGCGTCCCAATGCTGCTACGAGAGAGCCCCATACTCTGTATTTGTAATAACAACACACTATTGTGTCAAGCATTACTCCAGTCATAAGCGCGATGCGCTACTGAACCAGCTACATGCATATGCTGTTTGCATCTATATGTATTCTGGGGCGCGTTTCGATCTTAGAGTCGAACTGTATGCTAGACATCGAAAGTAGGTTGTTATATTGTAATGACAGTTTGCGGAGGAAAGGGGTGTTTGAGGATGGAGAAGTATCTGTAATAGCTCTGATCCCGTAGATACGTTCGTACTTGTGCCGGTCCTCTTCGGCGCGTGGTCCTTGAGATCGGGTATTCGAAAGAGGAAGAGGAGGGAGAAATAGCCGGATTCGAGGAAGTGGGAGTGTCCTTGACGCTGGTTAGTGTGGATGGAATAGTGTCAGACTCCGCAGGGAAAAGGAATAAGAGGAGGTAGGGACAAGGCACGGCAGAGGCGAACGGGTTTTGTCAGTTCTTTGTTTGGCTAAAGGGGAAAGGAGGGGAGGCCACTTTATGGATACCTCCCGAATGTTCGAGTTTCCGGTAAAGGAGTTCTTCAAGCAGCCGCGGTCGTTGTTGGGCGCGGGGGCGTACGAGATGGCTGGTCCCGAGGCGGCGGCGATGGGCTTGAGACACGTGCTTTTCGTGACTTCAGGGCTTAGAGAAACAGGCATCATCGACGAGTGTAAGACCAACTTCGAGAACGCGGGCGTCTCGGTCACGGTCTATGACAAGGTAGAGTCCAACCCCAAGGACTACAACGTCATGGATGCGTACCAGATGTACACAGACAACCAGTGCGACGGGTTCGTCTCGATCGGGGGCGGCTCCTCACACGACACGGCCAAGACCGCCAAGGTGGTGGCGGCGCATGACGGGCGCAACGTCAACGAGTTCCAGGGCCTCAACCAGTCCGAGAAGCTCGATACCCCGCCTTTGATCTCGATCAACACCACCGTCGGCACGGGCGCGGAGACCACGCCGTTCGTCGTCGTCACCGACCTCTCCTCCCCAGAGAAGCCGCACAAGTGGGTCGGCGCCGACGGGGCGTTCACGTCGACGCTGGCGATCAACGACCCGGTTCTGTGTATGACGCAGCCCCCGGAGTTCGTGGCCTTCACGGGCTTCGACACGCTGGCTCATGGTGCGGGAGCCTACACGAGCAGGATAGATCACCTCTCATGCACCCCGCTGGGCTTGAAGGCCGTCGAGATGGTACAGCGGCACCTGCGCGACGCGACCTACAACCCGAACAACTACGAGGCGATGGAAGGCATGGTTTGGGCACAGTACATAGCCGCCCAAGCCTTCTCCAGCGCCCTTCTGGACATCCTGCACTCGCTCTCGCACGCGGTGTGCGCCTACTACGACATCCACCACGGCCTGAACAACGGCATCGGCATCGCACGCGTCTGGACGTACAACCAGCCGGCGGCGCCGGAGAAGTTCGCGGACATCGCCAAGGCGTTGGGCGAGGATACGAGAGGTCTCAGCCCGATCCAGGCTTCCGACAAGGCGATAGACGCGGTGATAAGGCTCGCCAGGGACTGCGGCATCCCCGACAACTTCTCGGACGTGAACCCCAACTACGTGAAGTCGGAGATGGGCAGGGGCGAGTTCTACGAGGACCGGCCGACCAAGATCGAGAGCGACGATCAGGAGCTCGAGGCGATGGCCGAGCACATGATGAACGACCTGTGCACGCCGGGTAACCCGCGCGACCTCACCCTGGAGGCGGCGAAGGAGATCCTTCGCGACTGCATCTACGATCCCATGGTTCGCAAGACGAGCAACGGCTACAGGCAGAACATCTGGGGCGCTGACCCGCGCATGGGCCGCGAGACCCACGCTTATGGGGCAGAGAGACAGGGAAAGCCTTCCCGCCCGCCGGAAGGAACACCGACGCAATAGGAAGCGCCCGTCTAATTACACTCGGACGCGACAACGGAACGAGAGCGGGCAAGAGATGCCCGCTCTCGTTCGCGCTCAGGGAAAGCTAGATTTGAGGAGATTTCTTGTTCGAGAGCGTTGATGACGCAAGAGAGAAGCTCGCCGCACAGAGCTACGTCTGCGACCGCAAGCTGGCGACGGTCGTCTTCCTCGCCACGCGACTAGACAAGCCCATCCTCGCCGAGGGTCCCGCTGGCGTCGGCAAGACCGAGCTCGCCAAGTCCCTCGCCGCCTCCCTCGACCGTTCCCTTATCCGTCTTCAGTGCTACGAGGGCCTAGACGAGGCTAAGGCCCTCTACGAGTGGGAGTACGGCAAGCAGCTACTCTACACCCAGGTCCTGCGCGAGAAGATTGGCGAGGTCCTCGGACCCACTAAGGATCTGCGCGAGGCGGCGGAGGCTTTGCGCGAGCGCGAGGACGTGTTCTTCTCGGAGAACTTCCTGGTCGAGCGGCCCATCCTGCAGGCCATCCGCTCGGAGAAGCCACCGGTGTTGCTCCTGGACGAGATCGACCGGGCCGACGAGGAGTTCGAGGCGTTCTTGCTGGAGTTCCTCTCTGACTACCAGGTCTCGATCCCGGAGATCGGGACTATCGTGGCGGAGCACAAGCCGATCATCATCCTCACCTCCAACCGCACGCGAGAGCTCTCTGAGGCGTTGAAGAGGCGCTGTTTGCACCTGCAGATCGGCTACCCGAGCGCGGAGGTGGAGCTTGAGATCGTGAGGTTGAAGGCTCCGGGGGTAGGAGAAGCGTTGGCTCAGCAGCTGGTGGCGACGATCCAGGAGATACGCAAGCTGGAGTTGAGGAAGTCGCCGAGCATCGGGGAGACGATTGACTGGGCGCAATCCCTGGTCGTGCTGGGTGGGCCGCACCTGACGAAGGAGTTGATCGAGGAGACGATCAGCGTAATCATCAAGTACGACCGCGACGCCGAGAAGGTACTGGCCCACCTCCGCGGCACAGGCCAGCGCACGGCGCTCGAACAGAGAAATAACGAACAGCATGAGGCAGGGCGAGAAATATGGTCCAGGCACCACCATAAGACAAAACCGGAGCCCGGCGACAAGTACGGATCTCTGCAGGGTTAGCTTGTGGACACCGTCATAAACGACTTCGTGCAGGTCCTGCGTGACCACCGCGTGCGGGTCTCCCCCGCCGAGAGCATAGACTCCATGCGTGCCCTGGAGCAGGTGGGCCTGGGCGAACGCCAGGTCGTGCGCGACACATTGCGCGCCACCCTGATCAAGAACCTCGACGACATCGAGACCTTCGACCGGCTCTTCGACCTGTACTTCGGCTTGCAGGAGACGACCGAGAAGCCGCCCATAAGACCTCACATCCACGACCATGACCACGGCGGAGCGCCGGGCCAGTTGGAGCTGGGCGAGGAGGCCAAGGGAGAGGAGCAGGAGAACGACCACAGCCACGAGGAGAACGAGCCCGTGGACTTGCGCCGCTTCTTCGGTGAGGATAGTACGGTGCCCTCTCAGAGCATGCACCAGGATCCCGACCGGATGCGCCTCTCGCTGTTGAGCCAACAGCTGATCCTGAACCGCAAGCAGGGACCGTTGAACAAGGCCCTGGAGCGTCTCACCCACCAACTCAAGATGCGTCGGGTCCGCGGCATGTTCAACCCTGGGAGGCTAACCCCACACTCCGGCGGCCAGGAGCTTCCTCTGGACATCTCGGCGGTGGAGCTGGATAACCTCGTGGATCACCTGCACGAGATGGAGGTGGACGAGGACCTGATCCGCCAGATCGAGGCGAACGCCGATGACATTCTGGCCGGTCTGCCCGAGCTCATAGAACGGATGCTCGAACGCCAGAAGAAACTCGAGAACAAGGAGCCCGAGTCGCTCGACCCCAAACAGAGCGCGCTGCGGAAGCTCACCGAGTTCTCACCCGCGGAACAGAGGGAGATGGAGGGGGCCGTCCGCAGGCTGGCACGCCAGATCCACGGCGCGAAGACCCGCAGACTCAAACAGGATCGCACCGGTCGCATAAGCATCCCCCACACTTTGCGCAACAACGTACGCTACGAGGGCATACCCTTCAACCCGGTCCTGAGACGCCATCGCGAACACAAGCCGCGCCTCGTGTTGTTGTGCGACATCAGCCTCTCCACCCGTAACCTGGCGAAGTTCTGGTTGCACCTCGTCTACCAGATGCAGAACCTGTTCTCGAAGGTGAGGACGTTCGTGTTCGTAGCCGAGGTGGCGGAGGTGACGCAGCTCTTCGAGGAGCAACCGATGCGGCGGGCGGTAGAGACTATCTTCGACGGCAAGATCATCGACGCGGACGTCAACAGCGACTTCGGGCTGGCGGCGGAGCGGTTCAGGAACGAGTACCTGCCGACGATAAACCACCGCACGACGGTCGTGATCCTCGGCGACGGGCGTAACAACGGCAAGGACCCCAACACGCGGGCCCTCGAAGAGATAACCGAGCACGCCAAGCAGACCATATGGATTACGCCGGAGCCCAAGTGGGGTTGGAACCTCGGCTCCTGCGATATGCCCCTCTACGAATCCATCTGCGATCGGGTCGAGGTGGTACGTACCGTGGAAGGGCTCGCCGACGTCGCCGAGGAGCTAGTCAAGGTCCGGGTTTGACCGGCGCGGCGCAAAAGGTCCCCTTCTCCCCCACCGAGCCCTACAAGTTCTGCCCGGCCGACGGCACACGCCTCGGAGAACCGCGTCCGAGTGGCGGGGCGCAGTGCCCCCACTGTGGCCGCTCCTGGTACCGCAGTTCGGCGCCGGCGGTCGGGACCGTAATCGTGGAGGACGGCAAGGCACTCGTGACGGTGCGAGCGCGGGAGCCGGAGAAGGGCCGCGTAGATCTGCCAGGCGGTTTCCTGGAGGTCGGGGAGCATCCGGTGGACGGAATCATGCGAGAGGTCCGGGAGGAGTTGGGGGTGGAGATCGAGGTGGTGGGCGCCCCGATCCTCCCGGAAACTCACACCTACGGACCGGACGGAGGGTACGTTCTACCGGTAGGTTTCAGGGCTAGCATAGTGAGAGGCGAACCGAACCCGACAGACGACGTGGCCGAGATAATGTGGCTCTCGGCCAACGAGGTGGACGCCGCTGACTTCGCCTGGGAGCACGACCGACGGATGGTGCGAGCGGCGCTCGAGGACGCGTAGTTGCCGACTTGTTCTGTCCCCTTCAACTCGCGCCAATCTGACCAACTTGACACTTGCGCCAATCTTTACTACCTGCTAATGTCTTGCAGGTAGTATGGGAGAAGGATCGATCAACGATTTACGGGAGCGAGGGGTGCGTGTTACGCCCCAGCGGGCCCATACTTGGCGGGTCTTGACCGAGTCCGAGGAGCATCTCACCGCAGAAGAGGTGTGGGAGCGGGCAAGGGACACGCTTCCGGGCTTGGAACTCTCGACGGTCTATCGTTCTCTCGAAGCGTTGCGGGCGGTGGGGCTCGTGGCGGACAGCCGTTTGCCCGAGGGGCCGAGGGTCTTCGAGGCCCGACCGGCCTTACACCCGCACCTGGTGTGCAAAAGCTGCGGGGAGATCTCACACCCTGATCCAGAGGCCGGCCACCAGCTATTCGAGGCGTTGAACGCTGGCTCGAACGATTTCGAGGTGCACGAACTGCACGTGGTGGCCGAGGGTATATGCGCTAGATGCGCCCGGCGATAAAAAAGTTAGGAGGAGTTGTATGAGCACGATAGACAGTTACCTAGAAGGTTTCCTGGAAGGGCCGGTAGGGTTGTGGTCGATCCTGCTGATCAGCCTCTTCCTGGGCCTCCGGCACGCGAGCGATCCGGACCATCTGGCGGCGGTGACCACCCTCATCGCCTCCGAAGAGGAGCGTAAGCAGGCGCACAAGGCCGGCTTGATGGGCTTCTTCTGGGGCCTGGGTCACGGCACGACGCTCGTGGTCCTGGGCCTGCCGCTGGTGCTTTTCAACCGTTTCCTACCCGAGCGAGTGTCGCAGATCGCCGAGGTTGCCATAGGCATGGTCATAGTGCTCCTCGCCGTCCGGCTGCTCTACCGATGGCAGCACGGCTTCTACCACGTCCACGGCCACAGCTCCGATGAAGGGCCGGCCCACCGCCACGTCCACTCGCACAAGGAGAGCAAGTCCCATGAGCATACCCACGCTGTCTCCCAACGGACACCCCTCTCCGCCTACGGGATAGGACTCGTGCACGGAATCGGCGGTTCGGGAGGGCTCACGCTACTGTTGCTCTCGACCCTCTCTAACCAAACCGAGGCCGCGGTGGCACTCCTGATCTTCGCCGCCGGGACCGCCGTCTCCATGGCGGTACTCTCGACCGCCTTCGGCCTGATCATCGCAGGTGGCCCGCTGCGGAAGAACTTTGAGTACGTGGCGCCGGTCCTGGGCGTCCTGAGTATATCCTTCGGAGTTTGGTACGCCCTCGGCGCTCTAGAGATCGTGACGTACCCCTTCTAAAGACAGAGTGGTAGGACACCCCACACAGCAGACTTGGTGTGAGGTCCCAAGTAACACGAAGCCGCGTATAGGGATAGCCCGGCGCCGGAGATCCTCGGTGACGCCGTCCTCCTCGCTAACCAGGATCGCCTGCCCGAGGGCGTGTCCGCGCCGGGCCGTGAGGAGGTTGCGTAGTGACCTCATCGAGGAGCCGTTCTATCGTCCTGTTCGTCCTCGCAGTCTGTTTGCTTCTCGGCCTGATCGGGCTCGTCGTCAGGGTCTTACTCTAGGCGGACAGCCGCATCCGACGTTCGTGCATGGGGGCGGCGATGACCGGAGAACGACGGAAGGAGGAGCCCGTGGCAGAACGGCTAAGCCAAAGCGAGTGGACCTCGGTCGAGAAGGCTACAGCCTACCTGGAGCGGGCGAAGAGCGCCCCCATCGCGCGGAAGGGGAGAGGGCGCTCCTGAAGATCGAGCGCCCCTCTAGCGCCCGCATCGCGCTCGACTTCTCTCCCACCATGCTGGAAGCGGCCCGCCACCGCTTCGAAGGCGACCGCTCCATGCGGGTGGTGGAGCACGATCTGCGCGAGCCTCTGCCGGACCTGGAACCGTTCGAGGCCATCGTCTCCTGTTTCGCTATCCATCGCTGCAAGGACGAAAGGAAGCGCGCTCTGTACGCCGAGATCTACGCCCTCTCGAAGCAGGGAGGCGCGTTCTACAACCTCGAGATCGTTTCTTCGCCCACGCAGCGGCTCCGTGAGCGGAGCATGGTGAGAGCTATCCGGTCGACACTCCAAGCTCCCTAACGGCCCGCAGCACGAGCGCCGCTGCACGCTCCACCTCGTCAAGGGCGGTGAAACGCCCGAGGCTGAAGCGGACGGCAGCCGATGCCCCATCTTTCAGGCCCATCGCCTCCAGGACGTGCGAAGGCCCCGCGTCGAGGGAGGCGCAGGCGGAGCCTGCGGAGGCAGCGATGTCGGGCAGGGCGCCTAGCAGGTCGCCCACATCCACGCCCGGAAAGGAGACGTTCAGAGTACCCGGTAACCGCTCGGTGGGATGTCCGTTGAGCCGTATGTTTGGGATTCCGGAGCGTAGGTGCTCGAAGAACCTGTCCCGGGTACCGGCAATCCGTACCGCTTCTCCCGGTAGAGTGGTCGCGCCCAGAGACGCGGCCCGCCCGAAGCCGACGATGCCGGGTACGTTGAGCGTGCCGCTCCTCAGGCCCCGCTCCTGGCCGCCGCCGAAGAGGATGGGCTCCAGCCGTACCCGGCCGCCGCCGGTCGGGCGCCGCCTGACGTAGAGGGCGCCCACGCCCTTCGGGCCGTAGCACTTGTGAGCCGAGAGGCTCACGAGGTCCACGCCCAGCTCCTCGACGTCTACCGGGACCTTTGCGAGCGCCTGCGCGGCGTCGGTATGGAACGGGACGCCGGACTCGTGCGAGACCTCCGCCAGCTCCCGGATAGGGTTTACGGTCCCGGTCTCGTTGTTGGCGAGCATGATGGAGACGAGCACCGTCTCCGGCTCCATGGACGCCCGCAACGCATCTGGAGAGACGACGCCGTAGCCATCGACTGGGAGAACTGTTACCCGCACGCCGGTGCGCGCGAGATAACCCGCCGCCTCCAGGATCGCCTCGTGCTCGGTGGCGGCGGTCACGAGGTGATCTCCGGGGCGGAGGAGGCCCAGGAGGGCCATGTTGTCCGACTCGGTAGCGCCCGCGGTGAACGTTACCTCCTCGGGCGAGGCGCCGATGGCTCCGGCAAGCTCCTCCCGCGCCACATCCACGGCGGCCCCGGCGGTCCAGCCG
>CADCVG010000066.1 GCA_902806075.1 uncultured Rubrobacteraceae bacterium
GAGCTCACGGAGCGGGAGCGCGACATATTGGCCCTGATCGCACGGGGCTACACGAACACCGCCGTCGCCGATTGCCTCTACCTGAGCCCCAAAACCGTGCGCAACTACGTCTCGGCCATCTTCGCCAAGCTCGGGGTCCCCGACCGCGCCGGGGCCATCCTCTGCGCGTGGGAGGCTGGGCTGGGAAGGGATACCGAAGAGTAACGATAAGCCAATTCCTTCTTGGCCCGGACGACGCACCGAACTACGGGTGCGCACGAAAGCGAAGTACCCGCTGGGCGAACATGGAAGAAACCCTCTACCGCTCGCTAGCGAAAGCTCCCACAGAAATTCCCGGACTTTGGGAAGACCTTCCTCTACCTCCCGGGATGTGACCCCATTTAAAGTGCTTATGCATCGCAAAAAGGACAGAAAGGAGATCATGATGCTGAAGACATGGGGCGCGGACAACTTCCGCCGGACATTGGCGGGGGTGTGCTTGATCCTGGCGCCGTTGGTGTTGGCGTTGGCCCTACTCGTCCATCCGGGCCAGGGAGAAGCCGGTTTCGTGCAGACAATGGCCGATAGTCCCGGCCGCGTGGAGGCCGCCAGCCTCCTGGTCATACTCTCCTCCGTGCTGTTCGTGCCGGCCCTGGTCGGCATCCTGCGCCTGATGGGGGGTCGCGGGACCGTCCTCGGGCTCGTGGGAGTGGGGCTCGCTCTGATCGGCGTTATTGGTCATGCGGTCTGGGCGGGCTTCGACATCGTCTTGGTATGGATGGCCAATAGCGAGATCGACCGGGCTCAGCTCTCCGCGGCGGTGGATGGCGGCCCTCCGTCGGGCATTGGCTTCACGCTCATCCTGCTGATGTTCATGGCCGGGTTCTTTCTTGGTCTCATCTTCCTGGCCGTCGGACTGTGGAGGTCGGGGGCAGTGCCGCGGTGGGCGGCGGCTCTCATCGCCGTGGGGCCACTCTTCGAGTTCCTACCGGTGGATAACGAGGCCGTATTTATGACCGGGGTCGCCCTGTTCGTCGTGGGCTTTGGAGTCATCGGACTGAATCTGATGAGGACTCCGGCCGCGGAACGGTCGCCCTTCGCCGGAGAGGCGAGAATCGGCGCTCGTCCGCAGGTGCAGTGATCGAACGTGTCCCCGGCGCCAGCTCGGCGCCGGGGGCGGAGATTCCCCTGGTAATGCGAGAGGCATCGCCGCGTGGCATTATTCGCGCAACGATGGGTTCAAGCAGGATGTAATCCAACCATGAACCAGCGATCCAAGGTGTTGGAGCTTGCCAGAGGCCCCGCCGCTCCGCCGTCCGCGTTACGCAGGAGCCGGCTTATCTTCTTCCGGGCGGCGTGGGTCGTTCTGGCGGTAATCGTTATCGGGCTAAATGTGGCGGGAATCCCCTACGCCTACGACCAAGCCGCGAGTGTGCTGACCGCCGAGAACGCGCGGGAACTGCGAGAGCTTGGCATATCTCGCGAGTTCTACGCCGCGTACGATGGCGTCGGGCTCCCGACCGCCGTCACGCTGGTGTTCCTCGCGGTGGCGGCCGTGGTCTTCTGGCGGCGCTCAGAAGATCCGATGCCGCTGTTAGGCTCGTTCACGCTACTGGTGTTTGGTGGGGCGGCGGGCAGCGGTACGATGCACGAACTGGCCGACGCCCACCCGGCGTTCTGGTTCCCGGTCAACCTCCTAGACTACGTCGGGCAGGTGTCCTTCGCCGCCTTCTTCTACCTCTTCCCGGACGGCAGATTCGTTCCCCGCTGGACGCGCTGGCTCGCGGCCGCGGTGGGGTTGCTGTTCGCTACCAACATCTTCTTTCCGGGCTCGGTCCTGGATCTCTTCCGTGGCCCCCTCTTCATCGTCTTTATCTGCAGCCTGCTGTTCGCCCAGGTCTACCGCTACCGGCGCACGTCGAGCCTGGTGCAGCGTCAGCAGACCAAGTGGGTGGTCTTCGGTTTTGTCGTCGCGCTGGTGGGGTTCTCCGTGGTTATCGTGCTCGGTCTCCTGGTTCCCGCCCTCCGGGATCCCGGGCCGCTAGGAGAGCTGGTCGGGGACACGCTGATCTACGGTTTCATCTCGCTGATCCCGCTCAGTATCGGCGTGGCGATCTTGCGCAACCGCCTGTGGGACATAGACCTCCTCATCAATCGCGCCCTCGTCTAAGGCGCCCTGACGGCGACCGTTGTCGCGATCTACGTACTGGCCGTCGGCTACCTCGGCGCCCTCTTCCAGGCCCGCGGCAGCCTCGCCGTCTCCCTCATCGCCACCGGGGTGGTGGCGGTCCTGTTCGCCCCTCTGCGTGACCGTTTGCAAAGGGCCGTCAACCGCCTGATGTACGGAGAGCGCGACGATCCCTATGCCGCCGTCTCGCGCCTCGGCGAGCGTCTGGGAACGACGCTGGAGCCTGAAGCCGTTCTGCCGACAATCGTGGAGACCGTTCGCGAGGCGCTGAAACTGCCCTACGCCGCCATCGCGCTCCCGCGTGATGGCGGCTTCGAGGTCGCCTCGGTCTCCGGTGAGGAACCACTCACCGACCCGCTCGTCCTGCCCCTCTCCTACGGAGGCGCAGCAGTGGGGCGTTTACTGCTCGGTCCGCGTGCGGGCCAGACTGACTTCTCTCCCGCGGATCTGCGCCTTCTGGACGGCCTGGCGCGCCACGCGGGTGTCGCCGTTCACGGGGTGCGCGTTATGGCTGACCTCCGGCGCTCGCGCGAGGGCCTGGTGCTGGCCCGCGAGGAGGAGCGGCGCAGGCTCCGGCGGGATCTACACGACGAGCTCGCCCCGACGCTCGCCGCGCTCGGCCTGACCGCCGCAACCGTGGGAGAGTTGATTCCAACCGACCCCAAGAAGGCCGCCTCCACCAACGAGAAGCTGCGGTCGGCCATCCGGGCCACCGTCGGCGATGTCAGGCGCCTGGTCTACGATCTTCGTCCCCCGGCCCTGGACGATCTCGGGCTCGTCGTAGCCATAGAGGAACGCGCTTCCCGCCTCGAAGCGGAACAAGGTCTCCGCGTTACGGTCGAAGCGCCGGAGGAGTTGCCGGCCCTGCCGGCCGCCGTCGAGGTGGCTGCCTACCGCATCGCGCAGGAGGCGCTAACCAATGTCTCCCGCCATGCCCGCGCGGGCGCGTGTTCCGTCCGGCTCGCCTGCACCGAATCTCCCGGCCGGGCGCTTACGGTCGAGGTCACCGACGATGGCGTGGGCCTGCCGGACGAGCCGGGTGGCGGGGTCGGTCTCCACTCGATGCGTGAGCGCGCCGCGGAGCTCGGGGGGAGCTGCGAGATCGAACTCTCCTCACCGACCGGCACCCGTGTCTTCGTCAGGCTGCCGTTGCTAGAGAAGGCATCGAGCTTCGGGCAACAGGCGTCAGGTAAGAGCAAAGGCCCGAAACTCGATGCCTGAAACCTTGAGAGTCCTGATCGCCGACGATCACCCCCTCTTCCGCGACGGTATGCGCGGTCTCCTCGCAACGCAGCCGGACATCGAGGTGGCCGGCGAGGCGACTACGGGTGAGGAGGCCGTGAGGCTGGCGGCAGAACTGGAGCCTGACGTGGTGCTCATGGACATAAAGATGCCGGGCTTGGGCGGCATAGAGGCCACCCGGCGTATCCTCGCCTCCGACCCAAGCCTCCGCGTCCTCGTCGTCACCATGTTCGAGGACGACGCCACGGTCTTCACGGCCATGCGCGCAGGAGCTCGGGGCTACATCCTCAAGGACGACGATAAGGACGACGTGCTCGGCGCGATCCGGACGGTCGGGCGCGGCGGCGCGGTCTTCGGGCCCGGTGTGGCGGCGCGGCTTACGGACTTCCTCACTACATCGCGGCCCGCCGCCTCGAAAGAGTCGTTCCCCGCTCTCACCGACCGCGAGCGAGAGATCCTACACCTCATGGCAAAGGGCGCCTCGAACACCGAGATCTCACGCCTCCTCTCCCTGAGCCCCAAGACCGTCGCCAACTACGTCTCCAACGTCCTCCACAAGCTCCGGGTCGCCGACCGCGAAGAGGCTATCGTCCGCGCCAGAGAGGCCGGGCTCGGGCACGAAGGGCCGTAGGAGACCTTTTCCCGAGACTAATCCAGAACGCACTCTATCCGGTTGGCGCGTTCCGCCAAACAGGTCGGGAGGGGGTGGGTTGCACCCACGCCCGAAGTAGCGTGTCGCCAACCTTTAGGAGAACATCCCTATACGACCCCCGAATACAGCCACAAAAATAGGGGCGAAGTTAGGGGCATGTCCTCATAATGACGGGATGCCGTGCTCGTAAGGTGGCGGTGAGGCAGAGAGAACAGAAAGGAGCTTGCCTGATGCTGTCGGACTCGATGCGGTAAACCCAGACCGGGAAGGAGCGGCTTTCGCCGGATAAAGCGAAACAGGAGGGAACAGAGCAGGGGAGTCGGATCTTTTACAACCGGCTGGCGCTTGTGGGTGTAATCCTCTACTGGATGGAGTTCCTCTTCATCATTCCTTTCTATAAGGAACCGCCTGGGGAAGGCGCCTCGAACAGCGAGATAGCTGCCTTCTACACAGCCAATCGCACCGACATACTCGGCGTGCTCCTCTTCGCTGCGGCACTACGCAGCGTGCTTGCCAGGCCGGGCACGGGCGGACTGCGGGCGTTCTCGCCGACTTCGCCCTCGCTTGTGCCATCGTCGCCATCGCGCTATACCCTGAGTCCGTCCTAAGAACGGATCACCGATGAGGAAACGTACTTCGACGTGCATACAGCGAACCTCGCCACAGAGTCCGCGACGCATAGACAGAACAATGTTGCCAGAGTAGGGAACGTCGGTGATTTTCCACGTTGCCGAGTTTGATCTAGGGCTTTGTCGAAAAGGCTACTATATAGGACAATGAATCACGTAGCTCGTGCTGGAGGTGGGAGGCATACTTCGTCTTCTATTGGTCGCAGGGTAGCGGGCTGGCAATTAGAGATAGTTTGGGAAGAGAGGCGTATGGATCACCTGCATCAGGTGCTTGGAGCGAAGGTTCGGGAGTGGCGCGAAGCCGGCTATCCCTGCGACGAATTCCCGGCCATCACCGAGATCCTCGAGTACCAGGTGCAGTCCGAAGAGGTGTCCGAGGGCGCACTCGTAGACACCCTGCGTTTCCTCAGAGAGCCGCAACGGCGCGCCCTCGAAACCTACTGGTACCTACGGCTGATAGAGAAGACCCCACACATCTCGGACCTCTACGCGCAGATGTTCCCCTCCATCAGCTCGCGCCGCAACGCGCTGGGGTTGACCAGTGCTGCCCTGCAGGACATCATCCTCGACGAAGGACTGGACGTACTACTGGCGCGTGTCAGGACCGACGACGCCCTCGTGCGCGAGCACAGCCTGGATTCCCTGCGCGAGACTCTGACCCTCGACTACCCTAGCTACATCTTCGCGCTCGCGATGGGGGCGGGCAAAACTATCCTCATTGGCGCGATCATTGCCACCGAGTTCGCCATGGCTATCGAGTACCCGGACGGGGAGTTCGTGGAGAACGCCCTCGTCTTCGCGCCGGGCAAGACGATCATCGGCTCCCTCCGCGAGCTCGCCGAGGTGCCTTACGACGAGATCCTGCCGCCGCGCTTCTACAAGCGCTTCGCGGCATCCTTCAAACTGGCCTTTACCCGCGACGGCGATCCGGATGTGCCGGTGGTGCGGGGCTCCTCGTTCAACGTGGTCGTGACGAACACGGAGAAGATCCGCATCCAGAAGCAGACGGTGCGCAAGAAGAAAGGCTGGACGCAGCTCCAGTTGCAGACCGAGGAACAGCGAGCCGAGGAGGTCGCTAACCGCCGTCTCCAGTCCATAGCCAGCCTCCCCCACCTGGGCGTCTTCTCCGACGAGGCGCACCATACCTACGGTCAGGATGTGGAGAAAAGTCTGAAGAGGGTGCGCCAGACGGTAGATTACCTAGCGGCCAACACCAGAGTCGCGTGCGTCGTAAACACCACCGGCACTCCGTACTATAAGAAGCAGGTGATCAAGGACGTAGTGATCTGGTACGGCCTCGCCGAGGGCATAGACGAGGGCATCCTAAAGGAGGTGGAGGACAGCATCCTCTCCTACCGCTTCGACGCGGCGGCGACGGGCGAGTTCGTCCGCGACGTGGTCCTGGACTTCTTCGACGGCTACAGAGACGTGTCCCTGCCCGACGGCGCGCCGGCGAAGCTGGCGATCTACTTCCCTCAGACTGACGATCTCGAAGAGATCCGGCCCGTCGTCGAAGCCACCCTCTCGGAGATCGGGCTGGGTCCCGCCATCGTTCTGCGGAATACCTCCGACTCTAGCCAGGCGGAGATAGACGCCTTCAATCGTCTCAACGACCCGGACTCTCCCTACCGCGTGATCCTCCTGGTCAACAAGGGAACCGAGGGCTGGAATGTCCCTAGCCTCTTCGCCTGCGCACTCGCCCGCAAGCTCAAGACCTCGAACAACTTTGTCCTCCAGGCCGCGAGCCGCTGCCTGCGGCAGGTGCCGGGCAACGAGGTGCGGGCGCGTGTCTACATCTCCGATGAGAACCGCGCCACCCTGGACAAGCAGCTCCAGGAGACCTATGGCGAAACCCTCGGGGACCTTACCAAGTCCGAGAAGAAAAAGAAGACCGCCGTCCTGCGCCTCAAGGACCCCGCAGCGCCCCCGCCTCCCCTCACCATCACCTTCACCCGCCGCGTCATCCGCAGGCTGGACTCCGAGAACGGCGCTCTCACGAACGGCTTGATGCTGGAGAGGCCCTCGGGAAACGGCTCCGCGGAGACGATGCTACGGACCACGTACAGCGTCGGCGAACGAGCCGGCACCCAGAGCGTGCTGCGCGCCGTGGACGACATCCCCATAGACGTCGCTGGCGATACCACCGACCTCTACAAGGCGGCCACGTCGCTCGCGTCCACCTACCGCCTGGACGCCTTGAAGACCCGACGCCTGCTCTCGGGACTGTACCCCGAGGGCGAGATGCCCGCCAACCACCTGCCCGCCGTGGCGGCGCAGATCGAGGAGCAGACCTGCCGCTACGAGAAGGGCGAGGAGACGGTCACCCTCACCATAGAGATCGTCAAGCCAGAGGGATGGTTGGACGAGAAGACGGGCGAGTACGCGACCTCAATCTCCTACGCCGAGGACAGGGAGCACCTCATACTCAACCTGCTGCCCGACGCGGAGAACCCCGACGGCTTTGGGTTCCACTACCATCCCTACAACTTCGACTCTGCCCCCGAGCGTTCCTTCTTCGTCGAGATGCTCCGGCACCTGAACCTCAACCCCGACCGCGTCGAAGACATCTACTTCACCGGGGCCATCACCGACCCCAAGAAGACGGACTTCTTTGTGGAATGGAGGGACGCGGCGAACAAGAATCGGCGCTACACCCCCGACTTCATCATCCGCCTCAAGCCCGAGGAGGGTGAGCCGGAGGGCTCGGGCCGGTGCCTGATCGTCGAGATAAAGAGCGAGCAGTTCGAGAAGACCGTCACCGAGGAGATGGCGCGTGGCGCGGCTACCAGCGACGAGGGACGTAAGGCCCTCGCCGTCAAGAGCCTGGAGAAGCTGCAACCCGGCAAGATCGAGTACGAGATCATCTTCGCCCCGGCGGGCGATCTGGTGCGCTCCAAGATGAAGCACGCCCGCGAGTTCACGGAAGGCAGGTAAGACCCGCATGACCACAAAGGACAAGGCGAGCGTCACGGCGGAGATAGGCCCGGTCAAGGGCCGCCCCATGCTCAGTTGGGTCGGCAAGCGCGCCCTATCAAGGGTCAACGCCTTCCCCGCCCAGCTCGCGGAGACCTACCACGCAAACGGTGCGCCCACCGGGTCGGAGGACGGCCGCTGGGAAGACTGGCCGGCTCAGTACTCCGAAGGCGGCCTGCTCTTCTACGGCGACAACAAGGAGATTCTCGCCAACCTGCTCACGAGCGGCTTCCGTGGCAAGGTCAACCTCATCTACATAGACCCGCCATTCGACTCAGCGGCGGATTACGTTCGTCAGGTGCAGCTACGCGGCGCCAACGGTTCGACCAAGATAGAGGCCGAGACGCACTCCCTCGGCGAGCAGATCCAGTACACGGACATCTGGGCCAACGACAATTACCTGCAGTTCATGTACGAGCGGCTGATCATGCTCAAAGAGTTGCTGGCAGAAAACGGCAGTTTCTACCTCCATTGCGATCCACGCCGAAGCCACTTGCTTCGCTGTCTCATGGACGAAGTATTTGGAATCGACAACTTCCAGAACGAAATCGTCTGGGAGCGAACAAACGCTCACAACATGCCTACTCGAACCTACGTAAAATCGCAGGATGTGATCTTGTTTTACACGAAGGCAGACAAGTTCACCTTCAACCGAGAGCGCACAGGCTACAGCGAAGCGCAGCTAAATAGGTATCGCCCTGATGAAACGGGACGACTCTATACAGGGCGAGATCTAACCTTCTCAACGGAAAACTCAGATCGTCAATTCGAGTGGCGAGGAACTCGACCGCCTTCCGGGCGATCCTGGGGTTATGCGTTACCCGACCTGGAGCGTCTGTGGAGCGAAGGGCGAATTCTTGTAAAGCGAGATGGAACTCCACGTATGGATGGCTTGAAGGTGTATTTAGACGAAACCAAGGGGAAGCCACTCGGTACGATCTGGACCGACGTCAATCGAATTGGAAATACATCTGCGGAACGCCTCGGTTACCCTACGCAGAAACCAGAAGAACTACTCATGCGAATCATGAGTGTTTCTTCTGAGCCCGGCGACATCGTGCTCGACTGCTTCATCGGCTCCGGCACGACTGCTGCGGTGGCTCAGAAGCTCGGGCGGCGGTGGATTGGTTGCGATGTCAACAAGGGTGCCATCCAGACGACCTCGAAGCGTTTGCAGAAGATCATGAGCGCGCAGGTAAAGACCGCCGGTCAGGCCACACAAAACGACTTCGACGACGTGGAGAAGGAGGAAGTGCTAGCTCCAACCCAAACCTCCTTCTCCGTCTACCGGGTCAACGACTACGACCTGGCGATCCAGCACAACGAGGCCGCCAACCTGGCGTGCGAGCACATCGGCATAGACCGCACCAAGACCGACGGCTTCTTCGACGGCACGCTCGGCACTGGCAGCAAGCAGGAGCTAGTCAAGATCGTCCCCTTCGACCACCCGCTCGGCGTCATGGACCTCGAAGACGTCAGGCGCGAGCTGGAGGCCCGTGGGGGAGAGGAGACGCGCGGCATCCTGCTCGTCTGCGTCGGCAAGGAGCTTCAGGCCGACCACTGGCTGGAGGAGTGGAACAAGCACCGTGGCATCGTCAAGCTGGACGAGTTGAGCCGCCCCGTGGAGTTCGCCAATAAGATCTGGGTCATAGAGCTGCGCACTGACCAGCAGTACGGCAAGTTCTTCGTCCACCAGCCCGCTCAGGCCGACGTGAAGGTGGACCGGGCTGACGGCAAGATCCGCGTCGAGATCGAAGACTTCATCAGCCCGACCATCGTCGAGCGGCTCGGCATGGACGCCGGCGACGCCTCGCTCTTCAAGGCCAGGATCACCGACTGGCGCGCTATGATCGACTCCGTCATGATCGACTCCGACTACGACGGCGAAGCGCTGGACGTTACCATCTATGATGTCCCCGAGAGCAAGAACGACCTCGTCAAAGGCGCCTACGAGCTCGATACGCCGGGCACCGGCGGTCCCGTCACCGTCGCCGTCAAGATCACCGACATGCTCGGCGAGGAAGTCTTGATCACGGAGGAGTTAGCCGCAAACGAGTAAAGAAAAGATTCTCTGTCAAGATTCGGCAGACCAGATGCGAAGGCAACCGTCAGGAGGGGCTAATTTCAAAGAGGCGATTGCACACTGAAGGGTCGAAACAGCCGAGGGGTCTTGACGTTTGATCCGTGCTCTTATGAAGTCCTCGCTGCTCGTTCTGGTCTCTTTGGGGTTGGCCGTAATAGCGCAGAAGCTCTCGGGATGGACCTTCCTCTCAAATAACCCCAAGGCGATCTCGACCTTCTTGTCTTCCCTGGCGCAGTTCGCCGCCATCCCCGTGACGATAGCCTTCGGTGTGATAGTGCTCATCATCCAGCAGCAGGCCGCCGCCTACACCGGAAGGGCCGGGGCGCTCGTCGTGAATAGTCCGGGGTTCATGTTCGTTGTGGCGCTGCTCTTTGAGGTGCCCGCCCTCTGCATCTTCCTCCTGGGATGGCTGGACTTGAGCGGCCAGACCGCCACCTGGTCCACACAAGAGTGGGCCGCAGGGATTGTGGGACCCGCAATACTGACCTTCCTGGCGTTGGCGAGATTCGCTGCGGTGTGGTTCGCGCGAGTCAGCCCGGCGGAGTTTTCCGGGTTCGTATTCTCCAGGGCGGTCGAGGGGATCAAACGCGGGGACCGCAACACCGTCTCCTTGGCCGTTCGTGGTCTCGGAGAATCCCTGAACAACCTGGCGCTCTCTACCGACTACACGAGTCTGCATCTGAGCATGAACCACCTGAGTTATTTCCTGCAGTGGTACGTGCGGGAGCAAAAACCCCGACTCAAAGAAAGAAAGCCCGGCTTCTTCGAGTACCAGTTCCCACAGAAGCGTACCGATAACGTCTGGGTCGAGCGGGCAGTTTGCACCTTCGTGAGAGATGCCACGGATGCTCTACTGGGAAGGTTGGGGCCGGCCGAGAGTATCTACTACCTGGTAGACAGCCTCCGGCCCTTCGGAGGAGCCGCGGCGGAAGCGGGGGATATGGAGGCATTGGAGGTCCTAGCGCACACCTTCGTCGAGATGGGTACGACAGAAAGGACGTTCGGGGTGAGCATCAACTTCAACACCAGGCCACTAGAACGCTCTGCCGAGGGAGCACTCTGGGCTCGAGAGAACGGCCATAAAGAAGCCGAGAAGCTCTTGGCATCGGTCTTTTTTATCCTATTTGCGTACCTTCACTATCACGTTCGAAGGATGCAGCCGAAGGTCTTCACCTCGACGCTACACGAAACGGAGGCCAAAAAGCTGAAGGAGGCCGGGATCGACTTCTCGGAAGCGGCGAAGGAGTCGCGCGAGAGGTTCGAGGGTTACTGGATCATCCGCTTCCCAGACCCCGACGAAGAACAGGCGAAGGCTCTAAAGAAGATCGAACGTCTGTAGACGATCCGGTACTCGGCCACGATTAGCAAGAGTCCAGGCCACCGAACGAATTGCGTATCGTCCTATTTGTATCCCGCACACCCACCTCGGCGGCGGCTTGATGCCATCCTATGGGTTGCTTCGCAACCGCCGGGGACTCCGGGCTGTGCTATCTCGGTGGCGAGAAGACGCGGACCGGCGTCCGTCTAAAGTGGAGCGGGAAGAAGCGGCAAGCTACCGCTAGTCGCCCGATCAAAAGGTTTCACGCTTGGCTTGACAAGCTCCTAATTTTAATGTTAGTGTAACTAACATGAAAAAGGAGGAGGCAGAGAGGCTGAGTAAGCGCCCTTACCAGATGCGGGCTCGGGCAGAGGCCGTGGCGGAGACGGGACGGCGGATTCTGGAGGCGACGATAGAGCTTGGTCCGGAGGTGCTTTCGGACCAGGCCACGCTCGATAATGTGGCGGCGCGGGCGGGCGTGACGGTGCAGACTGTTCTCCGGCGCTTTGGCTCCAAGGAGGGGCTCATCTCCGCCGCGGCCGAGGAGGTAAGGGGCCGGGTCGAGGGCCAGCGTAACGAGGCCCCGGTCGGAGACGTCGCCGGGGCGGTCCGCAACCTCGTGGAGCATTACGAGGAGTGGGGCGACAACACGCTGCGGCTGCTCGCACAGGAGGACAGGTATCCGGTGATCCGGGCGCACACCGATAGGGGCCGCGCCGGGCACTACGAGTGGGTGGAGCGCACGTTCGCCCCATTCTTGGCGGGACGCGCGGGTCGGGAGCGAGAGCGGCTCAGGGCCGAGATGATCGCCGTTTGCGACCTGTACGTCTGGAAGATACTGCGTCGCGACCTCGGCCTCAGTCGCGAGCAGACGGAGATCGCGCTGGTGGAGATGATCACTGCGCTCGTGGGGAAAGGAGAGAGCTGATGGCCCGTTACCTGGTGTACACCTCGCCCGCTCGCGGGCACCTCTACCCGATCGTGCCGACGCTGGAGGAACTGCGGCGGCGCGGGCACGAGGTCGTGGTAAGGACGCTCGCCCCGGGGGTCGAGCTGCTTCGCGGTTTGGGCTTCGAGGCTGCGCCCATGGACCCGGCGATAGAACGCCGCGAGATAGACGATTGGAGAGCCCGCACGCCTATCGGCGCGTTGCGGACCGGCCTGCGAGGCTTCTTCGACCGCGCGTGGCACGATGGGCCGGATCTCCGCCGTGCAATTGAGAAGGAACGCCCGGACGCGCTGCTCGTCGACATCAACACCTGGGGCGCGATGGCCGTGGCGGAGACCGCCGGGCTGCCGTGGGCGACCTGGTGCCCGTTCTTTCTGCCCATCCCCTCTCCCGACACGCCGCCTTTCGGCCTGGGACTCCCGCCCGCGCGCGGGCGTCTCGGCCGTCTGCGCGACCGGCTATTAAGACCGGTGGTGTTCGGGATGTACAACCGCCTCGCCCCGGAGCTCGACGCCGTGCGCGTGGAGCTCGGCGCTCCGCCACTGGGAGACATCACGAGCGCCACGGTCCGCGCGCCACTCATGCTCTACATGACGGCCGAACCTTTCGAGTATCCGCGTTCGAGTTGGCCGGAGTCCGTGCGCATGGTCGGCCCCGGCATCTGGGACCCGCCGGCGGAGCCCCCAGATTGGCTAGATGATAACGGCAAACCGCTAGTACTCGTTACCTGCTCGACCGAATTCCAGAACGACGGCAGCCTGGCCCAGGCCGCTCTCGACGCTCTCGCCGGGGAGGACGTAAACGCGGTGGTTACAACCGCCGGCGTGGACCCATCGTCATTCACCCCGCGACATAACGCCCGCGTCGTGAAGTTCCTGCCCCACCGCCCCGTGCTCGAGCGCGCGGCCTGCGTTGTGTGCCACGGCGGCATGGGCATCACACAGAAAGCGCTCGCGGCCGGCGTCCCCGTCTGCGTCGTGCCGTTCGGCCGCGACCAGTTCGAGGTCGCCCGGCACGTCGAGGTTGTTGATGCAGGAGCCCGGCTGCCCGCTTCCCGGTTGCGGCCCGACCGCCTGCGTAAAGCGGTGCGGGAGGCGATGGGCAAGAAAGCAGGAGCGAAGCGGATCGCCGCCGCCTTCGCCGCGGCCGGAGGACCCGGCGCGGCGGCCGACGCGCTGGAGGAGCTGTTGCGAGATCCAGGGGCGAGGGTAGCGCCCCCCGAAGTGCGGTAGGTCAAGAGCCAAACGGAACAGGGAAAGGAGCATAGCGATGACACCGCGCATAAAGACCGTAGATCCCGAGGAAGCAAAGGGGCTGCGTAAGCTGATGATGAAGATGACCCAGCGTCAGATGAGCGGGATGGTGCCGGGCATCCAGCAGATCGTCATGACCGACTTCCAGATTGGCCTCCCCACCTCCGTTACGAGGTCGAAGACGTGATCGCCGAGGGCGAGAAGGTCGCGGTACGCGACGTCTTCAAAGGCACCCACCAGGGCAACTTCATGAGCATCCCCGCCACCGGCAACCGGGTCGTCATGCAGGCGATTCACGTTTATCGTTTCAGCGAGGGCAAGCTAGCGGAGCACTGGGTGGCGCGGGACGACTTGGGGATGATGCAACAGCTCGGCATGATTCCCCCGCCCGGTCGAGATGAGGCTTGATCTTGTATCGAAGGGAGACTCACCGCCCGGAGCTCGATCCCCTGGTCTGGAGCCCTGATATCCGGGGGCTACACCAACGCCGCCCCTCGCCCGCTGGCGGCGAGGACGGAGGAGCCGAATGCCAGGTCAACGCTGGTCCGACGTCTCCGCTCCCTGTTGATCGCTATCCAGCGCGGTCTTCTCGTTCGTCTCGACGAGGAGCGCGAGGAAGATGAAGGGCTCGAACCAGATGACGTAGGGGTAGAACCAGTAGTTGACGGTGAGCTCGAAGGCTATTATGAGGGCGGCGGAGAAGGCGGCGAGCCTGCGGACGGTCCTCTTCTTCGGGAAGATGGCGACGACGAAGGCGAGCAGGATCACGAGCGCCGTCAAGGGCTGCTGGAGGACCTTTAGCTCCGGCACCTGGCTGAAGATAGACCACGGGGTCTCCCGTTCGCCCTGGAAGGCTAGGGTCTTCTCGTAGAAGAGCCTCACTCCTTCTATCGGGTCACCGTCGAGGGCGAGCACCCAGAAGCTGAGGAGGACGACGGTTACCCCTCCGAGGATGAAGGCCAGGATGGGGCCGCGCCTACGAGCGCCGTCGTGGAGCAGCCAGAGGGGGCCGAGGACGAGGGGGAAGAGCTTGATCGCGAACCCCGCCGCAACGCTCGCCCCGCGCGCGAGCGGAGTGGCTGCCATCGCGAGTCCGATAGCCGCCACCGCCGCGACGACCACGTCGTTGGTGTTGTTGTTGGTCGAGTAGAGCGTGTACGGGAAGACGGCCCAGGCGAAGAGCATCGCCGCCCCGCCCCGCGCCCCGGCGTATCTGTACCCCGCGACGAACAAGGCGAGCGCACCAACGACGAACGCTAAGGCGGTCAACGCATGGGCGGCGGGGAGGTAGTCCCACTCGCCGCTCCACCCGAAGAGCCACCGGAAGGGTACGTAGAGCAGGTAGTTCAGTGGTCCGTAGGTGTCGCCGGTGCCCACGTTGTTGGGCATGTTGCCGTAGGGGAGCGTACCGTCGAGGATGCGGTCCCCCCCGACGACGCCCGCGTAGCCGACGTCTATGACCCGCGAGTCGAGGTTGAGCCCGAGGATGAGGCCACTGCCCAACAAGCCAAGCACGAACAGCACCGGTGTAGGGAGGTTGCTCGTCCTCTCGACCCGCTCTCCATATCCGAAGCCCATCATCAGGGTTCGTCCGAGCAGGTAGAGTAGCGGCGGGTACCAGAGCAACACGGCCCAGTACGAGTCGCCCGCCCGGAAGAAGCCGTGCGAGACGAGGAAGCCCAGTAGGGCCAGTACGTCGAGGTTGCGCAAGGAGAGGAGTTTGTCGGGCCGCCAGAATGCGGCAGCGAAGAGGAGGGCCAGAGAGCCCCAGACGTACCAGTAGTTGGCCTGTTTGCCGTACGAGCCGTAGTCCCCGCGGGCCATATGCCAGCCGACCTGATCCCCGGTCCACACGTAGTTCAACTGCCAGGTATCGTCGCTCACCCCGACACGGACGACCTCCTTCCTCTCGCCGCCCTCGACCGGCATACCGCCGACCGAGCCGCTCTCCTCGACCTTCAGGTGGACGGTCCACTCACCGTCTTCGTACTCCGCCTCGGAGGTGTAGGGGTCGTGCTCCGCAAGCTCGTCGCGCACCTCCGGGTTGGCGAGGGCCAGCTTTATGGCGTCT
Organism: uncultured Rubrobacteraceae bacterium; assembly: GCA_902806075.1. Taxonomy (GTDB): domain Bacteria; phylum Actinomycetota; class Rubrobacteria; order Rubrobacterales; family Rubrobacteraceae; genus Rubrobacter_F. The sequence continues at coordinate 15,338 of CADCVG010000066.1, forward strand.
TCTTCAGAGAGGTTCGGGTAGTTAACGGTATCGGCGGCCGGGTAGACCTGGATCTCCTCTGCCTCCTGTGTATCGTCCGACACCGAGAGCTCCGCGATGGTCATGCCCGAGACCTTCTCCCTGATGAGCACCTGCCAGGAGTCGTCCGAGGACTGGTACTCGGCGGTGCTTTCGACGGTCGGATGCGAGAGCAGGTCCGCAATTTCGGGTACGTAGGATGCCGCCCGCCGCGCCTCGTCGGAATCTATATCCGGGCCGGGCGCGAAACCGAACACGGCGAGGAGCAGCGGCAAGAGCAGGAGGACGAGCACCAGACGACGTCGCATTACGACGCCTCTGGTCTGGTCATTGACGACTCCTTTTTCTCCCCTGACGGGGGGGAGAGCGTCAGGGCCCAGAGGGCGGCGAGGAGCAGGTTGTGTTCCGGGAGGAAGTTGGTTGCGGGGGATCTTATCTCCATAAGCTCAGCGTAATGATAAGGGAAGATCCGGGTGGTAGTTATCCAGCAGACCGCGAGGAAGACCGCCGAACCCCCCAACCCCCACACGCCGCCCCCGTTCAAGGGGACCAGGGGAAGTCTCGGGATGCCCTCGCCGGCCCTCCGGCACAGGTCTATATTGTTGGCAGTCGCCGGGAGCCATGAGAACCTGTCCAGGAGTTGCATGAACATCGCAAGCGCGTATAGGGGCAGCCAGAAGAGGATCGCGGCGCGGTAGGGGAGGGGTGGCCCTTTGCTGGCCGCCGGGCTTACGAGCTTATGGGCGGTCTGGATTACGAGATTTCCTCTAGCTCCTGGCCGAAGAGCTCGGCTAAAGGTTCGACGCCCTCTGGGGCGCCGGTCGCGAGTACCGAGTCGCCGCCCCTGAGGGCGAAGGTGTCGCGCGGGCGGTAGGTCCAGCGTCCGCCGCGGTTGACCGCCAGGGCGTACATGCCCGTCTCGGTCTCGAAGTGCAGGGAGCCTAAAGTACGGCCGTCGGCGGGCGATCCGGGAGAGACGGTGAGCTTCAAGACGATCTCGTCGGACTCGCCGACGGCGGCCGAGAGGACCGGATGGACCTCCTCGCCCTTCTCCACGATCCAGACCATCTCCTGGGCGCAGTCGGCTATCGCCTCGGAGGCGGTCGCGAGGTGGAGGACTCCCCGCAGGCGTGATGGGTCTTCGATGCGCTTCGCAGAGAGGAGGACCCAGCGCTCGATGCGGTAGCGCATCTCGTCCATCTCGTCCTCTATGGCGACGACCTCGCGCGCCAGCCCCGCGTCGTAGTAGAGGAGTGCCGAGTAGGCCAGGCCCACGGCGACCTCCGAGAGGTTCTTCATCTCGATCAGGAGATCCACCGCTCGCTCCAACTCCGAGAGGTCGTCGCCCGCCACGACGGCGTCGGAGCTACCCTCGCCGGGGCCGAGCGGCGGCGCGCCGGCGAGCTCGCGTATCTCGGCGACCCCCTCGGGCGGTCCCTGCAAGAAGAGGACGTCCCCCTCGCGCAGGACGTCCTCCGGGTCCGGGTCGAAGTTCCACTCCGAGCCCGAGCGGACGGCAATAGGGCGCATCCCCGTCTCCACCGGCAGGTCCAACTCCCAGAGACTCCTGCCGTCGAGCTCGCTCTCGGGGTAGATGCTCACGCGGCTCGTGACCTCCTCGGCCGCCGGGAGGTCCTGGAGCAGTTCAGGCGGGATGCCTAGCTTCTTTACCACTATCTTGGCGATGTCGTTGGCGGCGTTGCCGATCTTCTCTATGTCCTGCACCACTTGCAATATCCCAGCCATCTGCTCTGAGTCGGCCGGGCTGCGCGCGGCCAGTATCGCGAGGGTGCGCATGTCGAAGACCAGGTCGTTCAGGCGCCCCTCGAGGCGGAAGACCTCCTCGGAGAAGTCCTCGGAGTTGTAGAAGAGGGCAGCGTAGGCGAGGTCCACCATAAGTTCCGAGGTGTTCTTCGCTTCGGAGAGCATCTCCTTGAGGTTGCGGGGGCGATCTTCGCGCATAGCTCCTAACCTGCCAGTCCGAAAATGATCAGGGCAATTATAAGGCTCATGAACCCGAGCAGGTCCACGACGGCCGTAATTATCGGTATACCGTAAGTGTCCGGATCCAGCCCCAGCCGGTACGAGCCGACCGAGCCGTAGTAGGCTGCGAGCACCGCCGCGGTCGTCGCTATGAGCCCCGCGAGCGTGCTGATACCCATCATCGCCAGAAGACCCGGACTGGCCCCCTGCGAGAAGAGGACCACCGCTAGCACGTGCGAGAGGGCGCCTATGAACAGGTAGACCCCCGCCGCGAAGGTATAGATGAGTACGAAGTCCCGGAACGCCGCCACCGGCGGCAGCCCCCGCGGCGCCAGGAGACCCAGGTGTATCTTCGAGGAGAGCCGGCTGGAGAGGATGCCGCCCAGCGCCCCGCCCTCCTGCAAGAACGCCGGCAGCAGGATGCTTAAAGCCAGCAGCGTCGTGAATTGCTCGCGGCGCTCCTCGAGCGCCACGCCGACGAGGATCATCACGGCACCGGTTAGCGCGAGTATCGGCAGACTCTCGGCCAGGATGCGTCTCAAGTTCCGGCCGCCGAGCCTGAACCCCAGGATGCCCACGGCGACGGCGGAGACCGTGAGGACGAGGGCGAGACTACCCGAGAAGATGGGTATGTCGATCAGGTAAGCGGCCAGGACCAGTGAGGGGAGGGTCAGGATGTCGCCCGCGGCGGTGAGCATCGGGGCGGCGATGTTGTCCATGTCCCAATTCCTCGCCACGCTCGTGCGGGCGACGAAGACGGTGATGACGAGGAGAAGGGCGCCCGCGATAGCGCCACCGACGGTCGAGATGACGATGTAGTCCACGACCGAGAGCTCCGTGGCAACCCCGAGTATGTCGGAGAGGTACCGCGCCAGGAACGCCAGGAACACCCCGGAGACCAGCGAGAGGACCGCCGCCGCCTGCACGTTCTCCGCGAGCACGCCGCGCCGGAGACTGAAGCTGAATAGACCCGTCTGGATCGAGGTCGAGAGACGGCTCCCCATCGCCCCGAAGATCGCACCGCGCATCCCGATAGCTGCCGGTATGAGCACCGCGAGCCCCACTAGCTCCTCAAGCGTACCCGCGATCCCTGCGAGCACGATCCCCGCTACCAGCTCCCCGACCGACGATAGAAAGAGCGCCGCGAAACCCTGTCTCAGGGACTCTTTCTCCTGCGCCAGGTACCCATAGACGCGCGGCCGTATCCTCGGCCGCTCCCGGAGCCGCCGTCGCAGACCTCCGTCTCTTCCCGGCCTCCCGGCGTCCCTCTCCCGGCCGCCGACCCGGAACCTCTTTCGCTCTCTCTCGGCCACGGTAGTGGTATAGCCGGTCGCCAGAACAATGTAAAGAGCAGCTGGCGGTCAGAAGATAGGCGAAAGAGAAGCGCGTAGCGGGGACCGCCCTAAAGCCAGCCGGCCTTTCTGAAGATACGATAGAGTAGGAAGGCGGTCACCACCATCAGCGCCAGCGCGAACGGGTAGCCGAACATCCATGTCAGCTCCGGCATGACCTCGAAGTTCATCCCGTAGATGCTCGCCACGAGCGTAGGGGTGAACAGGATGGCGGCCCAGGCGGAGATCTTCTTGACCTCGTCGTTCTGGTTTATGCTCACCAGCGTCAGGTTTACGCTGAGGATGTTCGAGAGCAGCTCGCGGAAGGCCTCGACCTGCTCCGTCACCCTTAGCGCGTGGTCCTGAACGTCACGCAGGTACCTGTGTAATTCAGGATCGAAATCGTACACCTCACCTTCGATCATACGCTCTAGCACGTCGTTCAATGGTTGAGTTGCTCTGCGGAAGCCGATGACCTCGCGCGAGAGGGCGTATATTCGGCGCGAGACGCTGGCGTTGCCCCCAAAGACTTCCGCCTCGATCTGGTCTATATCCATTTCGAGACCCTCGGAGACCGGGGCGTAGTCGTCCACGACGCGGTCCATGATCGCGTACATGACCGCCGCTGGGCCCCGGCGCAGCAGGTCGGGTTCGCTCTCTAGCCGCTCGCGTACCTCGTGCAGCTCGGAGGCCTTGCCGTGACGGACGGTGATGATGAAACCAGGTCCCACGAACGCGTGGATCTCACCGAACTCGACCGTCTCCGTTTCATCCCTGTAACGTGCTGACTTGAGCACCACGAAGACCGAGCCGCCGTAGCGTTCTATCTTTGGCCGCTGGTGGGCGGTGATAGCATCCTCGACCGCAAGCTCGTGCAGGTCGAACTCGCCAGCGACGGTCTCGAACTCCTCCTCGGTCGGCTCGTAGAGCCCGATCCAGGCGAACCCACCCTTTTCGCGGCAGGCCTCGTAAGTCTCCTCCAGCGAAGGAGGCTCCTTCTCCCGGCGCCCGTCCACGTAGATGGCGTTGTCAACGATCACCGGCACAGTATATCCGGGACAAAGAGGCTCTTTTGCCTACGTCCTCGCGCGAAGTCTCCAGGATACCGAAGTCCAATATCTCCTCGTTTCCCCGCGGCTTACCGGGGACGATGGGTCTTACGCCGGACATCGTATACAGTCACCAACCACGTTTAACGTGGACGTGCAAGAGAACCGCAACTCTGGGAGACCCCCACAGTCAGCTGGAAAGCGAAGCCAGTATGGTCGGCCGGCGACTGCTCCTAAAACATACCGTTGCGGCGCAGGTAGTAGAGCATACTTATACCGAGCGCCGCGCACAGCCCCACGATGGCGTAGAAGCCGTAGTGCCACCCGGCCTCCGGTATGTACTCGAAGTTCATCCCGTAGATGCCGGTAATAAACGTGAGCGGCAGGAAGATGGTCGAAATGGCGGTGAGCCTCTGTACGCTCTGGTTGACGCGCTGGGTCTGCAGGGTGGCGCGCTGGGTCTGGCGGGCCGTGTAGACGTCGAGCGAGCCGGCGAGGTAGTCGCGCATGGTGTCGATCATATCGACCACCCGGATCAGGTGGTCCCGCACGTCGTCGTAGTACATCCGGCTCTCCTCGGGGACGAGCCTCATCGTCGGCCTCATCAAGATCCCCACGACCTCCCGCAAGGGCACTGCCAGCCTCCTCAATGCCGTCAGCTCGTGCTTGAGGTGGAACAGCGTGTCGAGCACGACCGTATCATCCGGGTATTCTTCCTCGCTCAAAAGCTCGTCCTCAATGCCGTCGACCATCGCCGAGAGCCTGCTCATGATCGGCAGGTACTCGTCCACTACCGCGTCGAGGACCGTGTGGGCCACGTTGGCGGGGGAGGAGGAGACGAACTCGTTCCCCGAGAGCAGCCGCCGCCTCACCCTGTCGAGCTCCCTCAAGGGCCGGGGATGTACACACACCACGTAGTTCTCCCCGAGGTACATATCCACCTCGACGGTCTCGACCCGCCGCCTCTTCTCGGAGAGGTGAAAAGTGAAGAGCGCTATAAAGAGATAGTCCTCGTAGACGTCTACTTTTGGCAGATGACTCCTTGTAAAACAGTCCTCGACGGTAAGCTCGTCAAACCCAAACGTCTCCGCCAGCAGCCGCCCGTAGGGGCCTTGCTGCCCGCCCCCGGTGTTGTAGATATCGCACCAGACGAGCGCTTCTTTATCCGAGAGGTACCCCGGTAGCTCATCCAGACCCACGTCTGCGCGCAGGTTGCCGGAAGAGTCGAGGACCATAAGGTCCACGCTCTCGGGCAGGCTCCTGGTGGTGGTAGATTCCATGTAACCGATTATAGCAAGCCGTATCAATTGCGAACGGAACTCCGCTCCGCTGCCCGAACCCGGGAGCGCCGAGAGCGAGAGACGGGGCGGGTCGTCGCGGGAATGCCCGCCACGACCCGCCCCGGTTGGTCGAGTCTCGCTTCCTTGTTATTTAAGCGATGCTCGCGGTGACGCGAGCCCCTATCCTAGCCTTCCTCGCCCGCCAACTCTTCGCGGGCCTCGTCCTCGGCTGGTGCTTCCTCGCCACCGGCGTCGGTGTAGAGCACCGTGAGCAGGACGGCCGCCAGTCCTAGGGGTCCGATCCAGCGCGGCAGGTGGATGCCGAGGGCCCGATCTAGCGAGTACTTACCGGGGCCGCTGATCATGAGGGCGAGGGCCGCGGCTATGTTGGTCAAGGGCAGCTCCGCGCCGCCTTCGGTCACCCAGATCGGCTTGTCCGCGTGGGCGGTCTTCCAGGCCATCCCCATCGAGCCTATGATCCCCAGAGGACCCAGCGGGTTGAGCAGGCCCAGCGTCGTGAGCGTGCCGCCACCAAGCTCGGATGCTATCGCCAGGTTGGCCCAGCGATGCCCAGGCGTGAGACCCAGCATCTCCATAAAGCCTTTGGTGCCCTCCGGACCCGGGCCGTTGAACCAGCCGAGCCCCTTCTGCGAGCCGTGGCCGGCCATCAGTGACCCCAACGCCCCCCGCAAAACCAGCTTCGCCAGAGCTTCGCGGCCGCTCTCCTGTCTTTGCCTTGCCATGCTTCCCTCCTTGTGTAAGTAGCCCCGATACCGGGACGATCTTCTATTAAACCCTCTACTACCCGTTCCTACCCGTTCGTCGCCGGTTTCTACCGTCCGACGTTGCTACCGACCGGCGAGATGGGGGTGAGGCGGCTCTCTATCTCCTCGCGGCGTGGCTCCAGGAACGGCGGCAGCGAGAGGCGCTCGCCGAGGTGCCGTGCATCCTCGTCGGTTGCGAAGCCGGGACCGTCGGTGGCGATCTCGAAGAGCACCCCACCCGGCTCGCGGAAGTAGATCGAACGGAAGTAGAACCTGTCTATCTGCGGCGTGACCCCGAGCCCCGCGCCCCGGATCCTCTCCCGCCAGGACCTCTGCTCCTCCTCGTCGGCGGTCCTGAACGCGATGTGGTGGACCCCGCCTCGCCCGAGATGGGCATGCGGCGCATCCGGCCTCTCGACCACCCGCACCTCGGAACCCGGTCCCCCGGGACCGACCTCGAAGAGCGCGACCCTCTCACCACCTTCCTCGTACTCGCCCACGAGCCGGAAGCCCAAGACCTCCGCGAGCACCCAGGCCGTCGGCCCGAGCTCCCGCACCGTAAGATCAACCGCCCCGAGCCCCCGTATTCCGTACTCCTGTGGTACCGGACTCCCCTCCCAGGGCACTCCGGCCTCGACGCGCGGCGCCTCGCCCTCGTCCGCGAGCCGGAGCCGCTGGCCCTCGGGGTCTGTGAACTCGATATAAGCCTGCTCGCCACGCTCCCCGATGCCGGAGTGCGCGACGCCGTGCTCCTCGAGACGCCCAGCCCACCACTCCACGGCCCCGCGTCCCGAGACCCTCAACTCCGTCGTCGAGACCTCGCCGGCCCCCGCGTGGTTTGGGGCGATCCTCAACTGCGGCCAGTCGAAGAAGGTGATCTCCGTCCCCGGCCGCCCCAGCTCGTCCCCGTAGAACAGGTGATATGCCGATACGTCGTCCTGGTTCACCGTCTTCTTGACCAACCTCAACCCCAGAATCCCCGTGTAGAACGCGACGTTCTCCGAAGCCTCCGTAGTCACCGCCGTCATGTGATGCAACCCGCCGAGTTCCATAGTGCCTCCAAATCTCAGTTCAGCCCTAAACCTATGCGGACAGTTTAGCCCTAAACCATAAATAGTCAACCCTCTGGCCAGCGTGTGACCCTGGAGAACCTGTTGACGTGAGAAGAGTTTAGGACTAAACTTAAACAATGAGCGAGCGGTTCGAGATTCCGGAGAGGGGCAGGAGCCTGCGAAGGCCGTCGGTAACGGCGTGGGTGAGGCTGCTCAGGGTAGCGCAGAGGGTGGAGCGGGATCTCGGGGTGCAGTTGAGGGAGCGTTGGGAGTTGAACAACGCCCAGTTCGACGTTCTGGCGCACGTAGGAGTGGAGGAAGGCATAGTGCAGCAGAGGCTCGCCGACTCCTTGCTCGTTACGAAGGGCAACGTCGCGCAGCTATTGGACCGCATGGAGAAGCGTGGTCTCATAGAGCGACGTCCCGAGGGCCGGACCAACCGTCTCTACCTCACGCAAGAGGGCCGCCGCCTCTTCGATGAGGTCGTCCCGGCTCACGAAGCCCTCATCGCCGAGCGCCTCTCCGTCCTCTCCAAAGAAGAGCAACGCCTTCTCTCCGAGACCCTTCGAAAGCTCGATCATTCGTTTGACGGAGAGCCATCAGCAGTCAGCGGTTAGCAGATCTGGCGTAAACGAGACAGCATCGTTTGTGTGAGAAGGTTCCCCCTGACGCTTTCAACCGGGCTCCGAAGACCGGGTTGCTCCTCGCTGACACAAATCCACCGGCACCGAGCTTTCGACTGAAACCCAACTTCATCGGGGACGAGGGCGAGGAGCGCATTCCCACCGCTTCGACCCGGAGGCGTACCGCCGCTTGCTGGCCCTCATGTTCTGCCTGGTCAAAACATCGAGCCGGGCCTACCCGAACCGTACTGAAGACCGAGTTTCTAAGCGGGAGCAGGTGTAGAATCCCGGATGTGAATACCGGAACGCGTAAATTCTTGCCGACGAGCCGGGTCCATTTCGGCGTCGGCTCCTTGAGCAAGCTCGAAGAGGAGGCCCAGTCCAAAGACCGGGCCTTCGTGGTCACCGGCCGCACCCTGAACGAGGAGACGGACCTCGTCCGGCGCGTCGAGGAGCTGTTGGGCGGGAAGCACGCCGGCACCTTTGTGGGCATGAGCGAGCATACGCCCGGAAGCGCTGTGGAGAAGGCCGCTAGTGAGGCGCGGGACGCGGATCTGCTCGTGAGCGTCGGGGGCGGGAGCGTCGTGGACGGCACGAAGGCCGTGGCCCGGGAGCTCGGTTACCCCGTGCAGGTAGCGGTACCGACGACCCTCTCGGGTGCCGAATGGGCGCATCTCGTCGGGGTCACGGACGAAGAGGCGGGCCGCAAGAGTGGATTCGCCGACCCGAAAGCTGTGCCGTCGGTGGTAATACTGGACGCGGAGGTTACGCTCTTCACGCCGGAGAAGCTCTGGCTCTCGACCGGCATCCGCGCCCTCGACCACGCCGTCGAAGGGTTTCTGGCGAAGGGGGAGCACCCGGTGGAGGACGTCATGGGGCTCGAAGGGGCGAGGAGGCTCGTCGAGTATCTGCCGCGCTCGAAGGAGGAGCCGGAGGACGTGGGGTTGCGTCACGAGCTACAGCTCGCGTCGTGGATGGCGTACTTCGGACCCTTGAACACGCCGATGGGGATGTCACACGGGTTGGGACGCAGGATCGGGGCGAGCTACAGCGTCCCGCACGGCTACACCTCCTGCATCACCCTCGCCCCTACCCTGGCCGTTACAAAGGACCGGATACCCGAAGAACGGTGGGAACAACTCGCGAACGCCCTCGGTGGGGATCCTGCCGAACGCGTCGCCTCCCTCGTCGAGAGGCTGGAGTTACCGAACACCTTGCGCGAGGTGGGCGTCTCCGAGGTGGAGATCGACACCATAGCCGAAGATTTCGGCGACCGGGCCGAGGACGCCCGCGAGGTTCTCCGGCGCGCCCGGTAGAGCCAGAAGAATCGGCAAAGCGGACCCTGAGGACGCACGGCGGAGCATTCAGGTCGTGGCGGAGAGGGGTGGGAGGCGCTCGACGAGGCGGGGGAGCAGGGGGCGAAGCCCTGGCGCGGACCGTGGCCGGAGAGGAGCGTGGTGACGAGAATCTACGCGGCGATGGCGGAGGAGCTGTTGGTGGCGAGCCGTCGAGACGGGAGTTGGCGGATCGAACGTCGACTGCTTGGCTCCTCGCCCCAGAGCGTGGTGGCAGACCCTTCGAGGCCGGAGGTGGTCTACTGCGGTACGTTCGATCAAGGACTGTGGCGTAGTATGGATGCCGGTGGTTCCTGGGAGCACATCGGGGAGGACGCTTTCCGAGACCCGGTTACGGCGGTTGCCGTCAGCACCGTCGAGCGGGTTGGAGAGTACGGCGTCGTCTACGCCGGGACCGAGCTGAGCGCGGTCTACCGGTCGGAGGATGGGGGCGAGAGTTGGCGAGAGCTCGGAGGTCTGCGCGAGTTACCCTCCGCGCCGGAGTGGAGCTTCCCGCCGAGGCCCGAGACCCATCACGTGCGTTGGATCTCTACGGACCCCAACTCCCCTGGTAGGGTCTTCGTGGCGATCGAGGCGGGAGCCCTGATCCGGAGCCTCGACGGCGGTGAGACCTGGGAGGACCGCACGCCCGACGGCCCCCGCGATACGCACACTCTAGCTACCCATAAGGACGCGCCGGGCCGGCTCTACTCGGCGGCGGGCGACGGGCTCATGTCCCCGGGACGCGGATACGCCCAGAGCGACGATGCGGGCACGAACTGGCGGCGCATAAGCGAAGGTCTCCGGCATCACTATCTGGTAGGCCTGGCAGTTGACCCGGGAGACCCGGAAACGGTCGTCGTCTCGGCCGCGAGCAGCCCATGGGAGGCCTACAACATCCGGGCTGCCGAGTCCACGATCTACCGAAAGACCGCCGGGGAGCCCTGGCGGGAGGTGCGTATGGGGTTGCCCGACGTGGAGGGCAGAACCGTCGCCGTGTTGGCGGCCAATCAGGACGAGCCCGGCGTCTTCTACGCGCTCACAAACAAGGGTCTCTATCGCTCGCCGGATGCGGGCTTGAGCTGGGAGCGCCTCGGCCTCTCTCTTTACGACCACTACCAGCGCCCAACTGGACTGGCGGTCGTCGAGGGCGGTTGAGGCCGGCGAGGTTACTAGACCGCTTGCCCGGTCTCCACGGGTTCTACGGTGTGCTTCGCCTTCCAGGCGTCGAAGCCGCCCTTGAGGGCCGTCGTCTCGAAGCCAAGCTTGTTCAGTCGCCGCGCCGCCCGGGCGCTGGTCGCCTCGTCCGGTCAGGTGCAGTAGGCGGCGATAGGGCGGAGGTGAGGCTCTCCGTCGGGGTGCTCGGCGATGTAGCGGACGGCCCAGTCTTCTACCGCGTCCGGCATCACCCTGACGCTGCCGGGGATGCGCGCCCCGTCCCGTTCGTACTGGGAGCGCGTTCGTACGTCGAGGACGATCGGCGGGTTCGGGCCTTCTAGCTGCTCGGCCAGCTCGTCCACGCTTATCCGGGGCGTCTCTTTGGCGGCTCCTCCAAAGATCCCGGCGGCGGTGCTCTCGCGCTCCTCCTCGTACGTGGCCCTCTCGATCGCGCGGCCGTAGAGGGCGGAGAGAGGGGCTGCGGAGGCTCCGTGCAATACGACGGAGACGGTGACGACCACGCCAGTTACGGCGAGCAGGAACTCGGAGTTCGCTACCCCGCTCTGGAGGACCAGCAGGGCGAGCAGGAGCGAGTTGAGGCCGCGGGGGCCGAACCAGCCGATAAACGCCCGTGCGGCGTTGCTTACGGCGGCGCGCTGGAGGACGATACCGATGGCCAGAGGCCGGGCGACGAAGATGACCACGGCCGCTAGGGCCAGGGTGGGGAGGAGGGGGACCTCGTACGCGATCTCGGAGATCACCGCTCCGAAGAAGACGAAGGCTAGCAGCATGGTCATCTCCGCCGTGGTCTCTCCATAGTCGAGGAAGCAGTCGCACAAATCGAAGTTCAGGAGCGCGACCGCCAGGCCGGCTGAGAAGGCGGCCAGGAAGCCATCGCCGCCCAACCCCTGAGCGCCCGCGAAAGCGAGCAGCACGAGCCCTATGCCATAGAGGGCCTGGTACTCGCGGCTAATGCCAAACTTGGCGTCGGCCCTGCCCATTAGCCAGGCTCCACCCGCGCCGACTGCGAACCCTATCGCGGGGCCGAGTACGAAGACCTGCGCCGCGAACGTCGCCCATCCCGCAACGCCGCTCGCTTCGGCGTTGGCGACGGCGATCAGGACCAGCAGGATCGGCAGGACCACGACGTCGTTGGTCCCGGCCTCTATGCTGAGCGCGCTCCTGACCGAGCGCGGGATACGCTCGTTGCGGACCACGTCGCGCAGGACCACCGGGTCGGTCGAGGCCAGGATGGTTCCAAGGAGGAGGGATTCGATGAGCGTCGCGTTGATCAGGAAGTGCGCTCCGAGGGCGATGATCGTGATGATGATCAGGGTTCCAGGACCCAGGGAGAGCATCGGGACGAGCCCGACCGTGTTCATCTCGCCCTCTCTGAGGCGCACGGCGTCGAGAAAGAGGACGAGGACCAGGGTCAGGATGGCCACGGATTCGAGCACCGCGTCCTCCGGGCCGAGCGTGAGGAGGCCAAGGCCCCTCTCGCCGAGCAGAAAACCCAGGCCCAGGAAGATGATCGGGAACGAGAGCGGTGCCCGCTCCACGATCCCCGACGCCAGGGCCGAGACCGTGAGTACCGCGGCTACGAGAGCGAAAGCAGTCAACAGATCGGGCAAAAGATACCTCCTAACTCGGGGTTGCGGGGGCGGGTTCGCGGAACTGTCGGCGGTAGAGGTCGGCGTAGAGACCGTTCTTCTCCAGGAGATCCGCGTGGCTGCCGCGCTCGGCGATACGGCCGGCTTCGACCACCAGGATCAGGTCCGCGTTCCGGATCGTGCTCAGGCGGTGTGCAATGACCACGCTCGTGCGTCCCTGTAGCAAAGTTCCTAGCGCCTCCTGGATCAGGGCCTCCGTACGGGTGTCTATATTACTCGTAGCCTCGTCCAAGATGAGGATGCGCGGGTCGGCAAGCACCGCCCGAGCGAAGGAGAGGAGCTGGCGCTGGCCCTGGCTCAAGGTTCCGCCACCCTCTCCTAGAGGGGTGTCGTAGCCGTCCGACAGAGCGTCGATGAAGTCGTGCGCGCTGACGGTACGGGCGGCGGCCTCGATCTCCTCCCGCGTAGCATCCATCCTACCGTAGCCGATGTTCTCCGCGATGGTACCTGAGAAGAGGAACGGCTCCTGCAAGACGGTGGCGATCTTCTTTCGCAAGCTCCGCCGTTCGACCTCGCGCACGTCGTGGCCGTCTATCCGCACGGTCCCCCCGGTCACATCGTAGAAGCGGGGGATGAGGTTCGCTATCGTCGTCTTGCCCGCCCCCGTCGGCCCGACGAGTGCTATCGTCTGGCCCGGCTCGGTCCTGAAGCTTATCTCCTCCAGCACCGGGCGGCCCGGATTGTAGGCGAATGAGACGTTCTCGAACTCTATCCGGCCTTCTGCTCTGTCGAGCTTCGGGACGTCTGGCGGATCGGGGGGCTCTGTCTCTTCGTCGAGGATGTTGTAGATGCGCTCGCCGCCTGCGAGGGCTGATTGGGCCTGGGTATAGACCTGGGAGGCGAGCTGTATCGGGCGGAAGAACTGTTGCACGTAGATCAGGAACGCCGTCAACAGGCCGACGGTCAGGCTGCCGGTGACGACGAGGTAGCCGCCGTAGCCGATCACGAGCGCCGTGGCGAGCGTGCCGAGCACGTCTATCGCGGGGGCGAAGGCGGAGGTGATCGCCACGGCCTGCACGTTCGCCGTCCGGTTGGCGGCGTTTCGCTCCCGGAAGCGTTCTATGTTCGCCTCGGTCCGGTTGAAGGCCTGCGCCTCGCGGACGCCCACGATCTCCTCCTGCAAACCAGCCGTGACGTCGCCGACGGTCTCGCGCGTCGTCCGGAAGGCGCGGCGGGCGCGGCGGGCGAAGTAGACGTTCGTGAGGAGCATCGCCGGGATGACCGCGAAACATGCCAGAGCCAGACGCCAGTCGAGGATGAGCATCGCGATGACTATCCCGATGAGGCTGAAGAGCGAGCCCAGGAGCTGCGTTATCCCCTGCGAGAGGAGCTGGTTGAGGGTGTCCACGTCGTTGGTGACGCGGCTCATCAGGTCGCCAGCGGGTCGCCTGTCGAAGTAGCGGAGAGGGAGGTGAAGGAGACGTTCGAAGATGCGCTCGCGCAGCGAGGCGAGGACGCTCTGGCCGACCGAGCCGACCTGTTGGATCTGGCCGCGCGTCGCGACCGTCCCAACGAGGTAGACGCCTAACAGTAGCAGCATCGTCCACGCGAGCCCGTTGATGTCACCCCGCAGGATGTAGAGGTCTATTGCCCGGCCGATGAGCCACGGCCCTCCTGCCTGCGCCGCCGCCCCAACCACGACGAGGACGAGGATGAGGACCAGCCGCCGCCCATAGGGGCGAAGCTCCGAGAGCAGGCGCCGCGCGGTCGTGCCCTTTTCCTCAGCCCGCTCCTGGGAGGCGTTGGCTATTGACTCGATACCCCTCAAACCCACTTCTCCGTTCGGAACGTCCGCCAGAGCGTCGGACTGGCGCGGCTGAGCCGGGAGCGGACCACGCTCTCCGGTATCGTTCTGTTTGTGAGGGGAGAGCTAACCATATCGCTCCTCGTGGACTATCTCGGAGAGGGGTTTGCGGGCCTGACCTGCGCTGGTGCGCGGGCGGCGGGCCGTCTCGTCCGGGTAGCCCAGGGAGATCGCGGTCCGCACGATGCGCTCTGGTGGTATGCCGAGGAGGTCCTTTGTCGCGTCCCTGCCGGCGCCGACGATCCAGCCAATAGAGGAGCCGACGCCGTGCGCGTGAGCGGCGAGCATGATCCGCTCGGCGAGGCGCCCTTCGTCGTAGGTCTCCTGCTCGGGCCGCTCGCCCACCATCCCGAGGACGATACCAAGAGGCGCGCCTGCCAGGTGGTTCGCGTAGCCCTCGACGGCGGCGAGAGCGTCGAGCGTCTCGCGTTCGCGGATCACGAAGATCTCCCACGGCTGGCGGTTGGAGGCGCTGCCCGACCAGCGGGCTACCTCCAGGATGTCGTCCACGACCTCCCCGGGCACCGGGTCCGGGCGGAAGCTGCGGACGGCGCGAAGGGAGCGGAGGAAGGAGATCCTGTCCTCCGTGCTGCGGGTCTGCGTCATGGGGTCTCTCCTCTCGTAGGATCTGTAGTCTCGCCTGCCGCGACGGGCTCGGTGACGAGCTGCGAGCCCAGGATCTCGTTGTAGAGTTCGCTCCCGCGTAGAAGCTCCTCGTGGGTCCCCTGCGCGGCGATAGTACCCCTGTCGAGGACCAGTATGAGGTCGGCGTCGCGTACCGTCGAGGCTCTTTGCGCTATGACGAAGACGGTCCGGTGGCTCTCGCGCATGAGCTGGTCGAGCGACTCCTGGATGGCTGCTTCGGTCTCGGCATCGACCGCCGAGGTGCTGTCGTCGAGGATGAGCAGACGCGGGTCAACGAGCAGCGCGCGTGCTATGGCTATCCTCTGGCGGCCC
>CADCVG010000067.1 GCA_902806075.1 uncultured Rubrobacteraceae bacterium
GCCGAAGTCCGTCAGCTTGGGGCAGCCGCGCTCGTCGAGGAGGATGTTGTGCGGCTTTATGTCGCGGTGGATCACACCTCGCTCGTGGGCGTGTGCCAACCCCGCCGAGACATCGGCCCCGAGCCTTGTGAGCTGGTCGTTGGAGAGAGAGCCTCTCTCGTCTATGAAGGCCTTCAGGTCGCCGCCGGGTACATACTCCATGACTATGTAGGAGACCTCACGTCCCTCGAACTCCGCCTGACCCGCATCGTAGACCTGGACGATGTTCGGGTGGGAGAGCCTGGCGGCGGTGCGGCCCTCGCGCTGGAAGCGCAGGCTGATGTCGGTCTCCCCATAGCCAGGCTTGAGAATCTTGACGGCCACTGGCCTGTCGAGCGACACGTCCTTGCCTTTGTAGACCTGGGCCATGCCTCCAGCCCCGATCTGGCGTTCGAGAACGAACCTCTCGCCGAGACGGCTCAAATTTACCCCCGGTCCCCCTGCGGGACTCTAGAGGACCTCCCTGCCCATAGCGCTCGCAAACGGCCGCAGCGTCTCGCGCAGACCCATCAGAGCCTCGACCGGCAAGGCCTGCTCCGCGTCGCACAACGCCTCCTGCGGCTCGTGATGCGACTCGACGATCAGACCATCCGCCTCCGCCGCCACGCTCGCCTTGCTAAGAGGGATGACGAGGTCGCGTCGGCCGGCCGCGTGAGATGGATCGACGATCACCGGCAGATCCGTGAGCCTCTTCGCCACGATCACCGCTGAGAGGTCCAGGGTGAAACGTGTAGACGTCTCGAACGTCCTTATCCCCCGCTCGCACAGGACCACGTTCTCCCCGCCCTCTTTGGTTATGTACTCTGCCGCTAGCAGCCACTCTTCGACCGTCGACGCGAAGCCCCGCTTGAGGACGACTCCGTGGTCGGTCCCGGCGATCGCCGCCCCGATGCGCCTCAAGAGCGAGAAGTTCGCCATGTTGCGCGCGCCCACCTGGATAATCTCCGCATGCTCCATGACTAGCTCTATATCCTCGGCGTCCATGACCTCGGTGACGGCCTTTAGGCCGAGTTCCCCCGAGACCTCGGAGAGTATCTTCAGCCCCTCCTCGCCCAGGCCCTGGAAGGAGTACGGGGAGGTGCGAGGCTTGAAGGCACCGCCGCGGACGTACTCATATCCGGCCTGTTTGACGGCCCTGGCCGAGGCGACGAACTGGTCGTAGCTTTCGACGGTACAGGGACCGGCGATCACCCGGAAGGAGCCCGGCTGTATCATGCCGTTCTTGGTCGAAACGTTCGTCTTTACGCCCGCGGCGCTTTTCTCGGAAATGCTCATAAAATCAGCTACCTAAACTCTTCGCGTTGGACTTCCAGATCCCGGATACGGTGCAAGATGAGCTCGAAGATCTCGCGCATCGAGGTGTCGTAGATCGGACCCTCGTTGTGCTCGGCGACCTTGCGCAGGATCTCCTCCTCGCGCCTGGGGTCGAAGAGGGGCTTCCCCGCATCGCCCTTTATCGCCACGATCTCCTGAACGATGCGCGCCCGCTCGTTGAGGATGCGTATGAGCTCCAGGTCGACCTCGTCCACCTGCCGCCGAAGCTCCTCTATCCTGCCGTCAGTACCAGTATTCTCCATAGGTTCAGGATTCTATATGCGCCCGGAAGATAAGGCAAACTTCGTAGTTGCCGGTAGAGCCAGGTCCGGCAGCCGATCGCCTGCTACATCCCACGTTGAAAGCCCGAATGAACCGGAATATTCTCTAGAATGGCAGTTTCGCGGACGAAAACGGAGAGACGAAGGGAACATAAATGAGATTCAGAAGCGAGCTCGACCCGCTGCGGCCGTACATCCCGCCGAAGTCTTGGAGGATGGCGGCAGAGGGGACGGACGAGCACCGGTACGCGAAGCTGACCTCGAATGAACTGGCTTTCGGGCCGCTCCCGGAGGCGGAGGCGGCCCTCGCCGAGGTGCTGCCCCGCGCCAACCGCTACCCGGACAGCCACGTTACGCGTCTCCGCCAGGTGGTGGCCGAGGCCAACGCCGGTACGGAGACCCGCAACGTGCTGGTCGGTAACGGTTCGAGTGAGGTCTTGATGAACGTGCTCCAGTTGCTCCCCGTCGGCGAGGTCGTCTACCCCTGGCCGTCGTTCAGCCTTTATCCCATGATCTGCGCGGTCCTCGGCATGACAGCCCGCCCGGTCTCCCTCACGGAGAAACACGAGATCCCCACAGAGGCGCTGCTCTCGGCGGTGACGAACGAGACGCGGGCCATGATCCTCTGCAACCCCAACAACCCTTCGGGCACGTACCTGCCCCTGGATGAGGTCACGAGCCTGGCCTCGGAGCTGCCGCCGGACGTGCTCCTGATCCTGGACGAAGCCTACGTCGAGTTCGTCGACGACCCAACCTACCGCGACTCCCACGCCCTCGCCCTCGAAAGGGAGAACGTCATCACCGCGCGCACCTTCTCCAAAGCGCATGGGCTAGCCGGTCTTCGGGTAGGCTACGGTATCGGGTCCGAGAAGATCGCCGACTACGCCGAAAGGGTCCGGTTCCCGGTCTCCGTCAACCTCGCCGCCCAGGTCGCGGCGACGGCGTCGATGCTCGCCCGGGACAAGGTCCGGGAGCGAGCCGAGTTCGTTGTCCGGGAGCGCAACCGCCTGCAGGAAGCATTCACCGGCGCGAGGCTGGACTTTATCCCCTCACAGGGCAACTTCATCATGGTCCGGTTCGAGGCGGAGGACTTCGAGAAGGCCGGTGTCCTCGTAAGGGAGGGCGCCGCGCTGGAGTACCCCGGGTGGAGCCGCGTCACGGTAGGCGACTCGTGGGAGAACGACCGCGTCATCGCGGCGCTCCAAAACGCGACGCGCGAAGCCACGCGGGAGGCAGAGCCTGAGGCGAAACCGCAGCGGGCCTCTTGAGCCGGACGCTTGCGATCATCGGGACCGGCCTGATCGGGGGCTCGGTCGGACTGGCTGCGAGGACGGCGGGCTGGGACGTAATAGGCGTGGACGAGCCCGCAGTGCTTGAGAAGGCCACCGGGCTCGGAACGATAGACCGGGCCTCGACGATGAAGGAGGTGCGTGGGGCAGACCTCGTGGTGCTCGCGGCGCCGATCTCGCGTGTCGCGGCCCTGATTGGGGAACTCGCCCCGACAGACGCCCTGGTCACCGACGTCGCCAGCACGAAGATGAAGATAGTGCGTGAGGCCGAATCACACGGCCTGAGGCACTTCGTGGGCGGACACCCGATGACCGGCAGCCAGCTCGCGGGCGTGGCGAACGCGAAGGCCGACCTCTTCAAGGGCGCCCGCTACTTCCTCACACCGACCGCGAAGACGGACCCCGAAGACTACCGCGAGGTAGCGCAGTTCGTGCGGGAGCTCGGCGCGGTCCCCACGGCGGTCGACCCCGAGAAGCACGACCTCCTGATGGCTGCCCTCTCCCACCTCCCGCACCTCATGGCCGCGGCTCTGCTGAAGGTGGCCTCGGACATCTCCCCCGAGGCTCTCTCCTTCGCCGGCCCCTCCTTCAGGGACCTCACCAGGGTCGGAGCATCGAACCCGGGGCTGTGGTCGGACATCCTGGCCGAGAACGCGCCGGCGTTGGGCGAGGCGCTGGGGGCATTCGCGGGGACGATGGCGCAGCTCGGCAGTGAGATCTCCAACCGCGAGGCCATGCAGGACCGCTTCCGGGACGCCCGCGCGGCCTACGATGCCCTGGGCGGCATCCTAGTCGAGCAGAGCGGCCAGAACGTTGATGTAGCCATCCCTGTCGAGAACCGTCCCGGCGTCTTCGCGCAAGTTACGACCCTCATGGGCTCGAACAACATCAACATCCTCGACCTCTACGTCCGCCACTCCAACACCGAACGCGCCGCCCTCGTCCTCACCCTGGACGCCAGAGACGCGCTGCACGCCCGCGAGCTGCTAGGAGGAGCAGGCTTCGGAGCAGAACTTCTAGACTGAGGATTCAGCTATCCGAATGCCGGCGAACGGCTATTTGGCCTCTCTAGTGCATACCCAGACGGGTTGGTAGGCGAGGAGTTGTTCTCCGGTACATCAGAAAACCGATCTTCGTGCGGCCGCTTTCGGACGCCGAGCGCAAGGTATACCCGAAACGCCTGACACCTCGGACGAGCAGGTTCTCAAGCGGGCCTCGCGCGAGGGTCGGATCCTGCTAACGCTCGACCGGGACCACGGTCAGCTACTTTACCGGCAAGAGGCGCCGGTGCCCGAAGGCGTAGTTTGTTTCCGCTTTGATCCGTCCTTCCCGGGGGAGCCCGCCGAATATCTGCTGGATCTTCCGCGGCACCCCGGAACGTCCCTTTGAGGCGTCTTTATCGTCGCCGGGCGCGACCGGGTGCGTCAACGTCCTTTTCCTAGATCGTAGAGAGGTGTTTGGTCTCCGGTAGCGCGACTATCCGCTCTCGAGTCTGTCCACGTCCACCAACCCCTCGCGAATGGCGTAGAGGACGGCCCCTAGCCGGTCGTAGACGTGCAGCTTCTTGTAGATGTTGGCTACGTGATTTCGAACGGTCTTATCGGAGATCGCGAGGTCGCGGGCTATCTGCTTGTTGCCGCGTCCGCGCGCTAGAGCGGTGATGATCTCTACCTCCCGCTCGGTGAGGCTCGGAGCTTCGGGCTCCCCTTCGGCTTCTTCGAAGGCGAGGAGCGTCTTGCGCGCGATCTCGGGGGCCACGATAGTATCGCCTTCATGAACGCTCCTTATAGCGAAGGAGAGGTCGTCGGGGGTACAGTCCTTGAGGAGGTAGCCCGTAGCGCCGGCCTTTATGCCCTGGAAGACATGTACGTCGTCGGCGTAGACGGTTAGGATGAGGACTTTCGTGTCGGGGAGGATGTCGCGTATCCTGCGCGTCGCCGCGACCCCGTTCATGACTGGCATGTTGATGTCCATGAGGACGACATCCGGCTTGAGCTCCCGGCACACCTTCACGCCGCTCGCCCCGTCATGGGCCGTGCCGACGACCTTCATCCCCGGCTGGGCGTCCACGATCCTCCCGAAACCGTCGGTCAGGAGGGGTTGATCGTCGACTATTACAACCCGGATCACCGCACCCCCACCACCTCTTCGCCTAAATTCCCAACCGAACTCTACCACCACCCGCATCCTCCGGCCAAAGCCATACACGTCGTCCCCAACTTTTCTTAACCTCCGCTTAACTCCAGCACCCTTCTGGCGCTAAGACGAGAGGTGTAGACTTCCTCACAAGGCGACGAAGTGGGAAGGTAGCGCTTATGCTTAGAGAGAGGACGACAACTTTTGTGTGGAGATGCCCGAACTGTTCGGGTATTTACGGCGGCGAGAGCCTGCCCTTTCTATACACAGATGGAGACTATGGTTACTGCCCGTGCGGGGGCCGGCTCGTCGAGGACGTAGCGCCGGAGGGGAAGCGCCACTACCGGCTGGTCGTTCCGGAGCTTCTCAGGGGCACCGCGCTGCACCGGCAGCTAGAGGAGCTCGTAGCGGACGAGGACGACGTAGAGGTAACCTTCGGGGGCCGGGGAGACCACTACATCAACCTCTTTAGCTGCGCATAAGTGTCAGGCAGCAACGCCTGAGCTGACGCTCACCTGGGTACGCCGGTTGCCGTCGTGCCGCGGGCCTGTTGGCTCTCCTGTTCGTGTTGTCCCGGTCGAATGCCGGCTCTGGATGGCGGCTGGCTGCTGAGAGCCGGCTGCTATTAATCCTTCTTCGCGGCTTCCGTTGCGCCCTCGCCGAAGACCAGGCCCTCTTCCGGGACGGGGCCCTGCGAGCGGGGGACTCCGGCAGCGTCGAGGCGCTTATCCCTTTGGTACTTCCTGATGGCGGCCTTGAGAGTGCCGAGGCCTAGAGTTGCGCACTTGGGGCGGCTGGCGACGATCTGGCGCCCAAGCTGGTCCATCATCTCGTTGTAATCTAACTCCAGGACCTCGTCCATCGTCATGTTGCCCGCGACTACCTGCTCGAGGAGCATGCTCGACGCGGCCATGCTGATGGTACAGCCCTCGCCCTCGTAGGAGACGCCTTCTATATGCTCGTGGTCCCCGGCCCCTTTGAGGTAGACCGTTACCACGTCGCCGCAGCCCGGGTTGCCCCCGGGCATCTCCACGTCCGCCTCCTCCAGAGCCCCACTGTGGCGCGGGTTCTGATAGTGGTCCAGAAGTATCTGTATCTGTAGCTGCCTATCCAAGGAGGCCCTACCTCTCTATGGGAGTGTGCACCGCGTTGCCCCACTCCGTCCAACTGCCATCGTAGTTCCTTACCTTGTCCGAGAGATGCTCGGCCACCCACTCCGTGCTAACCAGAGCCTCCGGGTGGGCGTAGCCCTTCTTCTCTATCTCTTGCTCTGCTCCCTGTGCCATATGGGCTCCTTTTGAGGATAAAAACTTGTCAATCGGTGTGAATGCTGATTTTATCGTATGCGTGAGCGTTCGCAGAGGGAACATGGGCACCTGCCAGATCCTCGGAATGAAGGGGGCGTGAGGGGCAGGGACCTCTTCTTACTCGCGGCGCTCGCCGCGATCTGGAGCGCCTCGTTCCTGTTTATCAAGATCGCCCTCGTCGAGGTGACCCCGACCTTTATCGTGCTCGCCCGCCTCGTCTTCGGCTCCCTGACGCTCCTGGTCTCGATCCCCCTACTCCGCAACCGTGTCCCGGAACTCCTGCCAAACACGGAAGATGGGGAAAGCATGGCGAAATACCTGACCTCCCTCCGCTGGCCCTTGCTCTTCCTCGGGGTGGTGAACGCGGTCGTGCCCTACGCGGCGATAGCCTGGGGCGAAAAGTTCATCACGAGCGGCACGGCCTCCATCTTCAACTCGACCGTCCCGCTCTTTACTGCCCTCCTGGTCCTCGCCCTGCCTTTCTTCCCTGAAGAACGCCCCAACCTTCTCGGCCTCGCGGGTCTCGCCCTGGGCTTCGTGGGCGTCGGCATACTCGTGACCGGCGACCCCGGCGACGGTGGAGAGGCCAGGCATCTCGCCGCCCTCCTCGGCGGTGGCGCGGTACTCCTCGGCTCCCTGAGCTACGCCGTCGGCAACGTCTACGCCCGGCGGCGGCTCGAAGGCGTCCCCGTCCTCGTCTCCGCCGTCGGCCAGAACCTCTGTGGCGTCCTCGTCGTCCTCCCATTCGCCCTCGCCTTCGGGCTCCCCGAAGAGCTACCGGGCCTCGGAACCGTGGCCGCCCTCGTGGGGCTCGGAGTCGGGGGGACCGGGATAGCTTATCTGCTGTACTTCGGGCTCATCGCCCGGGTCGGTGCCACGAAGACCTCCACCGTGGCCTACCTGATGCCCGCTATCGCGCTCTTCTACGGCGCCGTGTTCCTCGGCGAGGCATTTACGCTGCGCGCGCTGGTTGGGCTAGGGCCTGTTTTCAATCTCGTAGCCAAAGGACGATGGCCGCGACGGTGAGCATAGCCCGGTAGTTGGCGGCCCGCTTCTCGTAGCGTGTCGCTACCCTCCGAAACTGCTTGAGGCGGTTGATCGTCCTCTCGACCACGTTGCGCTCGCGGTAGGCTTCCTTGTCGAAGCGTCCGGCTCGCTTCTCGTTCTTCTGGCGGGCGATCACCGCCCCGATGCCCCGCTTTCGCAGGTACTCTCGGATCTTCTTGCCGGAGTAGCCCTTGTCCCCGACCACCCGCTCGGGGCGGACGCGGGGCCGTCCCCGTCCCGCCCGCTTTACCGCTCCCGTCTCCATCAGTGCCTCGAACACGCTCCGCTCGTTGCGCTGCCCGGCCGTGATCAGGACGGCCACGGGCTTTCCTCCGCCTTCGACGCGGAGGTGGATCTTGGTCGTGAACCCGCCCCGGCTTCGTCCGAGGGCCTCCGGATCTTCTCCCGTCCCCGTCGCCGCCGCGTCGCCGTCGCTCCCCCCTTTTTCGCCCCGGCGGCGTGCTGGTGTGCTCGAATCACGCTCCCGTCGGCGTGATGGAGCTTCCAGTCCAGCCCCCCTTGGGCATCCGCCTGGTGTTGGAGCTCCCCGAGCACCCGATCCCATACGCCCGCTTTGACCCATCGGTAGAAGCGGGTGGCGACGCTCCGCCAGGGGCCGTACTCGGGGGGAAGGTCGCGCCAGGGCGCTCCGGTTCGGTCGATCCAGAGGATGGCGTTCACGACGGTGCGGTGGTCCTTGGCGGGGCGTCCGGTTTTGGGCTTCTGGGGCGGCAGAAGAGGCTTCAACCGCGCCCACTGCTCGTCGGTCAAGATGTCTCGTGCCATACCTCAAGTCTAACAACCTTTGAAAACAGGCCCTAGACTCTTGGATCTGCTACTCAAACTTCTCTCTGTGGGTACTCTTGGGGCCGTTGGCTCGTTGTTCGGTATCCCCGCTGGCTTGACCTTG
>CADCVG010000068.1 GCA_902806075.1 uncultured Rubrobacteraceae bacterium
GGAGCGCAACCAGAATCGGGCCGAGGACGAGGAAGATCGGGCGCGCAAAGAACGCGAGAGCGGGGAGCAGAACCCCCACGGGGGAGGCTCCTCTTAGCTCCCGCCGAACCGGCCCATACCATACCGCCGCGGATAGTAAGGTTGCGCGAGGCGGGGGGGCGATTGGTCTTTACCAACGGCTGCTTCGATCTTCTGCACCCTGGACACGTCTCTTACTTGCGTGCCGCGCGTTCCCTCGGCGACGCACTCGTCGTCGGCCTCAACTCAGACGCCTCGATCCGCAAGCTCAAAGGATCCGCACGCCCCGTAGTCCCCGAAGCCGACCGGGCCACCGTACTGGAAGCCCTCGAATCCGTGGATACCGTCGTCATCTTCGACGAAGATACCCCGGTACGCCTCCTGCGTGAGCTAGAGCCCGCTGTCTACGTCAAGGGCGGAGACTACCGCGTCGAAGATTTGCCAGAGGCGGGGGTTGCGGCGGAGATCGGGGCTGAGGTGAAGATACTGCCCTTCGAGTCCGGCTACTCTACGACTGCCCTGATCGAGAAGATAAAGAGCACTCCTTCTGTGCTCGATACGTCTCGCCTTGGATGACGACCTGCTAGTAGGATGGGTTCCGGCCTGTCTTCCTTTGCAGTCGTTATGGAAACCGCTTTAAGAAGTTAATCCAGCAGGTCGCGCAGGGATGCGGCGTGGGGGCTACTCTTTATCTTGGCTAGAGCGGTGAGCTGTATCTGGCGGATGCGCTCGCGGGTGACGTCGAAGCGCTCGCCAACCTCTTCCAGGGTCTTGGGCTGACCACCGGTGAGGCCAAAGCGGTACTCCAGGACCATTCGCTCGCGTTCGGGGAGGCCGTTGAGGGCCTCTTGCATGCGGCTCTTCAGGAGCGAGGTCTTGGCGAGGTCGTGGGGAGTTTCGGAGTCCTCGTCGGCGATGAAGTCACCGAGCTCGCTGGAGTGATCCTCGCCTACCGGGGTTTCGAGGGAGATGGAGCGGCGGCTGACGCGCCTTATGCGTGCGATCTCCTCTGCCTCTATCTCCATCACCTTCGCGACTTCTTCGTCGTCAGGGTCGCGGTTTAGCTCAGCGGCTAAAGAGCGTTGCACCCGGTAGTATTTGTTGATCTTCTCGACCATGTGGACGGGGACGCGGATAGTGCGGCCCTTGTCGGCGATAGCCCGGGTGACGGCCTGTCGGATCCACCACGTAGCGTAAGTCGAGAACTTGTAGCCCTTGCGGTAGTCGAACTTTTCGACGGCGCGCATGAGCCCGATGTTGCCCTCCTGGATGAGGTCCAAAAGCGAGACGCCACGGCTGGCGTACTTCTTGGCTATCGAGACGACGAGCCGCAGGTTGGCGCGCGTGAGATGGGCCTTTGCCCTCCTATCGCCGCGCTCGACCCGCTTGGCGAGGTAGACCTCCTGGGCCTTGGTGAGTAGGGGGGTCTTGCCGATCTCGTCGAGGTACATCTGGACGGCGTCGCCGGTGTAGCGGGTGCGCAAATCGCTCTCCAGTACCTCTTCGATGAGCTGGGCGTCCTTTTCTTCGTGGTGAAGGGTATCGTTGAGGAAGTCGGCGTCGACTACGGCAACGCCGTGCTCTTTAAGGAGACCGTAGACCTGTTGGATCTCGTCGGTCGAGAGGTCCACTTCCTGGAGCAGGTCCAAGACCTCGCTTGATTCCAGCGTCCCGGACTCCTGGCCGGCCTCGAAGAGTTCTTGAATCTCTTCTATGTCCCGAAGATCACGTTGGGGCTGCAACTTCTCCTCTGGATCCGTTATCGAAACCCACGCCTTGCTCGAACGTAATATATCCGAAAGAATTCAAAGGTCAACGAAACCACCCATCGAAAGGGGTGCTCCTTGCTGGGATTGAGAAACCTTTACCGTGTCTTTCAGGAGTCGAGATCCGCCGCCCGCAGACGCGCCACCCTGGCCGTGACAGGCGACTCCCCCGAGGCCGACACTCTAGCGGACCTGCTGGGCGCGCAGAGGAACGCGGACGGCGCCGAAGCGATTCTTACGGTCACCCGAACTCCTGGCGGCGTCGAGGTCTACCTCTCGGGCGAGGCCGTCGAGGGCGCGGAGACGGTCTCGCTCTCGACGGTGAGTGGGGAGGCGGTGTCGGGGGAACTGGCGCCCCGGATCTCGGACGCTTTGGAGGAGGACTACCTGATCCCGCTCGGACGGGCGTATCCGGTTTTGAGGCGGGCGATATGTGAGGAGATCATACGCCACAACGCCCGCCAGAACGCCGTAATCGGCGCCCTCCCGATACCTGGCGCGGATATGCCCGCCATCACCGCCAACCAGGGCCGGATGGTGCTGGGGGTAGCCGCGGCCCATGGCGAGGAGCTCTCGATGGAGCGGGCACGGGAGCTTGTCGGGGTGCTTGCCGCCGGCTTCGGCTTCCGCGCTCTCTCCCGCCAGCTCTTGAAGCTCGTGCCGGTGGCGGGCTGGGCGGCGGCCGGGGTCGTCGGCTACGCGGGGACGCTCGCGATGGGCCGGGCCGCGATCCTCTACTTCGAGCGTGGTAAGAGGGAACCTGGGCCGGAGGAGCGCTCCGAGATCCTGCACCGGGCGCGTGAGGAGGCGGAGGCCTTCTTCGCACGCATCCGCCGGCGGTAGACACAAGATCCAGGACAGTGCGATCTCAAGGCTTTACGCGCTCTTCGAGTCAGGAGTGGAAGATAACGAGGCAGGCTGTCGAGGATGCGGACGCACGATATTCGGGTACGTATGCGTGCAGCCGAAGATGAACCCACGAACTTTGGAGAGTTGGAGTGCTTTTTGAGAGGTAGAGCAGGTGGATAGGCTGGTAGATTCGGAGCGTAACTTGCCCTGCTCGGTGGCTGCCTGCAAGGTGCGTACCTTCCGGGCTCCGGACGGCTTCCGGGCAGTTCTCAAGCTGTTCTTCGACGGCCTCTTTTGCACCCTGCTCGGATGGAGGTTTGGGCGTTAATGTCCTCTCGGTCTCTCTTGCGAGTGTTGCGTCTGGTGCGGGGTGCTCTGGCGGACTTTCAGAGGTTCGGGTTGCGGGTGGTGTTGGCAATAGCGGCGGTGCAGGCGGTTCTGGTCGGGATCCTGGTGGCGATAGCCGAGATTCGCAAGCGCCGCGGGGGGGCGAAGGAGGGGTTTCCGTGGGTAGATCAGCCCGAGGTCGAGCTAGAGAGCGGTGACCGGCTGAAGCTCTATCCGTATGGGGTAGAGCTCTATGAGGCGATGCTGGAGGAGATCGAGGGTGCCGAGCACAGCGTCTACCTCGGGACGTTTATCTGGAAGGGCGACGAGGTTGGCCGGCGCTTCGTGGAGGCTTTGGAGAAGAAGGCGCGCGAGGGCGTGCGGGTGTGCGTGATCTTTGATGGGCTGGCGAACGTGGTAGTGCCGCCTTCGTTTAAGCGGTTCCCCGAGGAGATACAGACGCTCCATTTCCGCCCTCTGTGGGGACCTGAGAACCTCGCGAACCCACGCAACGTCTTCAGGTACCATCGGCACCTCATGGCAGTGGACGGGCGGGTGGCCTTCCTGGGCGGCTACAACATCGGCTCACTTTATGCCTCTGGCTGGCGCGACACGCACGTGCGCGTCCGTGGCAACGAGGCACGCGAGGTGGAGAACGACTTCATCGATTTCTGGAACGCGCACCGCACGCCGGAGCTGACCGAGATCGCGCCGGTCGGCCAGCGTGTCTGGAACCCGGTGACCACCTTCCGGCGCAACGACCCGTACCTGAGGATCTTCCCGATCCGGGCGATGTACATCGAGGCGATAGACCGGGCGAACAGCCACGTCTACCTCACCCACGCCTACTTCGTCCCCGACCGCGCGATGCGGGCCGGCCTCATAGATGCAGTCAAGAGGGGCGTAGACGTGCAGATACTCCTGCCCCGCCATTCGAATCACGTCACCGCGGACTGGCTTGCGAGGCGTCACTTCCAGGAGTTACTCAAGGCCGGCGTGAGGATATTTCGGTACGAGCACATAATGATTCACTCAAAGACCGCGACCATAGACGGCATATGGTCCACAGTCGGCACGGCTAACATAGACCGCCTAAGCCTGCTTGGCAACTATGAGATCAACCTCGAAGTCTACAGCGAGCGCTTCGCCGCCCAGATGGAGAGGATGTTCGAGCTAGACAAGACGAACGCGAAGGAGTTGACCCTCGAAGAGTGGGAGAGCCGTCCCCTCCCCGCCAAGATAGTCGAGCGGGCATTAGCTACCCTTAGCCCTTTAGTGTAGCGGGGCTTCGAAGCGCTTCTCTGGAAAGTCGAGCGTCTTCGTCCGGGAATCTGTGCTTGCGAAGCCGTTACCTGCGAGGCTGCCGCCCGGGGACCAGAAGCCCATCTTGACCGTGACCGGCGCGGAGTAGGGTGGGCCTTGAACGACAGCAGGCCGGGCTTTCGACTACCAACAACAGGTCTTTGGGGTTCGGGCTTCTTTGTATAATGGGAGTGCAGGCTTTCTTTCGATGCAGGGGAGGAGATTTTGGCGAGGTGGCGGTTCCTTGAGCCCGAGGCGGATGTTGTCTCGGGGCTGGCGCGGGTGGCGGGGGTTGATCCTCTGTGTGCGCGGGTGCTGGCGAATCGGGGGGTGACGCCGGAGGGAGCGACCGGATTTCTCTCGCCCTCGCTCAAGGGGATCGGGATGCCCGGGGATGAGGTGTGGCGGGTGGCGGCGCGGCGGGTTGCGCGGGCCGTTAAGGATGGGGAGCGGATCGGAGTCTTCGGAGACTACGATACCGATGGGATCACCTCGGCCGCGGTACTGTACCTTGCGCTCTCCCGCTACACGAGCAACCTGACGGTGAAGCTGCCGACGCGCCAGACGGGGTATAGCCTCCTGGAGCCCTACGTGCGGGACCTCTTCGCCGAGGGGGTTGACCTTCTCGTCACGGCCGACTGCGGTATCTCCAACAGGGCGGAGGTCGAGATCGCCAGCTCTCTGGGGATGGACGTCATCGTGACGGACCATCACATCCCACCCGAAGATCCGCCCGACGCGGCGGTCGCCGTCCTCGACCCAAAGCTGTGGGACCCGGATGACCCGCTGGCCGGGGTTGGGGTGGCGTGGAAGCTTGCCTGGGCGGTCGCCAAAGAGCTTGGGGACCCGGACGGGAAGAACCACATCGGGAAGCTGCTGGACCTCGTCTCGCTCGGGACGGTCGTGGACATAGCGCCGCTCGTCGGGGACAACCGGGCGCTCGCGTTTACGGGCTTGCGGTATATGAACCGCGGGCTCTCCACCGGGAGTGTCAGGCCGGGGATCGGGGCGCTTGTGAAGGTGGCGGGGGTTAGGGGGACTCTGGACGAGGGGGATCTGGGCTGGAAGCTCGGGCCACGCCTGAACTCGATAGGCAGGATAAAGAATCCCACGCCCGCCCTGGATCTCCTGCTCACCGACGATAGGCGGGAGGCTTTGAGGATCGCCTCGCTCCTCAACCAGATGAACTCCGAGCGCCAGCAGAGGACCCGGCGCGCCGTCGAGGGGGCGATGGGAGAGGTTGACCCGGAGCAGGACTTCAAGGTCGTGGTCACGGACGAGGCTGGGGGGCTCGCGGGGCTGGTGGCGGGCAAGGTCGCGGGGGCGACAGGGCGTCCTGCGGTGGTACTGAACCGGCGGATGGACGGGTCCTACGGCGGATCGGCCCGGGCGGGGGAGACGGACGTGAACCTCTACGGGGCGCTCTACTCTGTGCGCCATCTCCTGGGCGAGTGGGGCGGACACCGCAAGGCGGCCGGGGTCTCGGTTGGTACCGGGAACTTCGACGCTTTTGTGGCCGGGGTGAACGAGGCGGTGCGGGCACAGGAAAAGGAGAACCCGGAGGTCTTCGATCCCCCGATCGGGGTGGATGCGGAGGTGCCGCTCGGGAGTCTGGCGGAGGGTCTACTGGACTGGCACGAGCGGCTCGCGCCCTTCGGGAGCGGGAACTACCGGCCGGTCTTCGTGACGGAGGGGCTGCGAGTCGAGAGGTCGCGCCAGCTCTGGGAGGGCATGAACCTCGTAAGCTTCGGGGACGGGCTCGTAGCGAAACTGGCGGGGCCGGAGGGGGCCGTCCCGGCGGGCGCGTTCGATGCGGCGTACACCGTGAGCAGGAACGCGTACTCCGGGGCCGCCGAGCTCGAGATACTCGACTGGAGAGCATAGAAGTGTTGAACGCCATAGGGGTAGACGTGGGGGGGACCAAGATCGCCGCTGGCGTGGTGACGCCGGAGGGAGAGGTCCTCAAGGAGGTTCGCCATCCTACGGCGCACACGCCCGAGCGGGTGTTGGAGGGCATTGCGGGGGCTATCGAGGAGGTCCGGGACGGGTTCGAGGTTGGGGGAGTCTCTCTCGGGGTGCCGGGGACCGTGCTCTCGGCGGAGAACAAGGTGATCTTCTCCCCAAACCTGCACGCGATCGAGGGCATTCCCCTGAAGGATGAACTCGGTAAGAGGACTGGCCTGCACGTCACGGTCGAGAACGATGCCAGCGCCGCCGCCTGGGGCGAGTTCAGGTTCGGGGCCGGGAGCGACGTCGGGCATCTCATATTCATAACGCTCGGGACGGGGGTTGGTGGGGGTGTGATCACGAACGGAGCCCTCTTGCGCGGGGCGCAGGGGGCGGGCGGGGAGCTCGGACACGTGACGATCCAGGCGACCGGCCCACGCTGCGGCTGCGGCAACCACGGCTGCCTTGAGGCCCTCGCGTCCGGCACCGCGATACAGCGCCGCGCCCGCGAGGTTGCCAGCGAACGGCCCGACTCTGCTCTGGGCGAACTTGCCGCCGAGAGGAAGGTGCTCGGGGAGGACGTCACGGAGCTGGCGCGGCGGGGTGATGAGGCGGCGATCTCGGTTCTGGAGGAGGCCGGGAAGTGGCTAGGTGTCGGGCTCGCCGGGTTCGTCAACGTCTTCAACCCGGAGGTCATAGCGGTGGGTGGCGGGGTCTCCGAGGCGGGGGACCTGATCCTGTCCCCCGCCCGCCGGGAGGTCCATCTGAGGTCCCGCTCCCCCGGACGCGACCTCGTACGAATAAAAGAAGCGACCCTGGGTCCCGCCTCCGGCATCCTCGGCGCGGCCGCCCTGGCCCGTCACCCCTCGGGCGAGTACGTCTTCGGCTAGCAGGACTCCCTTTGCCTCTCACTGTTGTCCCGACCCCAATAGGCAACCTCGAAGACATCACTCTGCGCGCTCTGCGCACCCTGCGCGAGGCGGATACGATAGCCTGCGAGGACACGCGCCGCACCGGACGCCTCCTCGCCCACTACGAGATAAAGAGGCCGCTCGTCTCCTATCACGAGCACAACGAGGAACGGCTCGCCCCCGAGCTAGCCGAGAGGGCTCGCGCCGAAAAGGTCGCGCTCGTCTCCGACGCCGGCACCCCGCTCGTCTCCGACCCCGGCTACCGGCTCGTGCGGGCTTGCATCGAGGCCGGCGTGGAGGTCGAGGTGCTGCCCGGTCCCTCGGCCGCGATGACCGCGCTCGTAGCCTCCGGGCTGCCGGTTGACGCGGCGGTCTTCCTCGGCTTCCTGCCGCGTAAAGGCCGGGAGCGGGCCGTGCTGCTCGACCGCATGAGGCGCGAAGCATCGACGTTTGTGATCTACGAGTCACCCCACCGGCTGGTAAAGACGCTGAAGGAGCTGCCCCTGGAGACGCCGGTCGCGGTGTGCAGGGAACTGACGAAGTTGCACGAGGAGGTCTTCCGGGGGACGGCGGGGGAGGCGGCGGCGCACTTCGCGGAGGGGGTGCGCGGGGAGGTCGTGCTTGTCATCCGGGGCGGGACGGCAGAGCAGCCCGTGGACTTCGAGGAGGTCGTCGAGAGGGCGCGGGGGTACGTCGCGCAAGGAGAGAGCCCTTCGAGGGCTGCGGCGCGGGCGGCGAAAGAATCTGGGCGCAAGCGCGGGGAGATCTACGAGCGGTTAGTGAAGGCGTAGCGGTTGGCGCAAAGCGCCTACGTTGCGCTTCGAGTAGTTCGTGCCGCGTCCGAAGATTGAGAGGCGATGCTCGAAAGAGCCGCTGGAGGTCATGCTACCGCTATTGAAGCCTCGTCGGTCGCGTGCTCGGTGGCCGTCGCCCTCTACTGGATCTTCTGATTGTTTTATGGGTCTTTGAGTCCTTCTCCAGCCCCATCTGGTGCTGCTAGAAGCGGGCTGGTTACGTCTGATCTCCGGTCGCTCTATAATGCCCTTCGGTACCGGTTCTCGGGGGATAGAGGAACTTATGTTCGTAGATTCGCATACGCACCTTACGCGGCTTGAGGTCTCGCCGGAG
>CADCVG010000069.1 GCA_902806075.1 uncultured Rubrobacteraceae bacterium
CGAAGAGGTCGACTGCCGGTACTGCTCGTCCATCGAGGAGATCGTGGAGGCGCTGCGGCGGCGGGCCTCCGCCACCCCTCCGGGCGAATGGGTCGTGGGTAACGGTTACGACCACACACTGCTAAGGGAGTCGCGGCACCCGACCCGCCGCGAGCTGGACCGCGCCAGTGAGAAGCATCCCGTCCTGCTCAGGAACATCACCGTCCACAACGTGGTCGCTAACAGCGAAGCTCTCCGAATTGCCGGCGTCAAGGCCGGAACACCCGACCCGGAGGGCGGCCACATCGGACGAGATACGAACGGGGAGCCGGACGGCGTGCTGTGGGAGTGGGCGCAAAGCCTCGTGCAGTCCCACCTCCCCGAGGCGTCGGTCGAGGACGTCCGCCGCCAGCTCGAGCGCGCCGCCGAAGAGTACCTCTCCGCGGGCGTCACCTCCGTCGTGGACGCGGCCGTGGGACTCGCCAACGGGATGCGGGACGCCGAGGCGTACGCCCACGTCGCCGAGGATGGAAGCCTGCCATTACGGCTGGGCGCGGCGATCGTCTACCCGTTGTGGAAAGAGTTGCACGGGGGCGCGGGACCGGGACTTGCGTGGCCCGGCAACCCCGAGAAGGTGCGCCCCGTAGCGGTGAAGTTCTTCCAGGACGGCTCGATCCAGATAGGCACCGCGGCGCTGCACCAGCCCTACTTCGGCGAGACGGAGCCCGCGGATCACCACCTCATATGGTCCCAGGAGGAGTTGAACCGCGCGGTGGCCGACGCCCACTCGTCCGGCTGGCAGGTCTGGACTCACGGGAACGGAGACGCCGCGATAGGTTCGATCCTGGATGCTTACGAGAAGGCACTCGCGGACGATCCGCGAAACGACCACCGACACAGAGTCGAGCACTGCCAGACCGCGGGGGAGGACCAACTCGACCGCATCAGGGACTTAGGGGTAGCGGTCTCCTTCTTCGCGCCCCACGTCTGGTACTGGGGCGACAGGCACCGGGACGTCTTTCTGGGTCCCGAGCGAGCCGCCCGCCTGGACCCCCTTGCCTCGGCCTTGCAGAGAGGCATCCGGTTCGGGCTACACAACGACAGCCCGGTAACGCCGATCAGCCCGCTGCTCTCCATCGGCACCGCCGTAAGCCGCGTGACCAGCGGCGGCGAGGTGCTGGGAGCGGAGCAGGCCATAACGGTGCACCAGGCCCTGCGCTCGATGACTTTGGAGAGCGCCTACCTCGCCTTCGAGGAGGACTCGAAGGGGACGCTGGCAGAGGGCAAGCTCGGAGATGTCGTGGTCCTCGAAGCCGACCCATACGAGGTAGACCCGCAAGAGATCAAAGACATCCCCGTAGCGGCGACCATAGTCGGTGGCAATCTAGTGTACGACGCCCGCTAACAAACGCCACGGCGAGCCCGGAACACAAAACACCCCGCAGCCGACGCCCGCCCGAAGCCGCGCAAGCCCTACCGGTCGGTCTAACCCGGATGGAAGAAAAGCCCCGTGGACCTACTCCGATAGCCTTCCTGCCCCCCCACGCAGACCGTCTAGAAGCAGTCCACGCAAAACGCCGGTTATGCGCGCGGGCTGCATGCCGAGCTCGTGGCGCTGGAAGAGGTAGAGGTCTATGTTCAGCGGCGCGAGGACGAAGTCGGCAGCGTACTCCACGTCCAGGTTGGGCGTGGCATCCCCCTCGTCCACCGCCCTCCGCAGGAGCAAGATCACGGTCGCCCGCAACCACCCGTAAAACGGGTTTCGGTACATCTCCATGCGCCGCTCGCCCCCCGCCGCGTCCCTCACGGCACCGAGCAATGGCGCGTTCTCCTCGTTGAACACCGCGAGGTCATCGATCAAACGCCAAAGCTGAATGAGCGCCGTGTCGTCGCCTTTCTCCGCACGCGCCCGTACCCCCTCGTAGAACCGCTCCGTGCTCTCGAAGAGCAGCGCCGAACACAACGCCCCCTTGTGCTCGTAGCGCCGGTACAGAGTTCCCTGCCCCACGCCCGCCGCACGCCCGATCTCGTGCATGCTCACCGCATCCACGCCCCGCTCCTCGAAGAGCTCCCTGGCCGTGTCAAGCACCCGCCGCCTGGACTCCGCCGCATCCCGCCTCTCGCCATGAGGTAACACACCAAAATCCAATGCCGGAATCTCATATCGTTCCCCAACGTCCCCAGGTTTTCTGACCATCTCACAACCTTTGCCAGCGAATACCTTGAAAAACGGACATCTGTTCACTACTATTTCCTCATGTGGACAATTGTCCGCTTCTGATTCTAGCAGACGCGTTTCATAGGGAGGAGTAAGAGCATGGCTTTCGTGAGTAACACGGGCAGGGGCAGGACGGCGTTGGCACGGTGGGTTTGATCCTGGTGCCGTTCCTGGTATCCTTGGGTCGACTATAGTCGGGACCGCGATGCCCGCCATAGTCACGAAGCGGCTCTTATCTCTACGCCTAGATCACACTACCTCTTACCTCTTGCCGAGCGGTCGTCGTTCCTATCGTCGGCAAACTGGGTGACCTGTAGGGAGGTAGATGGACCACGGTGGCGGGGTCGCCATCTTCCTCGCCCCCGCAGGCGCGTTCCTCATGGAGAATCTCCGCCTGAGCGAGAAGCCCCCCGCCGGCAACCCTCCTGAGGAAATCCCTGACGAGGTCACCGCGGGTGCATCCACGAGCCTCTACCGCGAGTCCTGCCGGAGCCCGATGGTGGGACCCGGCAGGTAGTAGGAACCGGAAAGACTACGGAGCATGAGAAAGGTAGGAGCAGCATGAGAATAGTGATCTTTGGGGCGACGGGGAAGACGGGGCATCACCTGGTCGCGCAAGCGCTGTCCGCCGGGCACGAGGTCAGGGCGTTCGTTCGGGATGCATCGAGGCTACCCATGCGGCACGAACGTCTGCAAATCGTCGAGGGCGACGTGCTGGACGCTACGTGGGTCGAGCAAGCCGTCTCGAACACGGACGCGGTCTTGAGCGCCTTGGGACACACGAAGACGTCCGCGAACGGCGTGCAGACGGTTGGAATGGAGAACATCGTCGGGGCGATGAAGAAGAACGGTGTGAGCCGCCTCGTCAGCCTCACGGGCGCGGGGGTCAGGGACGAGAAGGACAGTCCAAAGCTCGTCGACAGGGTGTTCGGGCTACTCCTCAAGCTCCTGCAGCCCGCCGTACTCGAAGATGCTGAGCGCCACGCGGAGGTCATAAAGGCCAGCGACCTCGACTGGGTGATCATGCGCGTGCCGCGGCTCACGGACGGGCCCAAGACCGGCGAGTACCGCGTTGGCTACGTTGGCAAGAACAGCGGCACAAAGATCTCGCGTGCAGACGTCGCGGACTTCATGCTCCGGCAGTTGATCGACGATGAGTACCTGCGCCAGCAGCCCATGATCAGCTACTAGCGACGGGAGAATAGGATGAAAGCCATAGTCATTCACGAACCGGGCGGCCCCGAAGTCCTGCGCCTCGAAGAGGTAGAGACGCCGGAGCCGGGCGCGGGAGAGGTCCTGATCCGGGTCGCGACCGCTGGTGTCAACTATGCGGACACCGCTGTAAGGCAGGGCATGACGTTCGGGCCGCACAGGGGGACGTTCCCGGTGACACCCGGCTTCGAGGTCGCCGGTACCGTAGCGGCCCTGGGAGAGGGCGTCGAAGCTCTCGCCGAGGGTGCGCGAGTCGCCGCCGTCCTCGAGTCGGGCGGCTACGCAGAGTATGCGGTCGCCCCGGCGGAGATGGTCGTGGAGGTCCCCGAAGAGGTGGACCTCCACGCCGCGACCGCCGCCTTGCTCGTGCAGGGCATCACTGCCTACGGCGTACTGCACGACGCGGCCGGTCTCCAGAAAGGGGAGAGCGTGCTCGTCCAGGCGGCGGCCGGTGGGGTCGGCTCGCTCGCGGCACAGTTCGCGAAGCTCGCGGGTGCGGGAACGGTCGTCGGCACGGCCGGCAGCCCCGAGAAGCGTGAACACGTCCTGTCGCTGGGCGCGGATCACGCCGTAGACTACGGGCGTGAGGACTGGGTAGAGCAGGTGCTCGAAACGACGGACGGGAGAGGTGTGGACGTCGTCCTGGAGTCTGTTGGTGGAGAGATCGGGGCGCATGCCTTCGAGTGCCTCGCTCCTCTGGGACGGCTGGTCATGTTCGGGGCGGCGAGCGGACGGCCGATGCCGCCGCCGGACCTGATGCAGATGAACGTGAAGGGGCAGGCGCTGATCGGTTTCGGCGGACCCTGGATACGTCCGGGCCGCGCCCAGACCGCGCGTGAGGAGATCTCCCGCTACCTCCGCGACGGCAAGCTAAAGGTCACCGGCCCCTCCTTCTGGCTCGCTGAAGCGGCGGAGGCCCACCGGGCGGTAGAGAGCCGCGCCACGACCGGCAAGGCTGTGCTGACCGTGTAACCTGGCAGGGTTGTTCGCAGACAAAGTCTGCTGCCCACCTCGCCAACCGCAACGAACCGCGCGCTCGGATAGTATCGGGTAACCTCCGAGCAAGAGGCTAGGCCGAGGAGGTTCATCAGAGATGTTCAGGATAGCGATACTAAGCTTCTGGCACGTACACGCCGAGGATTACGCCCGGGAGGCCGAAACCAACCCGGAGACGGAGATAGTCGCTGTATGGGACGAGGCGCCGGATCGGGGCTGGGCCGAGGCCAGGAAGCGCGGGGTAGACTTCCACGACGATCTTAACGAACTACTGGCGCGTCCGGACGTGGACGGTGTCGTCGTCACCACGCCAACCACCGCCCACCATGACGTGATCCCCGCCGCGGCGAGGGCCGGAAAGCACGTCTTCTCCGAGAAGGTGATCTCACCGTCCCTCCGGGAGGCCGAGGAGATCGTCGCCGTCACGCAAGATGCGAGCGTAACCTTCGCAGTCTCCCTGCCCCGCCTCTACGCTGGCCACACGCGCGCTATAAAAGAGACCATCGAAGACGGCCTGCTCGGCGAGGTCACCTACCTCCGCGTACGCGTCTCCCATGACGGCGCCCTCAGAACGGACCAACACCCTGACGGCTGGCTCCCCTCCCGCTTCTTCGACGCCGAACAATCCGGGGGCGGCGTCTTGATCGACTTCGGCGCCCATCCCCTCTACCTCGTAGCGCACCTGCTGGGATTACCCGGGGAACTAAGCGCCACCTACGGCCGCGCGACCGGCAGGGAGGTCGAGGACAACGCAGTCGTCACGATGCGCTACCGGAGCGGCGCCATCGCTGTCGCCGAAGCCTCCTTCGTCGGCGCCGCCTCTCCTTTCACCGTAGAGGCTCACGGCACCGAAGGTAGCCTCGTGTTCGGCGTCCCCAACGAGAAGCTCTACCTCCGCGCCGCGAGTGCAGAGAACGCAGGGTGGGAAGCAAGCCCCCTGCCGCCAGACCGTCCCTCCCCCTTTGATCAGTGGGTCGCCCACGCCACGGCGGGCTCTACCATGCCCGAGAACGTCCGGGCCGCCTTGCAGCTCAACGCCCTGGCAGAGGCGGCGAACCTCTCGGCAAGGGAAGCTCGCCCAATCCGTCCGTCCCCGCCGCGTCAAGCAGGCTGACCAGCGGGGGCGTTCCGAAGGCATCAGTAAGCGGGCGTGTAGTCCCTGACCACCGCGGCGGTCTCGATCTCCACGACCATCTCCGGCAAGATCAGCCGCCGCACCTCGACCATGCTGGTCGCCGGACTCACCTCCCCGAAAACTCCCCGTGTGCCCGCCCGATCTCCTCCCAGTGGTCAATATCCGCCACGTAGAACCTCGTCCGGACCACGTCCGAAAGTCCCGTCCCCACCCCTCGTAACGCTGCCTCGACGTTCCTCCAGGCCTGCTTCGCCTGCGCATATGGGTCGTTTACGCCTACAATGTTCCCGTCCTCACCCGTTGCGGTCGTTCCGGAGACGTAAACGAACGGCCCCACGCGCACCGCCCGCGAGTAGCCTACGGCCTCCTCTCAGTGGGTCCCGCTGCTAACGCTCTCGCGCCGCATCCCCGTCCCTTACTCTGGCGCTTTGATAGTCTTCAGAGTCTTCGGATCACCGCGATGTCCGGCTACGAACTCCTCGATCATCCTCCGCGCTATGCTTACCTTCGGCGGTAGCTCCGGCAGGCCGTCGACGGAGTACCAGCCGGCGTCCTCGATCTCCGCCGGATCTACCTTTAGCTCGCCGCCCGCGTAGTCTGCGACGAAGCCGATCATGAGCGAGTTTGGGAACGGCCACGGCTGGCTCCCGAAGTACCTGAGGTTCCCCACCTCGACCCCAACCTCCTCGCATATCTCCCGCTCTATAGTCTCCTCTATAGACTCCCCCGGCTCGACGAAGCCCGCGAGCACGCTGTACATCCCCGGCGGGAAGCCCGGCGAGCGAGCCAGAAGCAACTCGTCCCCGCGCCGGACCAGCACGATCACCGCCGGACTCAAGCGCGGGTAGAAGACCAACCCACACCGCGGACACTGCTTCGCGAGTTCCGTCGGCCCCGGCACCGTCTCCGTCCCGTCCCTGCCGCAGAACCGGTGCGTCCTGTGCCACTCGACGATCTGCTTCGCCCGCCCCGCCATCAAGAAGAGAGCCTCACCGACACCCCACAAGCCCCGCAGTTCCCGGAATACCGTCCCCTCCGGTGCCTCCGCATCCAGCGGCAGGTCCACGGCGAAGCACCGCCGCCCATCCAGGAACCCGACCTCTTGCTCGAAGACGGCACCCAACCCGAGGTCCTCTAGAGAGCTCGCCTCCGGGACACCGGCCTGCTCCCCACGGTGCACTAACAGCCGCTCTTCGCGGAACGCGAACCATAAAGGCGCCTTTGTAGCGCTCAAACGCTAGAAGGAGCCGTCGAGGCGGTTCGCCAGGTACTCGGCCGGATGCTGGCCGCGACGGCCGGTGCCGCCCTGGATCTGCTCGCGACAAGAGGTCCCCGGGGCGATAACGACGCTCTCGTCCGCCTCTCTGACCGCTGGGAAGAGCCGCCTCTCACCCATCTTCATCGAGACCTCATAGTGCCCCTTCTCGTACCCAAAGAGCCCCGCCATCCCGCAACACCCCGAGTCCACGACCGTCACCTCCGTCCCCGGCGCGAGCGCGAGCACCTTCTCAGTAGGCCTGGTGCCGACGAGCGCCTTCTGGTGGCAGTGACCGTGCAACAGCACCGGCGAGCCGCCCCGCAACGGGAGCTCCGCGTCCAACTCCAGCAGCGCCTCCTCGAAGAGGCGCGTCGCTTCGGCCAGCTTCTCCACGCGCTCGTCGTTCGGCAGCAGCTTCTTGTAGTCGTCGCGCATGGCGGAGACACAGCTCGGCTCCAGACCGACGAGCGGTATGCCGCGTTCGATCAGAGGCGTCAGGAGGTCGAGGTTGCGTTTCGCGTTCTCGCGGGCCGCGTCCACGAGACCCTCGGAGAGCATCGGCCGTCCACAACAGACCACCTCGGGCAGATGTACCTTCGCGCCCGCTGCGGCGAAGAGGCGGACTGCCCCCTCCCCGATCTCCGGCCACTGGTACTCGGTCCAGGTGTCGTTGAACAACGCCACTTCGACCGGCCCCTCCCCCTGTGGCAACCCGGGGAAACGCTTCGAGAAGACCTTCTCCGTCACCTTCGGGAGGGAGCGACGCGGGTCGATCCCGATCAGGGAGGCGGCGCGGCGGGCGAGGCGGGTTCCGGCGACGGCGTTGAATAGAGACGGGGCCAGGGAGGCGAGGGCGAGTTGGGGGCGGATGTGTCCGGTGATCTTCTGCCGCAGCGAGAAGCCGTGTTTCTCCCCCATCTGCGAGAGGACCTCGGTCTTCATGCTCGCGACGTCCACCTGTGAAGGACACTCGCTCTTGCACGCCTTGCAGCTCACGCAGAGGTCCATGACCTCCCTCATCTTCTCGCCGGTCAGCTCCTCGGGCGGCAAGGTGCCTTCGAGGACCGAGCGGAGCATGTTCGCCCGCGCCCGCGTCGAGTCCTGCTCGTCCAGGGTGACCATGAACGAGGGGCACATCGTCCCCGTGTTCTTCTTGCGACAGAAGCCCGAGCCGTTGCAAAGCTCC
>CADCVG010000070.1 GCA_902806075.1 uncultured Rubrobacteraceae bacterium
GCTCCGAGAGCCACACGCCCGTAAAGCCGAGCCTCTCCCCCTCCTCGATCTCCTCCAGACACTCCGCGTAGAAGCTCGCGTAGTCCTGCTCGAAGGGCAGCCTCTGCCGGAAGTCGTACCAGAGTCCAAAGGTCGGGGCGCCGCTGTTCGCCAAGTTCGTCTCCCTAATATCTCTCGCTACCGCCTAGTTTAGACCACTCGCGTTCCCCACTCCCGAAACCTGACAAGTTGCGCGTAAACCAATACGTCCCGGAAGAGCCGCGCTCTAGAGCCCGGGTGCTCGGACGAAAACGACAGGTTCGAGGGTTCGGATCTAGGCTAGGAGGCGCTCACGGTCTCTCCTGCCGTCGTTGTCGTGCCGTTGGCTATCGTACCGTTTACCGCAAATCCGGATTGCCATGACGAGGCTTGCCGATGTCTACACGCCGCGCTTGTTCCCACACGAGGACGTGGAGTTGTGGCAGGACCCTCACCTCGTTCCACCCGTCCGCTATGACCTTTTCGGCGAGCCAGGAGTACCTATCCAGCAGCCAGGACATGTCGGGCTCGGGGACCTCGTGGGGGGCGGCACCGGGCAGGTAGTCGTTGCCGACCTGCAGGTACATGGAGACTTCGGGGAATCGGATGGCGACCTCGCGGGCGTAGGCGTAGTCCCCGTCGTCAAAGACCACCACCTTGAAGATCTTGGACGTCCGCTCCCCGGCGGCCTCCAGACATCTACCCAGCTTCCCCCAGTCGGTCTCCATCCCCGAGCTCGGGGGCTTCGGCGAGAGAGTCAGGTGATCCAGGCCGCCGAACCAGTCCTTCGCGACGCTACCCTGCGTCTCGACGGCGAAAGTGTAACCCTCTTCGCGACCGCGCTCTATAAGCCCGCCGAGCGGCTGGAGCGCCGGGTTGCCGCCGGAGAGGGTAACGAGAATCGGCTTCTCGGAGAGCCGGCGGACCTCGGCGAAGACCTCCTCCGTCCCCATGCGGACCCAGGTATCGCGGTACCTGGGCAGGACGGCGTAGAGGCTGTCGCACCAATCGCACCTGTAATCGCACCCGCCGGTCCGGACGAAGACGGTGGGTCTGCCGATCACGGCGCCTTCCCCCTGCACCACCGGACCGTATATCTCCGAGACGGAGATCCTGTCCCTCAAGGACGAACCTCGGGCCGGTACTCAGCCCAGGTTTTGGGCGTCTCGCTCACCCGGACGGCGACTACCTCGGGCCAGAGCCCGCGGGCGAAGTCGTAGAGCCAGCGGGCAATGTTCTCGGCGCTCGTGACCCCTGGCAACACGTCGTTGAGGTGACGGTGGTCTAGCTTCTCATCTATAAAGCCCTTCAACGGCTCGAGCTCACCATAGTCCCGCACGAACCCGTCCGCGTTCGACTCCGCGCTCTGGAGCACCACCTCGACCACGTAGTTGTGCCCGTGCAACGAGTAGCACTTGTGGTCGGGAGGGAGCTGGTCGAGCCGGTGGCTCGCCGAGAAGGTGAACTGCTTGGTTATGGTATACACCGCTACTCCTTGTACCGCGTAGGGTCCGGAATCCCGGAGCTCTCGAAAGCCTCACGCCTCTCGATGCAGGTACCGCAGAGGCCGCAATGGACCTCCCCGCCCTCGTAGCAGCTCCAGGTGTCGGCGTAGGGCACGCCGAGGCGCGCCCCGACCGCGACGATCTCCGCCTTCGTCTTCTCGACGAACGGGGCATACAGACGCAGCGACTCGTCCCCGAATCCCTCCACGGCCTCGCGCTGCATCTCATCGAACGCCCGCACGAAACCGGGCCGGCAGTCGGGGTAGACGAAGTGATCGCCTGCGTGGAAGCCGGTCGCTACCACCTCCGCACCTTCGGCCACCGCCACCCCATAGGCAATGGATAGCAGGATCGCATTGCGGTTCGGAACGACCGTTATCGCCATGTTGGGGGCCGCGTAGTGCCCGTGCGGCACGGGAACGTCGTCGGTCAGAGCCGACCCCTTGAGCAGCCGCCCTACCCCGGAGATGTCCACCACGTCGAACTCCGCATCCAGCCTCTCCGCGCACAACCTAGCGTACTCCAGCTCTCTAGAATGTCGCTGTCCGTAATCGAACGACAGCAGGTGTAGAGAGAACCCCTCGGAGGCCAGCAGATAAGCGAGCGTTACCGAGTCTATTCCACCGCTGACTATGGCGATTGCTCTCTTGCTCATCGAAGCATCGCTCCAACTCCCTGTTCACGGTTACGACGCACGTGCGGCCTTGGCGCGCCCCTTACCTGCCGACCGGCAGCGGGTTGAAGCTCGTGTCGCGATCGTAGGTGTCTATACCCTCGGTGCGCTTTAGACGGTTGACTACGACGTAGGTCAGCGGCGTGGCTAGGGCTTCGTAGACTGACTTGACGAGCCACTGGGCGATTATCGCGGAGATCATGGCGCCCAGAGGGATGGTCCCGACGAAGGCGAGGAAGACGAAGACGAGCGAATCGAGGCCCTGGCCTACGAGGGTGGAGCCGATGGTGCGGCTCCAGAGCCAGCGTCCGTTCGTGGCGACCTTCAATTTCGCGAGGATGTAGGAGTTGGCGAACTCGCCGATGAGGTAGGCGAGGAAGGAGGCGGCGAGGAGACGCCATGTGTAACCCAGGATGGTCTCGTAGGCCTGCTGGTCCTGCCAGAACGGGGCGGCCGGGAGGATCAGCCCGAGGTAGATGGCGGCCACGGCGAGCAGGTTGCACAAGAACCCGAGCCAGATCACACGCCGCGCCATCCGATACCCGTAGACCTCCGTCAACACGTCCCCGCATATGTAACTCACCGGAAAGACAACGACGCCGGCCGGCAGCACGAGCCCCCAGAAACCTACGAGCTTCACCGCCGTTATGTTCGCCACAATGAGCGTGGTCACGAACAGGGCGACGACCACCACGAACGCGAGCGAGTATCCTTCCCTGACCGCGCCCTGCCTCGACAAACCGCTACACCTCCTGCCGTTGATCAAAGATATGAGCGCCGGAGCCGGGACGCCCG
Organism: uncultured Rubrobacteraceae bacterium; assembly: GCA_902806075.1. Classification (GTDB taxonomy): domain Bacteria; phylum Actinomycetota; class Rubrobacteria; order Rubrobacterales; family Rubrobacteraceae; genus Rubrobacter_F. The sequence continues at coordinate 2,992 of CADCVG010000070.1, forward strand.
CCGGCAGAGTAAAACATCGCCCCGAGAAGTGGTCAATCCCGGTTCTCCTTCCAGGCCCAACCCCTCGCGTACACGCCTACGCGTTTTCGATGCGGTTCAACTCGTCCTTCTTTGACTGTGCCAGATCTGGCATGGCCTCCTCGACGCCGGCCGGAAGCTCGAGGTTGAGATCGGACTCGTGATCGACGCGAAGCTCGCCGCGAGTTATCTGGAACTCGAGCAGATGTCCTCCGGCGCTACGGTCCTCGGTGATGAAGTGGAAGTGGTAGCCCGCCACGTTGAGCCCCCCGACGTAGTCCGGGAAGCGAAAGCCAACGAGGCTGCCCCGGACGTCGTGTAACTCGAAGGTCACCTGATGCTCGACTACCTCGACGAGAGGCGGGTAGGGTTTGTGCTGGCGGGGCACGCTGCGCGTCTTCACGTAGCTGAAGTGGCCGTCGACGCGAACGGCGTGGCACGCCGCTGCATCGTCGGCGACTACTCCGTCCAGATAAGCACGAAAGGCGGCGTGGTCCATCGGGGCAGCGAGCTGCCGGATCTCCCGCGGCTCGAAGAACGTCACGACGGCGAAGGGGGTCTTCGTCTGCTCGTCGACCTCGTATGCCCGCCCGTCCGCCTTGACCTGATAGAAGACGCCGTCCAGCCCGATCATCTCGCCGTCCAACGCATCGAAGGTGCCGAGTCCGAAGTCCCCACGAGCCCCCAACTCGGCGAAGCTAACATCGCCCTCGTAGCTGCCACTCAGCAATGCATCGATGGTCGAGGTCTGAAAGAGCGCATGGTGAAGACGTTCCCCCGCCCGAACGTCCAGCCTCCCCAAACGCTCGACGTGCAACGCCCCGACTAAACCAGGATCCAGCGGCATCAGGTCCCCTTTCTCACAATAGCTGGCGTGCGCCAACGAAGACTAGCATGACGGCCAGCACGATCGTAAGCGGGCGCGCCGGTAGATACGGAGCCATCCGGCTCCCGATGAGAACGCCGGGGATGCTGCCCAACAAGAGCGTGCCGGCGAGGCCGAGGTCCACGTTCCCGTGCCACAGATGGGCGACACCGGTAACGAGCGAGAGGACGGTGGCGTGGGCTATGTCGGTGCCGACGACAACGGCCGGGGCGAGCGGGTAGAGCAACAGGAGTATCACCGCCATGACGCTCCCGGAGCCTATCGAGGTCAGGCCGACGAGGTAGCCGCCGGCCGCCCCGAAGAGGACGGTGAAGACGCGCCGCTTCAGGCTCATCGAGGTCTCACCGTCCCACACGGTCTTGCGGCTCTTGACCCAGCTCTCGGGCAGGAAGGACTTGAAGATGAGCGAGGCGCCGACCAGGATCAGGGTGGCGGCGATGATGGTAACCATGATGCCTCTCACGGTATCGCCGTCGTAGTTTCCCTTGATCCACTCCAGGGTCTGCACCCCCAGGAGGCTCGCCGGGATGCTGCCGAGCCCCAGGAAGAGTGCTACCTCCAGGTTCACCGAGCGCTGGCGGTAGTGCTGCACGGAGCCGACCATCTTCGTCACGGTCGCGTAGACCATGTCCGTCCCGATCGCGGTGGGCGCGGGCACGCCTAGCACCCCGATCAGGAACGGCGTCATCAGCGAGCCGCCCCCCACCCCCGTGAGGCCTACCAGGAAGCCAACCAGCAGGCCAAAGAGGGCGGGGCCGGGTTCGATCACGCCCGGCTAAACTCCTCGACCGGGTCCAGATACCCCAGCTCCTCTAGCTTCGCGATGACCCTCTTCGCGCTCTCCCCGGCATCCTCCTCGTTCGTCCTGAGGGTAAGCTCCGGCGCCGCCGGCGACTCGTAGGGGTCGGAGACGCCGGTGAACTCCTTGATCTCCCCGGCGTAAGCCTTCTTGTACAACCCCTTCACGTCCCGCTCGGCGCAGACCTCGACCGGGCAGTCCACGAAGACCTCGATAAAGTCGTCTCCGATATCCCGGCGCACCTGATCCCGCGCCTCCTTGTACGGCGAGATGGCCGACACGATGACCGCGACCCCGTTACGCGTGAGCAGGTTCGCGACGAACCCGATCCTCAGGATGTTCGTATCCCGATCCTCTCGCGAGAAGCCCAATCCCTTCGAGAGGTTGGTCCTCACTATGTCCCCGTCCAGGACCTCTACGTTACCGATACGGTCCCTTAGCTCCTTCTCGACGATCTCCGCGACCGTCGTCTTACCGGCGCCCGAGAGCCCCGTAAACCACAACGTGAAACCACGGTCCAACCTGTTCTCCATGCCTATTCTCCTTGTCCGGTCTGGCTTACTTGCCGTTCTGCTCCCGCAGGCCCTCGATGAGGACCTCGACGACCTCGGGGCGACTGAACTCCGGCGGCGGGTACTCGCCCTTCGCGAGCATCTCCCTCACCCTCGTACCGGAGAAGAAGACGTGGTTCTCTTTGTCGTGCGGGCAGGTCTTGGTCGTCGCCATCCCGCCACAGTTGAGGCAGAAGAAGGCGTGCTCGAAGAAGAGCGGCGTGATGCCTAACTCGTCCTCGTCGAACTCGTCGAAGATGTGCTGGGCGTCGTAGGTACCGTAGTAGTCGCCCACGCCCGCGTGATCGCGCCCGATGATGAAGTGGGTGCAGCCGTAGTTCTTGCGGCACATCGCGTGGAAGATCGCCTCCCGCGGCCCCGCGTAACGCATCGCCGCCGGGAAGACCGCGAGCACCGTCCGCTCCCGCGGATAGTACCTCTCCAGAATAGTCTCGTAACTGTTCATCCTGACCGCCGCCGGGATGTCGTCGGACTTGGTCTCCCCGACGAGCGGGTTCAACAGCAAACCATCGACGGTCTCCAGGGCGCTCTTCTGGATGTACTCGTGCGCCCTGTGCACGGGGTTGCGGGTCTGGAAGCCCACGACCCTCTTCCAACCCTTCTCGGCGAAGAGAGCGCGGAGCTGCTTTGGCTCGTAGTAGTAGCCCGGGAACGGGCGCGGGTTCGGCGCGTCGTCGAGGAGCGTTACCTCGCCGCCGAGCAGGGCACTCCCCTGCCGGTACAGGGCGGCGACGCCGGGATGCTTCCCGTCGTCGGTCCGGTAGACCGCCTTCGCCTCGCGGCCCTTGTCGTAATTGTAACGGTCGGTGACGGTCATGGTCGCGACTATGCGTCCCTCGCCGTCCGCGAGCGCGACCTCGTCGCCCTCCCCCACACCGTTCGCCTCATCGTCACCAACGCTCAGCGTGATCGGCATGCTCCACACCAGGCCGCTAGAGAGGTGCATCGTCTCGACGACGCTCTCGTAGTCCTCCCGGCCCAAGAAACCGTTGAGCGGGCTGAAGACGCCGGTCGAGATCATCTCGAGGTCCGAGAGGGTCCGGGGACCTACCGTGACCCTCGGAAAACCCTCGGCCTCCCGGAGCCTCTCCGCTCGCTCCCCCTCCGGCGCCCGGCGGTCTACCAGTTCCCCGCCGTGCGGCTCAATCGCCGTGTACTCCGTGGCGCTCTTCATCGTCCGACCTCCGAGCAGACCAGGGTAGGCTCTTCGCTCTCGCTCCTCCGGGGGGTTCGGCGGCGCAGACGTCCGGCGAGCCCGGCAACGCAGTGCTCCCAGACGCGCTCGCCCATCACCCAGAGCCGTATCTCGTCCGAGTAGCCCCAGACTATCTGGCCGTACCGCTCGCGGTCCATGCCGGCCTCCTCCAACTCCGCGCCCCACTCCTCCCAGAGCGGACCGGCGAGAGGGTATCCAGCCCGTACGAGGCGCATCCCCTCCTCCGGGTCTCCTTCGAGGAGCGCACGCGCCTCGGCCCTAAGCTTCAGCGGCTCGTCGGGTGGATCAAGTTCCATGCCTGTCTCCCTCAACTAATACCTCACAGCATCGTGAGCGACCGGAGCCCGGTCCGTACCGGAGTAGTTCTCCAGGTGCTCCTCGTAGTCTATAAACAGCGGGGCGTCGGGGTCGAAGGCCCGCTTGAGGCTCTTGAACGCCACCCGCTTGTTCAAGCTGTCTAGCTTATCGAGTGCCTGCGGCTTGTCAATCTCCCGCATCTCTAGCCTATCGCGCACCTGATCGAAGGCCGCGAGGCCCTCTTCGGTCCGGACGATGACGCTTGAGTAACCATCGGCGCTACCGACGCTGCCCACGGAGATGTCCGCCGCGTGGCCCATGAAGTCCGCGCACTCGTCGCAGCCTTTGAGTGCGGCGCCGTGGAAGTCCCGGATCGGCTCCTCGAAGATCGTCTCTCCTTCGAGGTCCTGCACTATGAGCTTGCCGCGGATGATGTCCACCCGGCCTACGGTGTCAAGGTCCACGTCGCGCCTGTCCCGGATCTCCTCCAGCATCAGCTTCTCGTAGTTGAAGCTCTTCGTACACAGAAGCGCGATGGTCAGCGTAATAGCCTCAACCTGCGAAGAGCCCCACGTCCACGGCCGGGCCTGCATCGCCTTGATCCCCTCGATCTCGCACGGGGTACCCACGACCGCGATCTTCGGGTTCGGCGGCAGATCGTAGCCCTTGAAGTCAACGTGCCCCAGAGCGAGCGTCTGGTTGTAGAAGCTACCGGCACACTCCTTGATCTCCTCGAAAGTAGTTGCGAGAAACGGTTCGCCCTTCCACCGGTCGGTCGGGCTCTCGCGGGCGACCAGCGCCCCGTCTATCTCCCCCGCTTCGAGCAGCGAGATGAGGAGCGCGCTCACCACCCCGCCGTCCTGCACGCCGTCTATCATCGGGTTCACGCGTGCGGTGTAGCTCTCCTCGACGTGCCCGATCCCATCTATAGTCCGGGCCTCGCCGTTACCCACGATCTTCCAAGTATTTTCGTACTGCAACCCGCCACGAGGGCAGAAGTCCCAGCACAAAGAGCAACCGGTACACATCTTGACGAGCGTGGGCAGGTCGTCGTTCCCGATGCCGATTGAGTCGCTCGGGCAGGCAGCGACGCATACGCCGCACTGCACACATCTGTCGGCGTCGATAACCGCCTTCTCAAGGTCCCAGAACCAGACCTTCCCGG
>CADCVG010000071.1 GCA_902806075.1 uncultured Rubrobacteraceae bacterium
GCCGGATCGCGCCACGCTGGTCATCACCCACCGGCTCGTCCACATGGAGCGGATGGATGAGATCCTGGTGCTGGAGGGGGGACGCATAGTAGAACGCGGTACCCACGCGGAACTCCTCGAAAACAATGGCCTCTACAAACGTATGGTCGAGGTGCAGAACCAGATGCTGGTCACGCTATAACCGGCCAGGACGCGTCCGCCGGAGACATCAGCGTACCTTTAGTCGCTTCTGCCGCCCGCCCTGCGCAGCACCAGCACCACTACGGCGAACAGGACGACCAGGGCCGCGAGCGGCCCCGGCTGGCGGCTCTCCGAGGCAGAGGTGAGCGCGCCGCGTATGCCGCGGAGGTACTCCAGCGCACTCTGCCGTACCTGATCTTTTATAACCCCGGACTCTGTGTGCCTCCGCAGGTCCACGAGCTGCGGGGCCATCCGGCTCCTCGTCTCGGCCATCTCCTGCTCTATGTGCTCGAAGTGCGCGGGCGTCTCCTGCACAGCGGGGGGGAACTCTTCTCGCTCCACCCTCCTCTGCTCTATCCTCAGTAGAGCCCTGCCCTGGGGCGTTATCGCCAGGAGGGAGAGCGTCAGGAAGGCGCCCTCGATCATCAGGGTTAGCAGACCAACGATGGTGAACCATTCTCCCTCGAAGTCTGGGACACCGGGTAGCCCGAAGATCCGGCTTATCAAGAAGCCCATGAACGCCCCGCCCGCGACCAGGCTCCCGAGTAGCCATCCCCATATGCGCGGGCTCCAGTAGAGAGCGAACGCCGCCGCTGCCGACCCGGCGAAGTTGGCGAGGAACAGTATCCCAAGGTAGGTCGCGGCCAGGAAGTGCTCGCCTGCTATGAGCAGGTGCGCGCCGCCGGACACGAAGATCAGGGCGGCACCCGCCCATCTGAGTAACTCCCCCGTAAACTCGTCCATAACTGCGTCTGTCTTCGGGAGAGGTTGTTTGTCGAGCACGGGCAAAGCTCCTCCTCGTCTAGGGGCCTAGTACTCCTCTTCTTTCCCGGAAGGGCTGCTCTTGAAGAGCCTGAAGAGGAGATAGAGGGACGGGCCGAGTACGACGACGTAGGCGACTATTAGGACGGACATGGCCACGAGCACCGATCTAGGCGAGGCTGCGTCCTGAATCGTTATATCGGGGACGAGCAGGTAAGGGTACTGGGCCATGGCCCAAGCGCCGAAGACCGCCACCACCTGGAGGATCGCGGCGGCCCGGGCGAACCAGTAGCGCCGGAGGAAGAGCAGGCCGACCGAGGCGACCAGGAACACCGCCGCGACGATCATGAGGACGGAGGCGAGCTTTCCAGGGGCGAGCCCCTCCCACATGTGGGGAGCATCGAAGCGGGTTATCGGTATGGCGATCACGCCCAGGACACCCAGAGCTACGCCGGAGAGGATTCCCCGGAGGCGGAAGTCCTCCTGGAGCGGCTCATTGTCGGCGGCGTCGATCGTCAGGTAGATCGCCGAGAGGTACACGCACGTCACCACGCCTAAGATGCCGACGATGATCGGAAAAGGACCCAGCCAGGGCTGGAAGTAGCCGTCGACCGGCAGCTCGTTCTCGTTCAGCCGGAGCCGCCCCGAGGCGATTGCTCCCGCGGCCGTGCCGAGGAAGAACGGCGTCACGATGCTCATGCTTCCAAAGATCTCGCCGAAGAACCTGTAGGCCTTCGGCGCCGCCTCCTGTGCCTCGATGCGGAACGCGAGGAACGCCCCTCGTAGCAAGATGCCCGCGATAGCGAGCACGAAGGGGATGAAGAGCGCGGTTCCATAGGCCGCGAACGCGGGCGTGAACGCGCTCCACAGGATCACGGCGGAGACCACCACCCACAGCTCGTTCGCCTCCCAGAGCGGCCCTATGGAGCGCTCGATGAGCTGCTGCTGCTCGGTGGCCCGTTCTCCCCGGCGCGCCAGCAGCGACCAGAACCCCGCGCCGAAGTCCGCCCCGCCCGCGAGGGCGAAGAGGAGTATAGACACCCCGAGAGCGCCGGCCAGGATCACATCAAAGGGCATACGCGTCCTCCGACTCCTCCTGCTCCCGGGCCTCTTCGATCTCCTCCTCGGGCGGCGCACCGGTCGATATTCGCTTCAAGAGCCAGATGAGCGTGGAGGCGAGGAATACGTAGAGCAGCGCGAACCCGATAAAGGCGATGCCTATACCCGGAGCCAGAGAGAAACCCTCGTCCACCCGCATGACCCCCTGGGCGACCCAGGGTTGGCGTCCTTCCTCGGTCACGATCCAACCGAGCTCTATCGCGAGGAACCCCAGGAAACCGGAGAGGGTCAGCGCGGCCAGGAGGAACTTGTTCGTTGGAACCCCGCGGTAGCGCCAGTAGAAGATCCAGAACACCGGGATAATGGTTGCGAGGAAGAAGCCTATCCCGGTCATCGCGTCGTAGGCCCACCAGACCGCGCGCGGGTCCGGCCTCTCGTCCTCCGGGAACTCGTTGAGGCCCAGGATGGTGGCGTTCGGGTCGTCGAAGGAGAGGACCGAGAGGAGCGTGGGGATCTCGATGTCGTAGAGGACCTCCCCGGCCTCGATGTCCGGGTAGCCGCCGATACTGAGACCCGCCCCCTCCGTGGTCTCGAAGAGCGGCTCTATCGCGGCCAGCTTGGCGGGCTCGTTCACGGCGAGTTGGCGGGCGGTGTGGTCGCCGGAGAAGATCATGAGCGGCGCGGCTAGAGTCGCGACCATCATCCCCAGGAATAACCCCTTCTTGTGGTACTCGTCGCGCCTACCGCGCAGCATGCCGAAGGCGTAGACGGCGGCGAAGGCGAAGGCAACCGCCTCGAAGGCGGCAACGGTCATGTGGCTCGTCTCGGCGTACCACGCGGGCGCGAACATTGCCTCGAAGACGGCGACGTCGATTACTTCCCCTGCCTCGTTGACCTCGAACCCGACCGGGGTGTTCATCCAGGAGTTGGCGAGGATCACCACGATCATCGACGCGAACCCCCCGACGAACAGCGGGATGGCGCTAGCCCAATGCAGCCAGGGCGAGAGCTTATCCCTGCCGAAGAGGTAGATACCCAGGAAGATGGCTTCGAGCAGGAAGAACATCACCTCGATGGAGAGGGGAACCCCGATCATGGGCCCGGCGAAGTCCATGAAGCGCGGCCAGAAGAGCCCGAGCCCGAAGGTCAGTACCGTCCCGGAGACCGCCCCGATGGCGTAGGTGATGGCGAAGGCCGTGGTCCACTTCTTGTTGAGGGCCAGGTAAACAGGCTTCTTTCTCTTGAGGTAGAGCCCCTGCGATAGTAGGAGGAAGAACGGCATCACCACGCCTAAAGCCGCGAACATGATGTGGAAGGACAGAGACATTCCGAAGACGGCCCGGGCGGCGAAAAGGTTCTCCACTAACTCCTCCTACGGTTTTGAATCCCCGGTAGCATATTCTCGAGCTACCGTAGCGTTGCGCCTCTTACCCGATTCTAGCTCTATTCGATTCTGCTCGTTGGTGAAGGCGAATACCAACGCGTCATAAATGTTCGCTGTAAGTGGCCTTTAAAACTTACCGGAGCCGCGACGCTAGCGGTGCGAGAGGTAACGCGGCGGGACGTGATCTACCAACCAGACCCCGTTACCGGAGCGGTAGAAGACCCAGCCGTCATTGTGCATCTCTTCCGCATCCACGGCCAGCACCCCCGGCCGGCCTCGCCTGCCCCCGACCGCTCTCGCCGTCGCCTCGTCGGGCGAGAGGTGGACGTGATGGCGGTTTATCTTCAGCAGGCCGCTCTTCAGGATGGCGGGCAGGTTGCGCTCCGGGGTGCCGTGATAGAGCGTCGCGGGAGGCGTTGCTGGCTCGAGCTCCAGATCCACAGGCGCGCTGTGGCCTTGCTGGGCACGAATCAAAGTCCCCGTTTCGTCAAAGGCGAAACGCTTCTTGTCGTTGCGCGCGACGACCTCCTCAAGCTCGTCCCGCTCGATCCGGAACCCCTTTCGGGCGCTCGCAGCCAGCAGGGCGTCCACCTCTACCCATCCGCCCGGCATGAGCGCGAGCCCCAGGTCTTCCGGCTGATGCCTGAGGTACTTGCTCAAGTATTTACTCAGGCGCAAAAGGCGACGGTCTTTGTTCCCGTGCATGAGTCGATACTAACATGCACTAGACGGCCAGCAGCGACCCGGACCAGGAGAGCTCGGAGCAGAGGGGGCAAGCTGCACACTTGTCGTGCCGGTCGGTTGCCTATCGAGATCCGGCAGCGAGCTTCGTGCATGCGGCGGTAAGCGATCAAGGCGATCCTTCCCGCCGGATGGCGTAACCTCTCCCGGTCGTATGTTTGCGAAAAAGCAAGCAACCGCCCGGTACGGTTGTTTGTATCTACCTCTCCCTTATAGTGCGTCTTCCCGGTTACGCTGGGTTCGGGTACGTGTCGAAGACCCCTCGTGCCCGCATTCGGCCTCCGATGGGAGCCAGAAGCGGGGACTTCGGGACATTCGAAGCGCGCCGAGCCGGCCATCGACCGATACGGCAAGGTCCTCAGTGATAGGGGGAGACGTTCGGCTCCTCCACGAGCAAAGCGGTTGGACCGTCAAACGATCCAACCGCCGCAGTCTCTCGCGTTTGTCGCCGGGAGCTAGGTCAGCCTGCCCGGATTCTGCCCTTCCTCAGGTCGAAGACCACTGTATCCGAGCCTCGTTGTTTTTTCCCTCCTCCTGACAGCAGCCGGCCCAATATCGCCAACCCGAGCAGCCCCCCTATGATCGCCACCGGCATGGGGTTCTGCTTGAGGGTCTCCACGAGTTGAGAGCCCGTGTCGCGGGCCGCCTCCTTCGCCCGCATCCTCGCCTGCTCCTTCAGCGTCTCGGGGTCGAGTCGCTCCTGGAGAGCATCGGCCGTCTCGGTCATCTCGACGCGGGTCAGTTCGATTTGAGCCCTCGTAGCCTCGACCTCGTCGTCGCTCTGGGCGCGCCGCTTCAGCTCCTCTACCTCGTCGGGCGTCGGGTTCTGGTCGCGTATGACCCGTTCTCTTAGCTCGTCTGGTCCTTCAGCCATTCCCTGTCCTCCTGTAAGGTTTCGACCGTCTCCCGCGGGGTCGGGTCTTCTTGCCTGAGCGTGTTGGCGCCCTTGACGACCAGGATCGCGCCGATGGCGGCGATCACGAACCCCACTATCGCGGCCGAGAGCCAGTAGGGGATGACGAGCCCCAGCACTAGTATCACCGCGGCGATCAGCGCCAGAAGCCCCGTGTAGGCCACTACGCCCCCGACTACCAGGAAGCCCACGTTCTTGCCGACCCGGGAGGCCTTCTGGCTCATCTCCGCCTTGGCCAACTGAACCTCTTTGCGGACCAGCGTGACCGTCTCCCGCGAGAGCCTCGTGATAAGCTCGGCGATCGAGCGGTCGTTCCCCTCTTGCATCATCCACCCCTTACGCTAGCGTCTCTTCTCTTCCGGGTCCTCACCGCCGGCTGCCGGCCAACTGCCGCACGATCGCCGAGGCGGCAAAGATCGAGACCGCCCTCACCAGTCCCTTCAGTGCCGCCTCCGTGAGGTCGTCCCCGATGCCCCTGCGGTCGGGTATCTGCTCGATAAACCTGTTTATGGGGCGGGTCAGCACCAGCGACAACGCTATCGCCAAACCGGACAGGAGCCGCCTCTGCGTCTGCTCGCTCACGCGCTATCTCCTTTCTCCGGGCGCATTACTTAACGCCACTTTCATGTTCTTCCCGAGAAGGGCGGGCACAAAACTGGCTCCCTCGCCAGGCTTCTTCTCTCCTCCATCTAGGAGGAACCAACGTCTCCGCCTTCGTCTACCTTGTGGTAAGCCTCCGCGTTCACCTCAGGGTCCAAAGAGCATTACGCCGGACGAAAAGCAGCACGATGACCGCGGCCAAGGCGCCGTAGGTCGCGCTGTAGCTCCCGAAGTTCTGCACGTAGAAGGAGAAACCAGGGAGGCTGCCACCCAGACGATCACGGCGACTATGGCCCCGGGCGTGACGATCCTGAACGGCTGGCCGGTGTTTGGGAATAGGTAGTAGACGAGCGCCAGGATGAAGGTTATAAGCAGGATAGCGACTTAGTGGGCATTGTCGCCCGAGCCGTAGTTCTTCGCGAGGAGCCGTTGCTCCTCGGGCTTCTTCTTCGAGTCGTCCTCGGTAGCCATGCTCGCGCCGCCGGCCAGAGCTCCTATCGTCCCGGCGAGGTCTTGCAGCTCGGAGGGGACGACGAAGAGCTTGCTGGCGGGACCCTTCGCCATCTCGGGGAGGGTCTTCAGGTAGAGGAAGCGCAGAGCCTCGGGGCTTAGCTCGGCGGCGCCCAGGGCGTCGAAGAGCCTGGCGGTCATCTCGATCTGGGCGGCCTGGACCTGGCGGTAGGCCTCCGACTCACCCTCGGCCCGCAACACCGCGGCCTTTTGCTCGCCTTCGGCCTTCAGGATGGCGGACTCCTTCTCGCCCTCGGCCTTGAGGATGGAACTCCGCTTGTCGCCCTCGGCGGTGAGGATGGAGGCACGGCGGGTGCGCTCGGCCTGCATCTGCTTCTCCATCGCCTGCTGGATGTCGCGGGGCGGGATGATCTCCTTGAGCTCCACCCGCGTGATCCTGATGCCCCACTTCTCCGTCACCTCGTCGAGCACCGTGCGAAGCTTCGCGTTGATCTCGTCGCGGGCGGTGAGGGTCTTGTCCAGTATCAGGTTGCCGATGACGTTTCGCAAGGTCGTCTGCGCGATTTGTTCCAGCGCGATGTTGAAGTTGGCGACCTCATACTCGGCGGCGCGAGCGTCTACGACCTGATAGTAGATGACGGTCGAGATCTGCATCCCCACGTTGTCGTTGGTTATGACCGCCTGCGGCTTGAACGCGACGACCTGCTCCCGGAGGTCGGTCTTGGGCAGCATCTTGTCTACTATGGGCACGACGGCCGTTATGCCGCTCTCGGCGGTCCGGTGGTAGCGCCCGAAGCGCTGAACTATCGCTACACGGTTCTGCGGGATGATCCTGATGCTCCTCGCCGCTACCAGAAACACGACCAGCGCGATTACCCCCAACACTATAAGCGTCGTCACGACCCTCTACCTCCTCCTTTGAGCTCCACACTCTCCACGAGGGCCGTAAGCCCGTCAATGTCCAGCACTTGAACCTGCGATCCAGGCTCTATCCGCTCTCCCGGGTACATCGCCCGGGCGGTCCAGAACTCCCCGCTCCCAACCCGTACCGTCCCGCTACCACCCGGCTCTATCGCCGTCGTCATAACCCCTCTCTTGCCCACGATGCTTCCCCGCCCCTCGTAGAGCTCTCCGCCCGCGTGCAACCTTCGGAGTACCGCCGGCCGCAAGATCACCATGCTCGCCACCGACGCCCCGATAAACCCGACGATCTGCAAGGGAAGCCCGACCCCCATCAACGCTAAAAGCAACGCCACAGCCGCCCCGAAAGCGAAGAAAATGAGGAAAAAGGACGCGGTAAATACCTCGCCAACGACCCCTACCGCCACCGCCACAACCCAGACGATGATATCCAGACCGTCCAAAACCGCCTCCTACAAGAGTTACTGTATTCTACACCACCCCCGCGTTACACCTGTGAAAACCATGCATATCGATGCTTGGACTTCATATAGCTTTTCGCCACTCCTTGTCACTCCTTGAGGCTAGGCTTCTGCTAGATCCTGGAGGCTCAGATGGAGTATCCGTGATAGATGATCGAGACGGCAGAGCCTCTTTGAGACGGACGGCTTCTCCGCGTTACGTGGCCGACTCCAGGCTCCCGTACCGATCCTAGTGCGGAAGGTCGTCCGGATCGGTGCGATGTATGCGGGCTAGGGGACGAAAACTGCTATCATCGCTCTTCCTGAGCGCCGTCCTCTACTGAGTACCACCCACAACGAGAGCAATAGACTAG
>CADCVG010000072.1 GCA_902806075.1 uncultured Rubrobacteraceae bacterium
CACTGACGATTGACTGGTCCCCGCTGCCTGCCCCCCCCAACAACACGCACCCGCGCCGGAGATGTGATCGCCCGGCTCCGCCACTTCCACGCGGTCGGCCGTAAGAGCCTCGACGATCACCCCCACGGGGTCGGCTACGGCGGGATGAACGCCGAGGCGGCCCGGCACGGGCTGTCGGGGGAGATGCTCCGCAAGGCTCGCGCGTTCGCCGCCGCCTACTCACAACGGGAGCTGGACGCCGCCCGTTTTGGGGAGCTCCTTCATCGCGGTCGGGGCTTTGCCTGGGGCATCACCGTCGGAGTCTGCCCCCTGGACGGCATCCTCGGAGGCAGCTTCTGCGGTATCAACTTTTGCGGATGCGGTTTTCGTAGCCTCATCTTCCGTGGAGTTGGCTTGTGCAGACCCGGCTTCTGTGGCGGAGGATTCCTGGTCGTCTTCCTCGGTGGAGGCGGCGTGGGAGGCCTGCGCGTTGGTCTCGGCGTCGGCCGGTTCATTGATGGCTTGCTCCCCGTCAGAGGATTGCGCGGTCTCTGCGGTGAGGGGCTCTTCCACGTTGCTTTGCTCTGTGGCGGAACCTTCGGCGGCGGGTGGCGTGAAGGAGGCCGTCTGGAGCGCCGCTTCCTCCTCGGGCGCGGCCTGCGCCTGCTCGCTGCCCGGTGGCTCGACGGCGGGTCGATTCGCGTGGGGCTGCGTGACCGGAGCCTGCTCGGTTGTCTCCGGCTTGACTGTCTCTAGTTCGGCGGGCGTTTGGGGCGCGGCTGGCTGCTTGGCGGCCGGAGTCTCGGTCTCGCCGTCGGGCTTTTGGGGTTCGGAAGCCGATAGAGCGGAGTCGACCACAGAGCCGAAGTCAGTCGTCCAGTAGGTGCCAACTTGTCCTATGCCTATGGCCGTGTAGTTTCTGTCGAGCATGTTGACGTTGTGGCCCGGCGAGAGTCGCCAGGCTTCGAAGACCTCTTCTGCGGTGGTGTAGCCCGAGGCTATATTCTCGGCGGTGTAAGCGTTGTCCGTAGGGTAGCCCTCCCGGGTCAGGCGGTCGGAGAAGCTGGAACCGACGGGATAATAAGAGCTCGCCTTGGTTGTGTGGGAGAAGAAGCCGTAGGTCTGCATGTCTTCCGAGTGACGCTCGGCGGCCCTGGAGAGCGTCTCAGACGGGGCGAGCGGGCCGAGGCCGTTGGCCTGCCGGTACCCATTTATAAGCTCCAAGAACCTTTGTTCTTCAGCCTCGTTGGCCCGAGCCTCATACGGGTTGACGGGACCGAGGACGAGTAAAAAACCAAGGACCAAGCAGAGGACCGCAAAGGCAGCCCAACGACGAAAGCGCATATTTTCCCCCCTCTGGTAGCCACCGGTCCGGCGCTTCGGCCCAGTGCAACATGGAGCAGAAGTTTAGAGTGACGAGACCGGCGTTGTCAAGTGGCCAGCAGGCGGGGCAGGGAGTGGGATCAGGCGTACCTCCCTTCGAAAACTCCAATACGAGCGCAAACGGCGCTCTTAGGAGAGAGCGTCATCGCCACGCCTCCGGCGCTACCTGGACGGGGAGCCGCTCCGGAACGAACTGGACAAAAAGTTGCTCTACATAGACTGGCGTCCCGGACATCTGGTTTGCCAAAGGGGGAGGCGTAGGGTATCTTCGGGGGCATCATCGTGGAACGCGAGGAGACACAAAGTACCGGCGCGCTGTCGGGGGAGCCCTACTCAGGGCTCCCCCGGCGGCGCGGGCCAACGCGTTCGATTGGGAGGGTTTCTTGGAAGGGATAGTTTTCTCGGGGCTCAAGCTCTTCGCCGCGCTTCTTCTGGTGGCCTTGAATGGGTTGTTCGTTGCGGCGGAGTTCGCGTTCGTGAAGCTCAGGGCGACGAGGGTCGAGTCGATGGTGCAGGAGGGCCGGATGTCGGCCGGTCTGGTCAAAGAGGCCACCCAAAAGCTCGACTCCTACCTCGCTGTGTGCCAGGTCGGCATCACGATCTCCTCGCTGGGCCTGGGCGCCTTGGGCGAGCCGGCGATCGCTCGCCTCATCGACCCGCTGCTCGCGCCTCTCTTCTCGGAGAGCCTGGTCCACGCCGTCGCCTTCGTCATAGGCTTCGGGATCATCACCTTTCTGCATGTGGTGTTCGGTGAGTTGGCGCCCAAGAGCGTCGCTATCGTCAAGCCGGAGGGGACCTCGCTGCTCGTGGCGCCGTTCATGAAATTCTTCTACTACCTCTTCTTGCCTGCCACCTACGTCTTCAACGGGACGGCCAACGCCTTCGTGAGGGCCTTCGGTATCCCGCCGGCCTCCGAGACCGAGGAGACCCACTCCGAGCAGGAGTTGCGCATGATCTTCGGCCAGTCGACCAGGCAGGGCATCCTGGAAGAGGACGAGGAGGGCATGCTCAACGCGGTCATCCAGCTCGAGGAGACCCGGGCGCGGGAGATCATGGTGCCGAGGCCGAACGTCGTGGCGCTCCCGGCCGAGATGGGGCTGAAGAAGCTTGTCTCGATGGTGGCGGCGGGTGCTTACACCCGTTACCCGATCTTCGAGGACGACTCCATCGACAGGATCATCGGGGCAGTACACGTCAAGGATGTCCTGCGCGCCATCGAAACCCACGGCGGCCTGGAGGCTGAAGTTACCGTTAAAGACCTCATGCGCGAGGTCCTGACGGTCCCCGAGAACCGGCGCATTGACGAGATTTTGGAGGACTTCCAGGAGCAGGAGATCCAGATGGCTATCGTCATCGATGAGTGGGGCTCTTTCGAGGGGCTCTTCACCGTCGAGGACATCCTGGAGGAGATCGTCGGCGAGATCCGAGACGAGTTCGACGAGGAGGAACCGTCCGTCCGGAAGTTGGGCGATGGCTCCTACTCGATAGACGGCCGCGCCCCGATCCAACTCGCCAACGAGGCCCTGGATTCCGACTTTACGAGTGAGGACTTCGACACCATCGGCGGCCTCGTCCTCGGTTACCTCGGACGCCCCCCCGAGATCGGCGACGAGGTCGTCCTAGATGGCTACACGCTGCGCGTAGACGAGGTAGATGGGTCCCGCGTCGCCCAGGTCGTCGTGCGCGAGCACGAGGAATAGGACACTCCTGAATAGCACCCCAACCCGAAGTTCGGCGCGGATACGATGTCCCGAGACCAACGGTCGGGTTCAGCGAGGAGGTTTCGCCGACGACCTACCCTTCAAGAGCTTCATGGTCGCCCAGAGGCTTACCAGAGCCCAGATCCCTTCGAGCAGTAGGAAGCCCCACTGCTCCTCGATGACCGCGACTACGGCCAGGATAGCCGCGCCGGCGAAGTTCAGCAGCGCGTACGAGAGGTTCGGCGGACCCATATAACGCAGCTGGTTCGCTGCATAGGCCACGAGGATCGCGAGGGCGCCCGCGACGGAGATTAGCTGGATCATTTGATAGGGCCTCCCGGGGAATGGCGTCCGCGGACGCTACGAGAACGAGACGTAGATAGCGGCTACGACGAGCGTCAGGACTATGCTGATTATTAGTAGCTCTCTCAATATCTCCCCCTCTCTACGACTGCACGGCGGGGCGCTCTTGCAGGGCGTAGAGCCTGGAGTAGAGACCGCCGGAGGCGACGAGATCGTCGTGGGTGCCGGCCTCGGCGACTCGACCGTCTTCGATCACGAGTATCTTGTCGACGTCCTTGACGAGCCTGAGCTGGTGGGCGATGACGAAGGTAGTGCGACCCGCGGTTAGCTCTCGCCAGTGGGCCTCGATGGCTTCGGCTGCCTCGGCGTCCAGACTCGCCTGGGGCTCGTCGAGGATCAGGATGGGGGCGTCGCGCAGCATCGCGCGGGCGATGGAGACGCGCTGGCGCTGCCCGCCCGAGAGGCTCTCGCCCCGCTCCGAGAGCACTGTATCGTAGCCCTCGGGCATCTCCCGGATGAAGCTATCAGCGCCGGCGAGTTGGGCTGCCTCTTCGATCTCCTCCATCGCCGCCCCGGGTTTGCCGTAGGCGATGTTCTCGGCGACCGTGGCCCGGAAGAGCATCGGCTCCTGGGGGACGAAAGAGATCTGGTCGCGCAAAGACTTCAAGGTGTACTCCTTTATGTCCTCGCCATCGACGAGAACCCGCCCCCCTTGCGGGTCGTAGAGGCGGGCGAGGAGGCTGGTTACGGTGGTCTTGCCCGCCCCGCTCACCCCCACGAGCGCGACCCGGCTTCCGGGCTCGGCCTCGAAGCTCATCCCGCGCAACACCCCCCCGGCCTCGGCTTCGTAAGAAAAATAGACCTCCTCGAACGTCACGCGGCCCTCGAACGGCGGCGTGTGACGAGCGTTCGGGTCCTCTTTTACGGTAGGTTCGGCGGTTAGGAGCTCGACGATGCGCTCGCCGGAGACGAGGGATTTCCCGATCTGGTTGACCTGTCGGGAGAGCGCCCAAAGGGGAGAGAGGAAGAGCCCGAGGTAGGAGATAAAGACCGTCAGGCCGCCAACGCTCAAAGTTCCCGCGAGCACCTGACGGGTACCGAAGTAGACGACGAGCGCGGTCCCTATCCCACCGACGACGCCGAGCAGGACGCTAAACTTCGCTTCTATCTTCGAGGAGTCTACGCTGGCGGTCAGAGAGTCGCGGCTCTCCTTGCGGAAGCGGTCTATCTCGTCGTTCTCGCGGGCGAAGATCTTGACGGCGCGTATGCTCGTTACGGCCTCCTGAATGACCGATGCTATCGCTCCTTCTTTCGCCCTCACCACGCGCATCCTCTCTATAAGGGCGAGCCGGTAGCGCTTGACGGCCAGGAAGAGGAACGGCACGGTGAGGAGCGCGAGCAGGGTGAGCTGCCAGTTCAGCCACACCATCACCACGAGCATCCCGATCAATACTAGAAAGGAAGAGCCGACCTCGACGATGGAGTCTACGAGCAGGCTCCGAACCTCCTTGACGTCGCCGGTGACGCGGGTGATGGTATCGCCGGTCCGCCTCTTGCCGTGGTAGTCGAGACCTAGAGCGTGGACCTTGCGATAGAGCGCGTCGCGCATGTCGAAGACGGTCTCCTGGCCGAGCTTCGAGAGGAGATAGCGCCGGGAGGCGGTGACGCCCCGGCTGGTCGTGGCGATGACGACGACCAGCCCGGCGATTACGGCGAGCAGGACCGGCTGGCTCAAAGAGATGGGAAGCGTCTGGTCGCCGAGGACGTAGTCCAGGATCAGGGCGAGCGGCCACGGCTGGGCGAGGCTCGTCCCCGTCTCCACAAGCAATAGGAGAAGCGCCAGAAGTAGCCCCTTCTTGCGCGGCCTTAGAAACGGCCCGAAGTGCGAGAGGGCGGTCTTCGTACGCCCGAGATTCTCCGAAGCCTTCGAGAACTTTTCCCTGACCCTGACGTCGAATACGGACATTGAGTCAGGATACCGCACCACCAGGGAGTAGAATGTGTGAGCAAAGCCAGAGAGACCCGAGAGGATGGAGGGACATGTATCGTGGCGCGTAGGATTGTAGCCGCAGTCGAGGACCTGTTGTTCAAGAGCAAGATCTCCGAGACCGCCAATACTCTCGGCGTCGAGACCCTCTTCCCGCGCAGCCCGAGGAAGCTCATCGAGCAGGCATCCTCCTCCCCGCCGGACCTCCTCGTCCTCGACCTCAACTCGGCACGCTACGAGCCTCTGAACCTGCTCAGGGAGATCAAATCAGACCAAGCATTGAAGGACGTGCCCGTGGTTGGTTTCCTCTCCCACGTCCAGAAGGACCTCGCCGTCGCGGCCCGCGAGCTCGGCTGCGACAGGGTGATGGCCCGGAGCGCATTTACCCGAGACCTGCCCGAGGTACTCGCCGGCGACGGCGGCCGGGTTGTCTGAGACCGGGCACTGGGAGCGGCTCTCTTCGGAGAGTCTCATGCAGACGCCGTACTTCACCGTGCGCTCGGACAGGTTGCGGTTGCCGGACGGGGCCGTAAAGGATCCGTACTACGTGCTCGAACGTCCGGACGCGGCGATCATCTTCCCGCTGACCAGGTCGAACGAGGTCGTGCTCGTGCGCCAGTACCGACCGCCGATAGAGAGGATCGAGCTTGGGCTACCGGCGGGTCTCGTCGAGGAGGGCGAGGACCCCGAGAAGGCGGCCCGGCGGGAGTTAATGGAGGAGACCGGCTATGGGGGCGGCGAGTGGGAGCCTTTGGGCTCTCTGGCCTCCTCGCCAAGCCTCAAGGACAACTGGGCGTACCTCTACCTCGCCCGCGGCGTAGAGCTAACCTCACCCCCAAGCCCTGACGAGTACGAGCGGGTCGAGGTCGCGCTCGTACCCGTTGGCGAGATGTTGAAAGAGATACGAGTCGGCAACATCGTTAGCTCCAGCGGCGTCGCTGCAATACTGCTTGCCCTGGAAGCCCTTAGAGACTCGAGTTAGAGAGGTTCATCCGCGCGTCAACCGGAGAGAGCCTCGATGAGGACCCGCGCACGAAACGAGATGTGAGCTATCAAGTGCCTGTGGCTCAACGTCATTACGCCTGCTGCGCTCACTCCTGCCGGAGGCGGCCTACGCCAAAGACAACGAAGTCGATCACGAACAAGAGAACCCAGGAAAATATGGCGGCCGTTGTGCTGATGAAAGAGAGGCTTATAGAGAGCAGAAAAACCAACGGGATCGCCAAGCCACGGATGCGGTGCAACTTTACCGTTCTCGCGTCCAAGTGCTCGTGTATCAGGCGTCGGTTGTGCGTCGCGTACCACCATATCGCGGTCAAGGGCAGCCTAGCGACGGCCAAGCTACCGGCGTAGAGCGCAACTGGTAGCTGGTAGTTAGGGTACTCATCCAGCAGGGCAGTCGGGAATGGCAGGAACGCCACAAACATCAGAAACAGAATGTTCAGCCAGATCAGCCCTCTTTTGAGAGCTCTGATGCCCTGGAATATGGCACGATGGGCCATCCAGTAAGAGCCGATCACAAGGAAGCTGATCGCGTAGCTCAGGAGATCCGGCACCAGCGCAGCCAACTGACCTGGCAGCTCTTGGGTCACAAGGTTCGCTGGTATATCGTTGGGCACCTCGATATTTAGCACCAGTAATGTTATGGCGATAGCGAAGACCCCATCACTAAGGGCGTTGATTCGCTCGATTCCCTCGTCGTCGCTGCTTCCTTGCCGCTGCGGGCTGTCCTGGTTCACATGCTCTCCTCTATGGAATGAGTTCTAATGTACCTATGATGCCTATTGATTCGATGTAACCGCAAGGCGCGCAAGCGTACGGCCTGCTCTAGAGACCAGGTCTTAGCAATTACTGTAGTAGACACTTTCGATAGTCGAGGCCCGGGGCGACCACGCAACCGCGGCAGTTCGTGGCCGCGATAAGGTGGCCGCGATCGCTGCTCGTCTATCTACCGAGCGCGCCGACGAAGGCTATAGGCGAGACCTTTCCGAAGAAGTCCTTCGAGAAGGCGCCATGGCCGCTCCTTGGCTAGCGTCGCTGGCGTACCGGAGTCCTTCTGATGGTGAATGAGCTATAGTTTGGCCTTTGCGCCGGAGGGCGCTACGTGGCACCGTGACCGACGGAGAGGGAGAGACGCATGGCCAGCGGAGCTGGTAGGGCAACGGTAAGGTCACTCGAC
>CADCVG010000073.1:0-47421 GCA_902806075.1 uncultured Rubrobacteraceae bacterium
TGCGCGGGCTGCGGCGCCTGCATAAAGACCTGCCCGGAGAAGGCGATACAGCCCGCCCCGAGGGAAGACGTGTCGCCCCTTATCGTGCTCGAAGACCGTTGCTCGGGGTGCGCCGAGTGCGCGGAGGTCTGCCCCGTCTCTGCCTGCATCGAGATTCTCCTGGAGGAGGCGTGAGGCGGGTCCATCCCATAGAGATAGAGAGTATGCGCATTCTGCGCGGGCTCGTGGACCTCTCGCGCCTCGGGCCGCTGAGCCGGGCCGTGACGGAGCGCGTGATCCACGCATCCGCCGACCTTGAATACGCCGAGACCCTAGTCCTCGACGAAGCGGCTCTGGAAGCGGGCCTCGAAGCCCTCCACCGCGGCGCTTCTGTAGTTACGGACGTCGGCATGGTCGCCACCGGTATCACCGCCCGCGAGACGCTCTGCTGCGTCTCCGACCCGCGCGCGAAGGAGCTCTCCGAACGTCTTGGCATCACCCGCTCCGCGGCCGGGTTCCGGCTCGCGGCGCAAGAGGTCGGACCCGGCGCTCTCTGGGTAGTCGGAAACGCGCCCACCGCGCTCTTCGAGTTGCTGGAGTTGGATGCGACCCCGGCGCTGGTCGTCGGGCTCCCGGTCGGGTTCGTGGGCGCCGCCGAGTCAAAAGAGGCCCTGGTAGAGAGCGGGCTGCCCTCCGTTGCTAACTATGGCCCCAAGGGCGGTTCCGCGGTTGCGGCGGCTGCGTTGAACGCGCTCTTGTACTTTGAGGGTGACGGAGAGAGTGCCGGGAGAGAGGGGTAGCGTGGTGCTGTCTCTGCCTCACACGCTCGAAGGCGGCTTGCCAAGCCTGCTAACCTGCCTTGCGAAGACCGAAAACTCGCTGACTCCAGCAGGGTGCGAAGATGAGTACTCTTGCCGGAGTACGGCGTAGCCTTGGAGGGCCCGTGTCGAACTTTCGAAGAGGCGCCACACGCCTCGCTTACAGCCTACGAGCGAGTACGGGGGAACGTCTGCGGGAGACTGCCGCCAGGACCGGAAAGCTGCATCTTCATAGATCACGAAGAAAGGATTCAACGTGCGCAATTTAATAGACCTCAATAGTAAGAACAGAAGAACCGGCAGCAACACCGAACCTGCGCTCCTCGTCGTAGGGCACGGGAGCCGTGACCCGCGCGGAGCGCGCGAATTTCATGAATTGGTAGCGCTCGTGAGAGAGCGTAGCCCAGGGTTGCCCATCGAGGGCGGATTTATCGAGCTCTCGCGGCCCCCAATCTCCGAGTGCGTCAGCAGCCTGGCGCAGGGCGGAGCGCGCCATATTGCGGCCGTCCCCCTGATGCTCCTCGCCGCCGGCCACGCCAAGGACGACATCCCCGCTACCCTGGTCCGCGAGAAGAGGAGTCACCCGGACGTCGACTTCGGATACGGACGCGCTCTGGGCATCCGGCCCGAGCTACTCTCCCTGATGGACGAGCGGATCTCCGCCGTCGTCCCGGAGGACGAGAAGGAGGAGACCACCGTCCTCGTCGTGGGCCGCGGTTCCTCAGACCCGGACGCAAACTCGGACCTCGCCAAAGTCTCGCGCCTCTTCTACGAGGGCCGTGCGTACCCGATGGTCGAGACCGCCTACGTCAGCATGACCCCCCCGAACGTGTTCGAAGGACTGGAGCGTCTCAAGAGACTCGGCGCCAAGAAAATCGCCGTCTTCTCCTACTTCCTCTTCACCGGTGTCTTGGAGGAGCGCATCCGGGAGCAGAGCGAGGAGTTCGCCGCCGGAGATCCCGAAGTTGCCGTCTCTTACGCGGGCTACTTCGGGCCGCACGAGAAGGTCGCCGACCTGGTGCTGGATCGTTACCGCGAGGCCATAAAGGGCGACATCCGGATGAACTGCGACGTCTGCGTCCACCGGGTCGCCCTCCCCGGCTTCGAGGAGAAGGTCGGCGCCCCCGCGACACCCCACTATCACCCTGACGAGCTAGGCCACTCTCACGGCCACCACTAGGCGATGGCCCTCGAAGACCGGGTAAGCGAGCTTGCCGGAGAGGTCCGGCCCACCGACGGGGAAGCGGCGGCCAACGCGCGGGAGCGGCATCTGACGCTCACCAAGCCGCCAGGGAGCCTCGGGAGGCTAGAGGAGTTGGGAGCGCGGCTCTCGGGGATGGCGACGAAGGTCCCGCCGCCGGTACCAGGGGACCCGGCGGTGGTGATCTGCGCGGGCGATCACGGCGTTCTCGCCCGCGGTATCTCGCCCTGGCCCAAAGAGGTTACCGCCGCAATGGTCGAGAACTTCTGCGCCGGGGGCGCCGCGGTAAACGCCATCGCGAAGACCGTCGGGGCGCGGGTCAGCGTGCTCGACGTGGGGGTGGCCTCGGAACTGGGACGGCATCCACTGCTTCGGGGGGCGAAGGTCCGGCCCGGCACGGACGATCTGAGCGCCGGTCCGTCGATGAGCCGGGAGGAGGCGGCGCGGGCCATCATGGCTGGGGCTGGTGTGGCGGAGGAGTTGATCGAAAGCGGAGGCGTAGACCTGCTCGTCACCGGCGACATGGGCATAGGTAACACCACGCCCGCCGCCGCCCTCGTCTCTGCCTTCACCGGCCGTCCCCCGGCCGGGACGACCGGACGCGGCACCGGTGTAGACGACGAGACGCTCCGGTTGAAGGTCCGCGTCGTCGAGGAGGCGCTGGAGCTCCACCGGCCGGACCCCACCGACCCCATAGGCGTGCTCGCCGCGCTCGGGGGCCTGGAGCACGCGGCAATCGCCGGCATCGTGCTCATGGGCGCGGTCTACGGGGTGCCGGTGGTCCTCGACGGCGTAGTCTCCAACTCGGCGGCGCTCGTGGCTCACGCCCTCGTCCCGGACTGCGCGGGCTACCTGATCGCCGGCCACCTCTCGGTCGAACCGGGGGCGGCGGTGGCGCTCGGGCACCTCGACCTCGAACCACTCCTGGACCTCTCGATGCGCCTCGGGGAGGGCACGGGCGGCCTCCTCGCGGTGCCGGTCGTCCAGGCTGCGGCGCGCGTGCTCGGCGAGATGGCGACCTTCGAGGAGGCGGGGGTCGGGTGAACGTGTTGAGTATAGAGACGGTAGAGCGGCTTGGGAGCCCACTCGCGGCCCGGGTGGACTTCCACGAGGAGATCGGCTCTACCCAGGAGCGTGCCCGGGCGCTTGCCCACGAGGGCGCCCGGCACGGGACGCTGGTGATCTCACGGGTCCAGAAGGGTGGCCGGGGCCGTCTCGGGCGTAGCTGGGGCTCGCCCGCCGGCGGGCTCTGGTTCTCGCTCGTCCTCCGGCCGGAGCTACCGGCCCGGCTCGCGCCCCGCATAACCCAGACCGCCGCCGTCGGGGTGGCGAGGGCGCTCTGGGGGTTCGGGGTCGAGGCCCGGATAAAGTGGCCCAACGACCTGCTCGTCTCGGGGCGCAAGATCTGCGGTATCCTCGCCGAGTCGAGCACCCAGAACGTACCCGTCGCCGCGAAGCGCGTTGGCCCCGACGAGGGGAGCCGCCGCCTGGACTTCATCATCCTCGGCGTCGGTCTCAACGCCAACCTCGACCCCGAAGACCTGGTTGTCCCCGATCGCGAGATCGCCACCCTTCGCTCGGAACTGAGACGCGATGTAGACCTCACGCAACTGCTCGGTGTTCTCCTCTCGGAGCTGGATGCTGCGCTGGCGAGAATCGAAGACTTCGGAGCCGTCCTCGACGACTGGCGAGCTCTGAACTGCACCCTCGGGAGGCCGGTGCGGGTGCGCAGGTTTGGGGAGATTCTCGTAGGGCGGGCCGCCGACCTCACCCCCGAGGGAGCCCTGCTCCTGGAGACGCCGGAGGGCACGGTCGAGCTCTTCGAGGGCGAGGTCGAGCATCTCCGCCAGGAGGGCGTGTAAGGTGCGAATCGCCTGTGCCCAGTACGCTCTCCGCGACGGCGACCCGGAGGCCAACAGGGAGCGCTCCGCGTCCGCCATCCTCGAAGCCTCCGCCGCCGGCGCCGACCTCGTCGTCCTCCCCGAGCTGGCAAACTCCGGCTGCGACCTCTCCCATGAACAGGCCTTCGGCCTCGCCGAAGAAGCGGGGGACTCATGTGGACCTACGGTACGAGCCTGGCGAGAGGCCGCTGAGGAGCATGGCATCTTCGTAGTCGGCGGCCTCCTCGAGAGGGAGGGAGACCTCCTGTACAACTCCGCCGTTGTCGTCGGTCCGAACTTCTTCGGGCGTTACCGGAAGACGCATTTGTGGGACGGGGAGAAGCTGCTCTACGAGGCGGGTCGCGAGCTACCGGTCTTCGAGACACCTCTGGGTAGGGTTGGGGTCCTCATCTGCTACGACGCCTGGTTCTCCGAGGCGGCCCGTACCCTCGCTTTGCGCGGCGCCGACCTCCTCTGCATCCCTTCCAACGCCCCCGATGACTGGGTGCCGGAAGAGCGGCGCCGGGGCGGGCTCACCATGCTGAACGTGCATGCCATCTCGCACGCCAACGCCAACCGCATCTTCGTCGCCTGCGCCAACCGCGTGGAGGACGGCTACCAGGGGCGTAGCTGCATCGTGGACCCGACCGGCGGTGTACTCGCCTTCGGTGGTCCGGCTGGGGAGGCCCTGATCCACGCCGATATAGATACCGGGCGCTCCCGGCGCGAGAAGCGACTGACGGAGTGCTCCCACTCCTTCGGAGACCGCAACCCGGACGTCTACGATGAAGCCTCGGCCTTCGGTAGATGAGGTTCCCATGCTGCCTGTGCCCGAGTAGTGGTATACGCAGCGGGGTATAGCGTACGGGGGACAGAGCAAGGGACCAAAGGAGCAAGAGACGTGGCGCTCATCAAAGTATCCAGCACTCGTGGGGACTACGTACTGATCAACCTGGGGCAGGTCGCCTGGGCGACGGTCGAGGACAGAGCAACGAGCGGGACGAGCAGGGTGACACTACACATGGTGGACGGCGCGACCTTTCAGCTTAGAGATGCCGAGGCGGAGGCCGTGCTAGCAGGGTTGCAGACAAGCCTGGGAGAGCCCGGCGCCGCTGGTTCTCCGTAGCGCCCCTCCATTTGAGAAGCTGGCAATGACCGAAGAGCGTACCTGGAAGGATTCGATCCGGCCACGCCCGATGGAGGGAACGGGCGGCGTGGTGGTAGTTTGACGGTTAGTGGTAACTACAAGAAGGGGAGGACCCCGAGGGCGCGTGATCTCTGGAACACACGCAAGAGCAAGTAGAAGAAGGCTGAAATCGTGGATCTCGACGAGGCCGGGCGATGTCCAGGAGTTCAGTTTCTCGCGTTGGTTGCTCCCTAGCCAACCGCCCGTTTCTATCAAACGTTCGCGGAATCCTATAAACTCTTCGCATTTCGCTGCTTAGGAGATCTAACGGGTTGAAGACTTTCAGGTTTTTGGGTTCGATTTTGGGTCGCCGGGACTGGGTTTACCTGCTCAGTCTACTGGTGCCTTTCCTCGTCTACAGCCTCTCTTTGAAGGCCACCGACGTCGTCTCGATGTCGGGAAACGAGGGAGTCTGGCAGACGTTGAGCCTTA
This sequence comes from uncultured Rubrobacteraceae bacterium, assembly GCA_902806075.1. Lineage (GTDB taxonomy): Bacteria > Actinomycetota > Rubrobacteria > Rubrobacterales > Rubrobacteraceae > Rubrobacter_F. The sequence continues at coordinate 5,497 of CADCVG010000073.1, forward strand.
TGCAGTCGGACGTGTTCTTTGGTCTGGGGTATGCGATGTTCTGGATTGGACTCTTCGCCGTGGCGCGCAGAGGGGTATCGCGGTGGGTCGTGATCTTGCTCTTCCACGCCGTGACGATCCTCGTGGTGGTCGCGGGCACGGTGGCGCACCAGTACTTCCGGGAGACCGGTACCACGCTCGACTACAGCATGGTAGCCGAGTGGATCCCGAAGGTCGAGGAGCTTATGCCTATATTCCTCTACGATATATCCCCCTGGGCCTGGGGCCTCCTCGCGGCCGCCGTCTTCTACGCTACTCTTGGTCCCCTGGTCATAACGCTCCTCGTCGAGTGGTGGGCAGGCGCCGCGGGAAGGTTCCCGTCCGGGGTGATCTTGCGCCCCTTGTGGAGTTGGCTCGGGCTCTGGGGCCTCGCTCTCGGCTTCGTCTTCCTCTCCCTGCTGACCGGTACGACCTCGCTGGCCAGGGACCCGGTATTGAACCTGTTACTGACGGGGGTAGAGGAGGCGACGGCTGACGAGGACCCGGGCGCCCCAGCGGTCGCCGAGAACCCGGCCCTCAACGCTACCCTCGCGCCCACCTCCCAGACCGAGAAGCGCAACGTCGTCCTCGTCCACCTGGAGTCAACCCGCGCGCAGTCGGTAACCCCCTATAACCAGGACCTGGAGACCACACCATTCCTCGACGAGCTGTCCAAAGAGAGCCTCTTCGTCGAGCGGGCGTACACGACCGTACCGCGCTCCTCCAAGGCGAGCGTCTCGGTCAACTGCGGGGTCGAGCCGCCCCTCTACCCGGGCCCGGAGTTCGAGACCGACGGCGTCCCCGCCCAGTGTCTCGCCGAACTCCTGAGAGAGCGGGGTTACAAGACCGTCTTCTTCGCCTCGACGAACGCCGCGATGGACAACTTCGGGGCCGTTGTGGAGGGCTTCGGGTACGAGGAGTTCTATCCCGTGGAGACCATGGACACCACGGGCTACCAGGTGACGAACACCTTCGGCTACGAGGACGACGTGATGCTCGGGCCGAGCGAGGACTGGCTCAGGGAACGCGGGGACGAGCCGTTCATGGCAGAGTACTTCACGGGCACGGGGCACTACCCCTACGAGTGCTACGGGACGCGCCACGGGAGCAAGGACTTCCCCGGCGAGGGCGAGTTGGACGCCTACCACAACTGTTTGAGGCTGCAGGACATCTTCTTGGAGAGTCTCTTCGAGCAGTACAAGGAGCTCGGGCTGTACGAGGAGACGATCTTCGTTCTCTTCGGCGACCACGGGGAGGGGTTCGGGGAGCACGACCGCTCCATGCACGGTGACACGCCCTACGAGGAGGGCATCAAGGTGCCCCTGATCGTCCACGACCCGGGACAGTTCGACGAAGGCCAGCGGGTCGAGGGGCTGGCGAGCCAGATGGACATCCTGCCCACCATAGTAGATATGCTCGGTTACGAGGTGGAGAACGGGGAGTACCCCGGCTACTCGTTGCTGGGTCAAATCCCCGAGGACCGCACCCTAAACTTCAGTTGCATCAGCAACCGCAAATGCCTGGCGAGCATCCAGGGCTACGAGAAATACATCTACCACTACAACACTCAGCCCGAGGAGTTCTTCGACCTCTCCGAAGACCCGCTCGAACGCAACAACATCGTGAACATGCGTAACAAAGCGGAGCTGGACAGCTTGCGCAGGGCCCTGATCGAGTGGCGCTCCGAGGTCAACGCCGAATACAGTGGGAGTACCTCCGAACCTTATTAGACGCTGAAAGGGAGGGTCTCCGGAACTGGCGTTCATCCCTGCCGGCCTTGATCCAACACACCGAGACGTGCCCCAACCGGCTACCGCCGGAGCGAGCCTTCGACCAGGTACGGCCGGGTGGGGAGAACCTACCGGAGGTAGAGCCCCTAATAAAGTCTCCACGTCAAAGCCTTACGCAATCAGAGCGGTTGCTGGTAAAATAGTGGGACCGTCGTTCGACGGTGCTTGGTGATCGTAGCTCAGTTGGCAGAGCATCGGGTTGTGGTCCCGAAGGTCGCGGGTTCGAGCCCCGTCGGTCACCCCGTTTAGGAGCAAGGCTCGGCGTACTACCCGAGCCTCTCTTACTGCAATCGTATTGCGGTCGTCTTGAGGATGTTGCGGTGAAGTTAGTAGTATATTGAATAGCCTCGATACGAGTTCGTGTTGGAACGAATTCAAGAAACTGATTGTGCTACAACTACCACTATCCGGGTGAACCTTTTCGTAGCGGGGGTGAGTATGTATTGGAAATCAGCGTCTGAGATAGAGGGGTGGCTAGACGGTTTCCCCAACCTAGAACGTCTTGAGGACGCATTCAATCTTCATCAATACGCGCAGAGAGCTATTTTCCCCTCCAACTACGCAGCTGCGCCCTTGTGGGAAGAGTTGATCACCCTGACCGAGGCTGGCCAAGCGTACATGGAATTAGATTCCGAAGTTAAACAGTCCTATCCTCCGGGTGATGTACACTTGGCTGTCTTCGGACAGATGTACTACCATGATTTGCTCATTGACCTGGAAAAATCGGACCTAGAGGGTATCCGTAGCCTGATCAATGCGGAACTCTTGGAGACAAGGTTGCGCTGGCCGTATCGTTTTGGACGACTACTCTATGACAAGTTCAACGACTCTTTGCATCACAACCGGGAGGTTAGGTACTTAGAGCCTGATCAGGTCGCCACTTTGCTTGAAGGGACGCCGCAAGGCGTATATCAGGTTGGCTCCCTGCTCTCTGGTCCTCTAGGGCTGCTGACGAGTCGCGAAACACGGTATTTGATTCCATTTATGGCTGCTCCGCTTTGGCACTGCTCAGATACTGGTTGCACCACCGTCCATCACGTGATGATGGACCCACCACGAATCGCTGTCTTTGAAGCTTTCAATAGGTTGCGTTCTGTAGCGGCACGTCGCCTGGGGCCTGTTTCAGAGTGGTCGGAAGCGCTCCAAGGGCTGCATCGGAAGGGCGAGAGACCGAGGGTACGTAGATATTATGACCTACCCGCGTTCTTAGGTGACGCTATTGTAGGAGATGAACGCACAACGTTGTTGGCTACTGCGCTAAAGTCTTCGAACCGAGCTTGGTTGCGACAGACTTTGGGGTCGCCACCTCGTAAGAAGAGGGCAGCGGAGGGATCTGCTGAACAGGTAGCTGGTCAACTGTCAGAGGCAGAGCAGCTGCAGATGTTGCTTCTACTTCGCGACGACGAGTTGGTCACTTTGATCGATGACTGCGTGTACAACAACGATATAGTAATCCCTCTTAGTGAGATGCGATCCGCTCAAGTTCGCTTCTCGAAACTGAATCGTTGGGATTCCTTTGTTGAGGTATCGTCCTTCGGGCTAAGAGCGCAACGGCGGTATCCTCTTGTGACTCTCATGCTGTCGATCTGGGAGACGTACGAGTCGCAAGGTTTAATGGAGGAGTTGAGTTGGAAACTGGGTAAACCAGTAGAAGGCTTATCTCGGGATGTCCTAATGGAGTATATTCAAGAGCATGGCCCGGCCGAAGTGGTAAGGGATTTGGTCCTGTCAAGTAGGCCTGTGGCGCTCTCCATCGCTAATGAGGTGAATCTTGCTGTCGTCCCGAACGAGGCACGGGAGCAACTGGTAAACCGTTTTCTGTGGAAGTTCGGCTTCAACCCTTCCCGGTATGATGACAAGTACCCACGCCTGCGTACTCGGTTGACGCAGTTCAAGGACACTCTGCTGCAAACGAACACCATCCGTACGGAAGACGATCGTGAAGAAATACGCAGCCAGGGTGTCAATCTGTTCGTGTCGGTGGAGGTTTCCTTGAAGATTTCATCTCATATGCTGTTTGGCTGCTCAGTTCAGACCATTACATAAACACACGTAATCGGTTTCGCTACGACTCGGGCTCTGCCCTGGCGAGTGTCGGAAGGACCTTAGGTCCCTATGTCTCTAGTGGCGAACATCAATCTGCGTGGAGCAACACAGGCAGTAACACTCTTGGAGACCTACTAGTTTACCTGAGCCAAGCTCGCCGCTGGATGCGGTCGTTGCTTGAGAGAGAAGCTGCTGAGTATAAGCGCGATGAGAAGTACCTTCCGGCTTTCGTGGAAGACGCCGAACAGATTTTCCCGTTCACGCACACTGAACTGTGGGCGGATTGTGACCGGGGGGAGTTAACGAAGTTCGTTGAAGGGTTCGACATTATTGCTGACAAGTTGCTAAAGGCAGACTTAGCAACAGTAAGGAACGGGCTTGATCACAAGAGAAGCGATTCCACTTTTCCCTCGGTCGAGAAGATGGGCACCTGTGTTGATTCTCTACAGTACGCTCTAGATTACGCCGATGCGAATCGCTACATATCAAAAATCTTCTGGCGCGTGAGCAGGGAGACAGATCGTTTTGGTCGGCAAAAGAGCGTGTTGCGCGATTACCGTGGTCACGATCTCCTCATTAGGGAGCCGACGACCGTATATGGAAGACCGCCTTTAAACACCAAGGAACCGATTCTAGTTGCTCCAGGAAACCTTGTAGGATTGCCAAACTCGGAGCTTATTTTCCAGGTTATAGAGAGCAGTCAGTACTCTAACTACTGGGATGATTATCCGCGTAGGAGAAAGACTCCAGACCCTGTTCAAGACCTGTCGGCGGCCGCGAGACAGGCCTCAAGCGATGCGGAAGAGCTTGTTTGAAATGGATCTGTCTGTTTTCAAGATACTAGTCTTGCGTCGCTAGATGAAAGATAGCGCGTCGTCCATCGCACTCGCTGCCGCGTCCCCGAAGCCCGGCATCAGGTGGCTATAGGTATCTAGGGTGATTGTGACGGAGGCGCGCCCCAGGACGTCCGCGACCACCTTGAGGTGGTCACCCTGGGAGAGCAACAGGGTGGCACAGGTGTGCCTGAGGCTATGGAAACGTACAGAGAATATTCTGGCTCCTCCTTGAAGCTTTGAGTAGAGTATGGGCCGGAAAAAATTTCGGTGCCGAGTGCGCCATTGTCGTCGAAACGGGGTAGAATGCAACCATATGCCACTCTTAGATAAGCAACGCCGGGTTATAGATACGAAGCGCCCTGACTACGCCGTCTTTAGAAAGAGGCGTAGGGTAGGTCTCTTTACCTTTGTGCTCTTGTTGGTGATGCTCCTCGGCGGCGGTGCGTATCTCTTCTCGAGCGGCTCTGCCGAAGAGGTGAGCCAGCAGGAGCCGTTGGTGCAGGCTGAAGCGCCGGCCGTCGTCGAGGCGCCGGAGGAGGAGGCCGCGCCCGAGGAGGCGCCGCCGGAGGAGGAGACTACTCCTTCAGCGGCGGCCGAGGAAGAGGAGGCCGAGCCAGCGGTGCCGGTTCCGCAGGACCCTACGCTCTTTCTGACGGTTCCCAAGCTGGGCGTGTTTGGTCATACGGTCAGGAATGACGCCTCCGAGCCTGCTTTGGATGCGGGGGCGATCAAGGTGCCTTCCACGGGGTTCCCCTGGGAGGAGGAGGACACCAACACTTATATAGCGGGCCACCGCGTCGGCTGGCCGGGCACCGAGAGCTACTACCAGCTCTACGAGTTGCCGTTGATGCAAGAGGGTGACATGGTCTACCTCGCAGATACCAACGGCACGGTTTACGAATACAGGGTTTTTGCTAAGTTTGCCGTCAGCCCTTCCCAGACTGAGGTTACCCGCCCCGTCCCGGGTAAGGACGTGGTCTCGTTGCAGACCTGCACCGAGAGCCTCACCGACTGGTGGACTATGGGCCCCGGGCTCTATGGGGGAGGCCCGGAGTCGGGTCGCTTGGTAGTCCAGGCCGAGCGGGTTTAGAGAACCCGCTCCGGCGCTCTCTTATTTAATTATTTAATCGCTAGAGTCCGAATACGCAGCTTGCGCCCTTAGCGCACAGGTCGGGATGGCTGTTATACGACTGTTATAATTCCTCCAGATTTACAGGCAAGCGAGAGTGGTGGAATGGTAGACACGCTAGATTTAGGATCTAGTGCCTTCGGGCGTGCGGGTTCAAGTCCCGCCTCTCGCACAGCTCTCGCGGAGGCGCGACGGCTGTTGAGGTCGGTCGAGAAGAAGATAGGGGCGTATGTCGGCTAACGTTACGAAGATCGAGGACAACAAGGTTCGCCTCGACGTCGAGGTTCCCGCCGAGGCGGTCAAGAAGGGCGTCGAAGCGAAGGTCCGCGAGTTGAGGAAGCAGATCAGGGTTCCGGGATTCCGCCCCGGGAAGGCGCCACGGCGCATGATCGAGAACCACGTCGGCCGCGACTACCTCTACATGGAGGCGCTCCAGGACAGCCTGCCGAACTGGTACTCCGAAGCGGTGGTCGAGACCGATCTCAGGCCGATAGACCGCCCGGAGATCCATTTCGACGAGACTCTGGACGAAGAGGAGGGCTTCAAGTTCTCCGCCACCGTCGAGGTGCGCCCGGAGGCGAAGCTTGGCGCCTACAAGGGTGTCGAGGCCCCGAAGCGCGAAATCGAGGTCGCGGACGAGCAGGTCGAGGAGCAGATCGAGGAGATGCGCGGGCAGTTCGCTACGCTCGCGGCGGTCGAAAACAGGCCGGTGCAGGAGGGCGACTTTATCGTCATGGACTTCAAGGGCGAGAAGATGACTGGTGGTCCGTTAGAGGGCGCCGACGCCGAGGACTACATGATCGAGGTCGGACGCAGCGAGCTTCTGGAGGACTTCGAGAAGAACCTCGTTGGCATGACGGCCGGAGAGCGCAAGCAGTTCGCGGTCGCGTTCCCGATGGACTACACCGAGGAGTCGCTGCGCGGACAGTCGGTGCTGTTCCGGGTGCATCTCAAGGAGGTCAAGGAGCGTGAGCTGCCGCCTCTGGACGACGAGTTCGCCAAGGAGGCGAGCGAGTTCGAGACGCTGGAGGAGTTCCGAGGGGCGGTGCGCGAGCAGCTGGAGGCGACCGAGAACCAGCGGGTCGAGGCCGAGTTCAGGGGACGCGTGCTAGACGTGGTCGCCGAGGGGGCCGAGGTCGAGGTGCCGGGCGTAATGGTGGACGAGAAGGCCGACGAGATGGTCTCCTCGTTCGAGCGAAGCATCCGGGCGCAGGGGATTGAGCCGGAGCAGTACTACCAGCTCGCCGGGTCGAACCGCGAGGAGGTCAGGGAGCGGGTGCGGGACGACGCGTCCGATACGGTCAAGAAGGAGCTCGTCCTGGACGCGATCGTGGCGGCGGAGGGGATAGAGGCCGACGAGCACGAGATGATGCACCAGATCGAGCACCTCGCCGAGGACTCGGACCGCTCCCCGGACGAGGTGGCGGAGCTCATGCGCCGCAACGGCACCTACGCGCTCCTACAGGAGGAACTGGCCCGGAACCAGGCGCTCGAGCTACTCGCCGAGAATGCCGTCCCGGTCCCGATGCCGCCCGAAGAGGCAGAGAGCGTCGAGGAGATCGAGGAAGTGATTGATGAAGCCGCCGGGACCCCAGAGACCGGCGACGTCGAGGTCGTCGAGGCATCGAGGGTAGGAGAAGCCGGAGAGCCCGGAGATGGGGAGGAAGTGCCGGGGGCGGGAGAGCCCGCGCCCGACGCCGGCGAGGCGAGGGTCGAGGCGTCGGTTCAGACCGGCGAGGGTTCGGCCGGTACAGAGAAGGACGAAGGAAAGGAATAGCAGAGCATGAACTACGATCCGCAGGCCGTAATACCTTACGTAATAGAGCAGAGTCCGCGTGGCGAGCGGGCGATGGACATCTACTCGCGGCTGTTGAAGGATAGGATCATCTTCCTCGGTACGCCGGTGGACGACCAGGTGGCGAACGCCATCATGGCGCAGCTCTTGCACCTCGAGAGCGAGGACCCCGACCAGGACATCAACATCTACATCAACTCCCCCGGGGGGAGCGTCACGGCTGGTCTTGCTATCTATGATACGATGCGTTTCGTGAAGCCGGACATCGTTACCACGGCTTTGGGCATGGCCGCTTCGATGGGGGCGTTCCTGCTCGCGGCGGGGGCGAAGGGCAAGAGGAATGCGTTGCCGAACACGCGGGTGCTGTTGCACCAGCCGAGCATCGGGGGGCTTGCGGGGCAGGCGTCTGACGTCCAGATCCACGCCGAGGAGCTCATCAGGACCAAGCGGAGGCTGAACGAGATCCTGGCCGAGAACACCGGACAGCCGTACGAGAAGATCGAGTTGGACACCGACCGCGACTACATACTGGGGGCCGAGGAGGCAATCGAGTACGGCGTGATCGACACCATCGTCCAGCAGCACTAGCGGGTGATTAGAGCGGTAGTGGAAACGGTAGCTAAGGGGAGGCGTCTAGGAGAATGAGGGATCCGTCGGACCAGTTGCAGTGCTCTTTCTGCGGGAAGAGCCAGCGCCAGGTCAGGAAGCTCATAGCAGGCCCGGGCGTGTACATCTGCGATGAGTGCATAGAGCTGTGCAACGAGATCATCGACGAGGAGTTCTCCGGCCCCGAGGTCCTGAAGGACGACGACCTCCCCAAGCCCCGTGAGATCAACCGCATCCTCAACGAGTACGTTATAGGCCAGGAGGACGCAAAGAAGGTCCTCGCGGTCGCGGTCTACAACCACTACAAGCGCATCAGCATGGGGCCTGAATCAAGCGAGGGCACCGAGCTACAGAAGTCGAACATCCTCCTTCTGGGGCCGACGGGCAGCGGCAAGACCCTGCTCGCCCAGACGCTCGCCAGGATACTCAACGTCCCCTTCGCGATAGCGGACGCGACGGCCTTGACCGAGGCCGGCTACGTCGGCGAGGACGTCGAGAACATCCTGCTCAAACTCATCCAGGCCGCCGACTTCGACGTGAAGAAGGCGGAGACCGGGATCATCTACATAGACGAGATCGACAAGATCGCGCGTAAGTCGGATAACCCTTCGATAACCCGCGACGTCTCGGGCGAGGGCGTACAGCAGGCCCTGTTGAAGATCCTCGAAGGCACGGTCGCTTCAGTACCGCCGCAGGGCGGGCGCAAGCATCCGCACCAGGACTTCCTGCAGATAAACACCAAGAACGTGTTGTTTATCTGCGGCGGGGCGTTCGGGGGGCTCGAAGACGTCATCCGGCATCGCGTCGGCAAGAAGACCATCGGCTTCGGGGGCGATACCGACTCGCGCTTGAAGGACGAGCCGGACGAGATCCTGCAGCACGTCCAGCCAGAGGACCTCTTGAAGTACGGTCTCATCCCCGAGTTCGTGGGACGTCTGCCGGTCATCTCGACCCTGCGCAGCCTTGCGGAGGAGGACCTGATCCGTATCCTCACCGAGCCGAAGAACGCCCTGGTGCGCCAGTACAGGCAGTTCTTCCGCTACGATAAGGTGGACCTCACCTTCACCGACGAGGCGATGAAATCGGTCGCCGAGCTTGCCCTGGAGCGTGGTACGGGTGCGCGTGGCCTGAGGAGCATCCTGGAGACGGCGCTGTTGCCGACGATGTACGAGCTGCCGAGCCGCTCCGACGTCGCGAAGTGCGTCGTGGACGCCGACACCGTGCGCGAAGGGGTGCAGCCGACCCTCGTGACCGCCTCCGGCAGCGACTCGAAGTACGCCTACGACGAAGAGACGGCCTAGAAGCCAAGCCTCCCTTGAGCCAGGCGGAGATCCCCAAAACCTACGACCCGAAGGCCGTCGAGGCCCGCATCTACGAGGAGTGGGAGCGCTCGGGCGCCTTCGAGGCCGACCCGGACCCCGAGAAGGAACCCTACTGTATCGTCCTGCCCCCGCCGAACGTGACGGGCGCGCTGCACATGGGCCACGCCCTCAACGGCACGATCCAGGACACCCTCACGCGCAGGGCGAGGATGAAGGGCTACGAGGCCCTGTGGCTGCCGGGCGTCGATCACGCCTCGATAGCCCTCCAGAATGTCGTCGAGCGAAAGCTGATGCGTGAGGAGGGCAAGACCAAGTGGGACGTCGGGCGGGAGGAGTTCGTCGAGCGCTGCCGGGAGTTCGCTCAGGAGGCCCGGTCCCAGATCCTCTCGCAGCTCAAGCGGCTCGGAGCATCGGTGGACTGGCGGCGGTTGCGGTACACGATGGACGAGCGGTACGCCGACTCCGTCCTTACAGCGTTCGTCGAGTTGTACGATGCGGGCTTGATCTACCGGGGCAACCGTATCACCAACTGGTGTCCCCGCGACCGCTCCGCCATAAGCGACCTCGAGGTCAACTACGAGGAGGTAGCCGGCAGGCTCTACGGCGTCCGCTATCCCTTCGCTGACGGCGAAGGCCCCGGCCCCGATGGAAACGACTACGTTCAGGTCTTCACCACCCGTCCCGAGACGCTGCTCGGTGACGTGGCGCTCGTCACGAACCCGGAGGACGAGCGGTACAGGGACATCGTGGGGCGGCGGGTGACGGTGCCGTTCGTGGAGCGCGAGGTCGAGATCCTTGCGGACGACTATGTAGACCCCGCCTTCGGTACAGGTGTCCTAAAGGTCACGCCGGCTCACGACCCAAACGACTTCGAGATCGGGCGGCGGCACGGGCTCGAAGCGGTGAACGTTTTGAATCCGGACGGCACGGTCAACAAGAGGGGCGCGGAGTTCGTTGGGATGACGCGCGAGGAGGCCAGGAAGGCCATCGTGGGGCGCTTGGAGGAGGAGGGGCTCCTCGGAGAGGTAAAGGAGCACACGCATCGGGTCGGTCATTGCGACCGGTGCGGGGCCGTGATCGAGCCGTGGCTCTCGGAGCAGTGGTGGATCTCGATGAGGGAGCTGGCCGAGCCAGCCATCGAAGCGTTGAAGAACGGCGAGATCACCGTCTACCCCGACTCCTGGCGGCGCGAGACGATCCGCTGGCTCGAGAACCTGCAGGACTGGAACGTGAGCCGGCAACTGTGGTGGGGGCACCGCATCCCGGTGTGGTACGGCCCGGACGGGGAGGTCGTAGCCGCGAAGGAGTCGCCGGGCGAAGGCTACGAGCAGGACAAGGACGTCCTGGATACGTGGTTCTCCTCGGCCTTGTGGCCCTTCGCTACTCTGGGATGGCCGGAGGAGACGGAGGACCTTTCGTACTTCTACCCGACGAGTTTGCTGTCTACGGCGCGTGAGATCATGTACCTGTGGGTGGCGCGCATGATCATGACCGGCTTGCGCTTCCGGGGCGAGGTCCCGTTCAAGAAGGTCAACGTCCACTCGATAGTCCTCGCCGAGGACGGGACGAAGATGAGCAAGTCCAAGGGTAACACCATAAACCCCCTCGACCTCTTCGAGGAGTACGGTACCGACGCGGTCCGCTTCGGGCTCCTCTACCAGTCCTCGACCCAGGACTTCTCCTACTCCTACGAGCGGGCGTCTTTGGGGCGCGGTTTCGTCACCAAGCTCTGGAACATGGCCCGCTTCGTTTCGGGTTATCCGGTGGAGGTCGAGGGACCGGAGGAGGCGTCGGCTTCGGACCGTTGGATCCTCTCTTCCTTCAACGAGACCGCGCGCGATTACGACCGGCTTCTGGAGGAGTGCGAGTTCTCCGAGGCAATGCGCCTGGTCTACGACTTCGCCTGGCACGACCTCGCGGACTGGTACGTGGAGATCTCCAAAGCCGCACCCACGAAGGAGACTCCGCGCATCCTGCGCGAAGTCTTCGAGGGGGTTCTACGTCTCCTGCACCCGGTCATGCCGTTCGCCACGGAGGAGATGCACCGGGTGATCGGGGGTGAGGGCCTTCTAGTCCGGCGGGAGTTCCCGAACTTCGACCCCGCGCTCGAAGACGCCGGAGCGAGCCGGATACTGGAGCGGACGCGGCTCGCGGTCTCGGCGGTCCGCTCCTTCAGGGCCGAGTCGAAGGTCGAGGGGGAGCTTGCCGGGAGGGCGCCGGAGGGCGTGGATCTCGAGGTCTTCTCGGCCCTCGCAAAGGTGCGGCCTGCTGAGAATCTCGACGGCTCATCCAAGGCCACGTTACCGGCCGGTGACGGGGTGGTGGAGCTAACCCTCTCGGAGGAGATGAGGCGCGAGGAGATAGAGCGTCTGCGCAAGGAGATAGGGCGCATCGAAGGCGAGGTAAGGCGCGCCGAGGGCAAACTCGCGAACGAGAAGTTCGTCGAACGCGCCCCCGCTGAGGTCGTCGCTGCCGAGCGGGAGAAGCTGGACCGGAACGCCGGCCTCCTGAAAACCCTCAAGACGCGCCTCGACGAGTACCTGTAGAGCGCGCGGTGGGTGCCAGGATCGCGCATCCCTCCTACAAAGCCGTCTGCGCCGAGCTCGACCGCCGCCGCCGCATAGATCTGGGCTTCGAACGCATCGATGCCCTCCTCGAAGCCCTCGGCAACCCCCACCGCTCTCTGCGAGTAGCCCAGGTAGTCGGCACGAACGGCAAGGGCACGACCGCTATCGCCCTCGCGAGCGCCCTGGAGACAACGGACCACCCCTCCGGGGCTTACCTCTCGCCACACGTCCTCTCTTACACCGAGCGGGTGATCCTGCGTGGGCGGTACTCGACGGAGGAGGAGTTCGCTAGCACGATGGGGAGGACTATAGAGGTTGCGGATGAGAACGGCATACCCGTCACGCAGTTCGAGCTACTCACCGCCGGCGCTCTGGCGTTGTTCCGGGACGCGGGCGTCGAGTGGGCCGTCCTTGAGGCGGGGCTCGGGGCGCGCCACGACGCGACCTCCGCGGCCGAGCCGGAGGCGGTGGTGCTGACGAACGTCGGCCTAGACCACACGGAGTATCTCGGCGAGACGGTGGAGGAGATAGCGGAGGAGAAGCTGGCCTCCTTGAAGTCCGGCGCGGTGCTCGTCCTCGGCACCGGCGATCCACGCGTCGTCGGGGCCGCGCGGGAGGCTGCGGAGCGGGTGGGCGCACGGATCGTGGAGTATGAGAAGACGGGGGGAGTCTCGTACCTGGAGCGCAACGAACGGCTCGGGCTGCGGGCGGCGGAGGTGTTGTTGGGACGGCCTCTGGGGCCGGAGGAACGGGAGGGCGCTTTGGCGGTTGCGCGCGCGGTGCGGCCTCCGGCACGTTTCGAGGAGCATGAGGTAGGCGGGGTGCCGGTAGTCGTGGACGGAGGGCACAACCCGGAGGGACTCCGGGCCGCGCTCGGGGCGATCAGGGCGCGGTATGGGGGGAGGCCCCTGGGGGTGGTCTTCGGCGTCTTGAAGGGGAAGGACGTCGCAAGTATGCTTAGAACCCTTGAAAACGAGGCCCAACTCCTCGTGCTCACCCGTCCTGAGGGCGGCGAGCGGGCACTGGACCCGGAGCGGATGGGGGAGGAGTATGGGCCGCGGGACGCCGGAGGGAGGAGAGCGCGGGTGATCCGGGATGCCGAAGAGGCTCTGCGCGTCGCTGTGGGGGAGATGGAAGGGACCGGCGGGGTAGTGCTGGTCACGGGTTCTCTCTCTACCGGGGCGGGGGTTTTGAGGTGGCTGCGCGGCGGTGGGCGTGGCTAGCCGGACCTGGAAGGTCGTGGGGGTCCTCGTTGCGATCTCGGTCGTCTCCTTCGTCCTCGGCTACCTCTTCGTTCTGAGGTCGATAGCGTGAACACTGCATACGTCTTGCAGTCGGGGCCGGACCCCTTCGAGACGATCAGCGAGGTATTGAACAGCCCGTACGTGAGGATCGGGTTCTGGATCGTGGCCTCGTTCTTTGTGGTGTTGTGGCTCTCGCTCGTGTATTGGACCTTTGTGGACGCGGACCGGCGGGGGGCGGTGCGCTTCTTCTGGGGGGTGGTGGCCCTCGTGTTCCCGTTCGTGGGGACTTTGATCTACTTGATAGTCCGACCGCCGGAGTATCTCCTGGACTCCCGGGAGCGCGAGTTGGACCTCGCCGTGTTAGAAAGAGAGCTCAGGCACAGGGTAGACCTCTGTCCCAACTGCCAGTCGGTCGTGGAGAAGGATTATCTACTCTGCCCGGAGTGCGATTGGGACCTGAAGAAGCTCTGCGAAGGCTGCCAGAGACCGCTCGAACTGAGATGGGGCACCTGCCCCTACTGCGCAACCATACAAAAGAACGTCAATCGGTAGGAGGATGGAAATGGAACAGACACTGGTACTGATAAAGGGCGACGGCGTGAGACGGCGTCTCATCGGGGAGATCATACGCCGCATCGAGGCGAAGGGCCTGACGATACGCACGATGCAACTCATGGACGTGAGCCCGGACCTCGCCGAGGAGCATTACGCCGAGCACCGCGAGAAGCCCTTCTTCGGCGAGCTAGTGGAGTTCATCACGTCTACCCCGGTCGTCGCCATGCGCATCGAGGGCGATAGTGCGATCCAGGTGATGCGCCGCCTCATGGGCTCGACAAACCCCGCCGAGGCCGCCCCCGGCACCATCCGCGGCGACCTGGCCCTGAGCCTCCCCGACAACCTCGTCCACGGCTCCGACTCCCCCGAGAGCGCCCAAAGAGAGCTAAAGCTCTTCTTCGGCGGCTAGAGATAACACCCCGATGCGGTTCGTCCTTGCCTCCGAGTCCCCCCGGCGCGTAGACCTCTTGCGCATGGCCGGCTACGACTTTACCGCCCGCAAGAGCGGCTTCCCGGAGGTAGTCGAGGACGACCCCAGAGAGACCGTCCAGACCAACGCCCGCGGCAAGGCCCTCACCGTAGCCACCGAGCTCCCCGGTGAGGTCGTCCTCGCGGCCGACACCATAGTTTATCTGCCGGAGTTGCCGACGAGAGAAGCGACCCTCGGTCAGGCCAGGAGCGGTGACGAAGTGCGCCGGATGCTCGGCCTCCTCGCCGGACGCGCCCACGAGGTCTACTCTGGGGTGGCGGTGACGCGCGACGGGGACGTCTCCGTCCGTAGCGCCATAACGCGAGTCCGTATGCGCTCACTCTCCGAGGCCGAACTCTTCGCCTACGTCGGTCTCGGGGAGGGTGTCGGGAAGGCCGGGGGGTACGCCATCCAGGGGAAGGCTGCTCTCTTCGTGGAGGGGATAGAGGGCGACTACACCAACGTGGTGGGACTCCCGCTCGCACTAACGAGCAAGATGCTGGAGGAGCATGGGGTGCGGTGGTACTGATGGAGACCTCCTCGCGCCGCCGGTACACCATAAAGCAGCTCCCGCCGGAGCTAAGACCACGCGAGAGGCTGCTCACGGCCGGTCCTTCCGCGCTCTCCGACGGGGAACTTCTGGGCTTGCTCTTCGGGATCGGGAACAGGGAGAAGACTGCCGTCGAGCTTGCGGGCGAGGTGATAAGCGAGGCCGGCGGCCTGCACGGCCTCTACGACGTCTCCGTACACGAACTGGTCAAGGTCAACGGCATCGGAGAGGCGAAGGCGTGCGTAATACTGGCGGCGGTGGAGTTGGGGCGGAGGATCGGGCAGGTTCGTAACCCGGGGCGGCCCGTGATATCATCGCCTGCGGACGTGGATAGGCTATTGAGGGGGCGTATAGCCAACCTCGACCGGGAGAACTTTGTCGTGGTGCTTCTCAACACCAAGAACGAGGTCATCGAGTCTCCGCTGGTCAGTGTAGGCACGCTCTCTTCGGCTCTCGTCCACCCCCGGGAGGTCTTCAAGCCGGCCATTCGGGCGAGTGCTGCGAGTGTGATCCTGGCTCACAACCATCCCAGCGGGAAGGTCGAGCCCAGCAGGGAGGACCGGGAGGTCACGAGCCGGCTCGTCGGGGCTGCGGAGATCCTGGGAATAGAGGTACTGGATCACGTGATCCTGGGTGACGGGTTTTATTCTATGAAAGAGTACGGGAAGCTCTAGTCCCGGCGAGGGCAGGAAGCTTCCAGACGAGTGAGGGGACAAAAATGTTTGGAGGGTTCTTCGGGAGGGACGTTGCGATAGATCTCGGCACCGCGAACACGCTCGTGTTCGTCAAGGGCCAGGGGATCGTTCTCTCCGAACCTTCGGTCGTTGCGATAGACACCAAGACCGATAAGGTCGTCGCGGTCGGGAGTGCGGCGAAGAGGATGCTTGGGCGCACGCCCGGCAACATCGTCGCCATGCGTCCCTTGAAGGACGGGGTGATAGCGGACTTCGAGGTGACGGAGAAGATGCTCTCCTACTTCATCCGCAAGGCCCAGCCGAGGCGCAGGCTCTTCCGGTCGTTTGTGGGGCCGAGGGTCGTAGTCTGCGTGCCCTCGGGGGTGACGGGCGTGGAGCTTCGGGCGGTCAAGGAGGCGACCGAGTCGGCGGGGGCTCGTCAGGCGTATACCATCGAGGAGCCGCTGGCGGCGGCTATAGGGGCGGGGCTGCCGGTCACCGAGGCACAGGGGTCCATGATCCTGGACATCGGCGGCGGGACGAGCGAGGTTGCGGTGATCTCTTTGGGCGGCATCGTGACGAAGTCGTCTATACGGATCGCCGGCGACGATATCGACGATGCAATCTCTTCGTATATCCAGAAGGAGTATAAGCTCGCCATAGGGACGCAGACGGCCGAGCAGCTAAAGATAGAGCTTGGCAGCGCCTTCAAGCTGGCCGAAGAGGAGTCGGCGGAGATAAGGGGGCGGGACCTCGTCACGGGGCTGCCAAAGACGATAGTCATAACCAGCGAGGAGATACGGGAGGCGATCAGCGTCCCCGTCGATGCGATGGTCGCGGCGGTTCGCGACACGTTGGACCGCACCCCGCCGGAGCTTGCCTCGGATATTATGGACCGCGGCATGGTGCTAGCCGGGGGTGGCGCGCTTCTCCGGCTCCTCGACGAGCGTCTGAGGCGGGAGACAGGCATCCCGGTACACGTGTCAGACGAGGCGCTGATGTGCGTCGCCATCGGCAGCGGTCGATCTTTGGAAGAGATCGAGTACTACCGTAGCGCGCTCTCTTCTTCTTAAAGGGTAGTTTTGGGACGCCGTAAACCCAACGCCGCGACCGGCCTCGCGGCCCTAGCTATCCTCTGCGTGACGAGCCTGGCTCTCTTCACGGTCTACGTGAAGGAGGGCGAATCCGGACCCCTGCACACCGTCCAGCTTGGCGCCGCCGAGGTCTTGAGACCGGTGCGGGGCCTGTTCGGCCTCGCCGCTTCGCCATTCGAGACGGCGAGCAAGAGGGTCGAGGGGGCCTTCGACGCGAGCGGGAGGGAAGAGCTGGAGGAGAAGGCGCGGAAGAACGAAGAGGGGGCCGCGGAGGCCGTGCGCTTGAGGCAGGAGAACGAGCGGCTGCGCCAGCTCCTGGAGGGCCAGCAGCCGTCTTTCGAGTATAGTTCGCTCGCGCAGGTCGTCGCCCCCGTGGGCGGGCAGCTCGTTGACAGGATACAGATAAACGTCGGCACGAACGACGGCGTGAGGCCCGAGCAGCCGGTCGTCGTCGGGAACAACACCCTCGTGGGACGCACCACGGACAAGGTGACGGCCAACACCGCCGAGGTGATCCTCGTTACCGACCAGAGCTTCGCGGCGGGCGTGAGGCTACTGCCCTCCGAGCAGCCGGAGGACGAATCTGGAGAGGAGACCACTCCGGATGATGAATCGCCACAGGAGGAGTCGCACGGGGAGGGGTTGTTGAAGACCGGCTGGGACGACTACCTCGGGGTGGACTACGTGGACCTCGACGCCGGGGCCGAGCAGGGGGACTTCGTGGTCACGAGCGGGCGCGCTGGGGATCGGGAACTCCTCTTCCCGCCGGGGCTCCTCGTGGGGACGGTCGAGTCGGTCAGCTCGCAGGACATAAACCAGTACAAGAACATCGTCGTCTCACCCGCCGTGGAGGCTACCAAGCTCCAAGAGGTGCGGGTGATCACCGATTGGTAGCTACCGGCAGATGAGGGCTTGCTAGGGGTGCAGACCTCTATCATCCGGGCCGCGCTGCTCGTGGCTCTGGCCGCGCTACTCGAAGCCACCCTCTCGCCGCTGCTCACTCTAGGCTGGGTGTCGCCGCGGTTCCTCGTACTCGGCCTGGTAGTGGCGGTCATAGGCTTACGGGATCTCCAGGGGTTGCTCCTCGGGTTCTTTGGCGGGGTCTTGACGGACGCCCTGAGCAGCGGCATCTTTGGGGCCGGGACTCTGGGCGGCGTCCTCACGGCGGCAATTGGGGTGAGGGCCGGAACCCTGCGCCGGAAGGATGGTACAGGGCTGCTCATGGCCCAGACCGTCGCGGTCTCGGTGGCGGTATACGACCTTCTGGGTCTGTTCGCCGTCTCCCTCGCCGGTACGAGTGGCCTGTCCGGGTCAGGCTACGTCTCCGGCTTCGCTGACTACCTCATTACCGGCGTGGTCCCCGACGTGTTGCTCAACGCCGTGCTCGCGTATTTCGTGGGCAGTCGTATACTCAGGTTTATAGTGACGAAGGAAGATACATGGAACTAAGCAGGAGTAAGATAGATACCGAGGTCGGCATCTCCGAGCGTCTCCGGGCGCTGGACCCGATACTGCTCCTGGCCTCGCTCGCGCTTACTGGCTTCGGGATACTCGCGGTGTACATCGCTGGCTCCGATGGGGGCGGTAGTTACGCGCTGAACCAGACTCTAGGGTTCGTCGTGGGCCTCGTGGGGGCGGTGCCGCTCGCCCTGATCGACTACCGGCGTCTGAAGAAGTACCTGCCCGCCATCTATGGCCTGACCCTCCTCATGCTCCTCGCCGTAACCATCAGCGGCATCAGCGCCAAGGGCGCGCAGCGCTGGATCGACATAGGTCCCGTGCAGGTCCAGCCCTCGGAGTTCGCGAAGCTCCTCATAGTCGTGGTGCTCGCCGGGTACTTCTCCGAGCACCGTGCCGGTGATACCAAGAACTTCATCAAATCTTTGGGTATCCTCGGGGTACCGGCCCTGCTCGTCTTCGCCCAACCGGACCTCGGGACCGCGCTCGTCTTCGGGGCCGTGTTCTTTACGATGGCGTTTATCGGGGGGGCGAGGCTCCGGCAGATCGGCCTGCTCGCGATCTCCGGTGTAGTCCTCTTCGCGCTCGCGCTGAAGCTGGGGATCCTGAAGGAGTACCAGGTCGCGCGCCTTACGGCTTTCCTCGACCCGACCGGTGCTACCTCCGAGAGCTATCAGGTCTCCCAGTCCATGACCGCGATCGGCTCCGGCGGTTTGACCGGCAAGGGCCTCGACGGCATGACGCTCGCCAATTTGGGCTTCCTGCCCGAGGACCACACCGACTTCATCTTCTCGAACCTCGCCGAGAAGACCGGCTTCGTCGGGGGACTCCTGCTCCTGGGACTCTTCTTCGTCCTCGTGTGGCGGATGCTCCACGTCGCGACCGTCTCCAGGGACCGCTTTGGCGTCCTCATCGCCGTCGGGGTCGCCACGATCTTTTTGTTTCATATCTTCGTCAATATCGGTATGACGATGGGGATCATGCCGGTCACCGGCATCCCGCTGCCGTTTATCAGCTACGGGCGGAGCAGTCTGGTGGTCAGCGTGATCTCCCTGGGTCTCCTCCAGAGCATCGCGATGCGCTCGAAGGAGGGTTACAAGGGGATGGATGCCTGACGCGTTGGCCACACCGGACGCCGGACGGTATACTAGACTCTCGGAGTTCGCGCGGAGGTCAGACGTCGCACGTACTCGTTCGGTTTACCAGGCAACGGGAGAGATAGTATGTTTGCGGTATTGAAGGTCGGCGGCAAGCAGTATCGGGCCGGCAGGGATGAAGAGCTGATCGTGGACCGGCTCGCGGGCGAGGTCGGGGACTCGGTGGAGATCCCGGTCGCGTTCACGGCCGACGGGGACGACTTCGACCTCTCGGGCGGGACGGCGAGGGTCGAGATCCTCGAACACTTGAAGGGCGATAAGATACATATCTACAAGTACAAGCCCAAGAAGACGTACAGGAAGAAGACCGGGCACCGCCAGTCGCGGACCCGGATCAAGGTTGTGGAGGTATAGACAATGGCTCATAAAAAGGGTGGCGGCTCGTCGAGGAACGGTCGCAATACCGAGGGTAAGAGGCTCGGCGTAAAGACCTACGGTGGAGAGCTGGTCAGCGCCGGGAGCATTATCGTCAGGCAGCGCGGCACGAAGGTCCACCCGGGCCTCAACGTCGGCAAGGGCTCCGACGATACGCTCTTCGCCAGGACCTCCGGCCAGGTCAAGTTCGCAAAGCGCCGCGGCAAGAGTGTGGTCAACATCGTCGAGGAGGCGCTGGAGGTCACGGCCTGAACGCTACGTCCGGGGGTTCCTGACTCCGTTGCAGTTCGTAGATGAAGCCCGGTTCGTCGTCCGCGCGGGTCGCGGGGGCGACGGCAGCGTCTCTTTCAACCGCGAGAAGTACAAGCCCCGCGGCGGTCCGGACGGTGGCCGCGGCGGGGATGGCGGGTCGGTGATCCTGCGCGCCACCGAAGACCTCCAGACCCTCGAACCTTACGCTCACCGCAGACTCATAAAGGCCGAACGCGGCCGCCACGGCTCGGGCAACAACCGCTCCGGCGAGAAGGGCGCGGACGTGGTCATAGACGTGCCGGTCGGGACCCTCGTCCACGACGAAGACGGCCTGCTCGCCGACCTCTCCGAGCCGGGGCAGGAGTTCGTCGTGGCCCGTGGTGGGAATGCGGGACGCGGCAACGCCTCCTTCGCCACCTCGACGAGGAGGGCGCCCGCTTTCAGGGAGAAAGGTCTCCCCGGTGAGGAGAGGGAGGTCCGGTTGGAGCTCAGGGTACTCTCCGACGCGGGGCTCGTGGGGCTCCCCAACGCCGGCAAGTCGTCGCTGCTAAGAGCCCTGAGCGCCGCCCGTCCGAAGGTCGGCGACTATCCGTTCACGACGCTCACCCCGCAGTTAGGCGTGGTGGATGAGAAGACCTACCGGGAGCCCTTCGTCGTCGCGGACATACCCGGTCTCATCTCCGGGGCGAGCGAGGGGCGAGGTCTAGGGAACCGTTTCTTGAGGCACGTCGCCAGAGCGCGGCTCCTCGTGCTCGTACTAGATGCCTCCGAGGACCCGGAGGGCGCGGAGGGAGCCTTGCGGGCGGAGCTCCACCGGGCGGGGCTCTCGGAGAAGCCGGCGTTCGTGGTACTCAACAAGATCGACACGCTCGACGACGAGCTTCGGGAGTACTTGCGGGAGGCGTTCCCCGGAGCGATGCAGGTCTCCGCGCTCACCGGCGAGGGAGTCGGGGAGCTGAGGGACCACCTCGAAGAGAGGCTCCGGTCCTTGAGCGAGCGGGAGCGTGTCGCGGCTAACGGGACCGGCCCAGACGAGCATCGCATCTTCCGGCCGACGTGGAAGGGGTTGCGCGTCGAGAGGGTCGGAGACGGGGCCTACGAGGTCTCCGGTGAGGGCGTCGAGCGGCTCGCGTTGCGCACCGACTGGGAGAGTCCGGAGGGCGTGGAGAACTTCCAGCGGGAGCTGGAGAAGAAGGGTATCGTGGCGGCGCTCAAGAAGGCCGGGGCGGAGAGCGGGGATGAGGTCAGGATCGGCGAAGTGGAGTTTAACTATCAGTGAGGGTGGCGAGGTGAGAAAGGTGGGTATCTTCGGGGGGACCTTCGATCCCATCCACCAGGGGCACATGGTCATCGCCGAGCAGGTCGCGGATACTCTGGGGCTCGAGATTGTGATCTTTGTCCCCGGCGGCGTTCCTCCGCACAAGCCGCCCACGAGCGTCAAGGCGCCGGCCGAGGACCGTTTGAGCATGGTCGAGGCGGCGGTCGGGGAGAACGAGAGGTTCTGCGTGGACCGCGTGGAGATAGACGCCGGAAGGCCGATGTACAGCGTCGAGACGGTGCCGCTCGTCAAGGAGCGGTACGAAGGGGACGAGTGGTACTTCATTACGGGGGCGGACGAGGTTTCGAACCTCCTCTCCTGGAAGGAGCCCGATAAGTTGCTCGCACAGGCGTCGATGGTGGCGGCGACCCGTCCCGGTTACGACATCTCGAACCTGGACCACCTCGCCGAGGCTTTAGAGAACTACGAGAAGATAGTGCCCGTCGAGTGTACGCGGGTGGACGTCTCGGCGACCAGAATCCGGAGGATGCTTGCTGAGGGTAAAAGCGTGAGATACCTGGTACCGGACGGGGTGTTCGAGATCATCCACGACAGGGGGTTGTATGGTGCAGACGAAGCACGGGAAGACCAGAGATCGGAGGAACATTTGAGCGGGAGCAAGGAAGCATGAACCGCGACGAGTCTACGGCCAGGCAGGTCGAGGAGACCCAGAATGAGGGCCTGGAGCTTACCCGGCACATGGCGGAGACGGCTGCCCGGGCCGCGACCGACATGTTCGCCAGAGACGTGGTGATAATAGACCTGCGGGAGGTCGTCTCGTACACGGACTACTTCATCGTCGCAAGCGCCGAGACCGAACGGCAGACGCGGCGAATCGTCGAGGAGGTCCTCGACAGGATGAGGGAGGAGGGTTACAGAGCTCGCACGAGGCGCGTGGACGAGGGGTCGGCCTGGATCAGCCTGGACTTCCTGGACGTGGTCGTCCACGTCTTCACCGACGAGGCCCGCGACTACTACCGGCTGGAGTCCCTCTGGCGCGGTGCCCCCCAGGAACACTGGGAGGAGTAACGTGTCGTAGCGCGCCGTTCTACGACACGTTGACACTCGTCCGTAGCGTGCCTATACTCTGAGGGTCTTTTGGGGCCGTAGCTCAGCTGGGAGAGCGCCACGCTGGCAGCGTGGAGGTCAGGGGTTCGATCCCCCTCGGCTCCACTACTACAGGCTTGTGGGGAGCCTACACTGTGCCGGGAGAGCACTTCGAGACCGCGAAGGGACGCCGGGAGAGTTCCCGGCCGCTTTCGTCCGGCTTCTTACGCAACCACAAACCCCGGATAGTCGTTTGCATACTAATCGTCGTGCTCTTCGGGAGCGCGGCCTACTACTCTTCCCACGCCTCCGAGTCCGCCCCCAGAACGGTCTACAGCACCTCCCTGGACGAGGCGAAGCTGGAGGCGCAGACCCCGCTTCTGGTCAACCTCAACACCGCCGACGTGAAGGAACTGGACGAGTTACCGGGCGTCGGTCCCTCCACCGCCCAGAAGATAATCGAGCACCGCCGCCACAGAGGCAACTTCAAGAGCGTGGATGAGCTTGAGCAAGTGCCGGGAATAGGCCCCAAAACGCTCGAAAAGATAAGGCCCTTTGCAACGGTCTGAGGCCGCTGGCCGGACCCGCATGGATGGTCCTGTCCTGGATCTCTCCCCACCCGTGCGCCTGGACCTCTGGGCGCTGCTCGTGGCGGTCGGCGTCCTCGCAGGCACGGTCGCCGGACCGCTCGCGGCGGCGCTGGTCCTCGTGAGCGTGGTCGTCGCGAGCGTGGCCGCCGTCCGGCCCGGGGTCATCCCGGAGGGGTGGCGGGTGATGGCCCTGACCGGTCCGCTGTTCGTGGGAGGCGGGGTTGGGATAGCGCTCCTGCACGCTATGGCCTCCGACCCGCTGCTGGAGCTCGCGGCTGTCGAGCCCGGCGAGGTCGTGGTGGTGGGACGTGTGATCTCCGCTCCCGTCCCCACGAAGATCGGCTACCGGGCGGACGTACACGTGGAGCACCTGTGGTACGAGGAGAAGGAGGTCCTGCGCGGCGGGGGCATCCAGGCTTACGCGGGCGACATACGCGCCGGGGTAGGCGACAGGGTGAGGGTGGACGGCAAGCTCCAGCGTCCCGAGACGAAGGAAGACGGCTTCGATTACGGCCAATATCTACAGACCCGGGGCATCTCCGGTGTGATCTACGCAAAGGGCGTGGCGCCGGTGGACGAGGAGCGGGGCTGGGTCGGGCGCGTACACCGGCAGACCAGCCTGGCGCTGGGCTACGGGTTGAGGCCCCGGGAGGGGGCAGTGGTGCGCGGGATGGTCCTCGGCGACTCCTCGCGGATACCCGAGGAGTTAGAGGAGGCGTTCCAGAGGAGCGGCATAACTCATGTGTTAGCGATCAGCGGCCAGCACGTCGCGGTGTTGGCGGCCATGATCTACGTAGTCCTGCGTCTCTTCGCCGTGCCGATGCTCTTCCGTAACCCGGCCACGCTGGGGCTCGTGTGGCTCTACATCTTCGTCGCGGGCGCTCCGCCGTCGGCGATACGCGCCGGCGTCATCGCGACCTTCGTCCTCGCCGCCCCCCTCTTCGGACGCCAGATCTCACCTCTCCACTTCATGACCACAATGCTCGCCGCCGTCCTCGCCTGGAACCCCCTCCTCATCTACAACCCCGGCTTCCAACTCTCCGTCGCCGCCGTCTTTGGCATCCTGCTCCTCAGGAAACCCCTGCTGTCGCTCGTAAAGAGCACCGTGCTCCGTCCCATAAAGGAGCCGCCGGAGCTCCTCTCGAATCTCCTGGCAGTATCTTTAGCCGCACAGATAGCCACCGCTCCAATCGTCGCCACGAGCTTCGATGAGGTCTCGGTGATCGGGGTGCTGACAAACCTCGTCGCCGTGCCGCTCTCCGGCCCTATCCTCAGCCTGGGCCTCCTCGGGACCCTCGCCGGCAACATCTTCGTGCCGCTCGCCTACCTGATCAACGCCTCGAACGGCTTCCTCGTTACCGTACTCGCGTGGGTAGCCGAAGCCGCCTCCGCCCTACCGTTTGCCGCCGTCGCCACACCGGGTGCCACATTGCCCCTGGTAGGTCTCTTCTACCTCGGTTGCCTCCCCGCCGCTATCGCCGAAGCTACGTTGCCGGAGGAGCGATGGTCCAGGGCCGCGGGCTTGCTCGTGGTGTGGGCGGCGCTCTGGATCACGCTCGTCGCCTTGCTTTAGAGCTAGGGGACAAAGAATCGCCAAGCATTACGAGGAGCGGGGAGCGAAGGGCACCGGCGATCGCTGGCATGAGAACTTGGGCGGTACAAAGAGGCGCTGCTTATATAATTTCTGAGATTTCTCTCAATTCATCCGAAATTCACTCTCTTACCCGTTAACAGTACGAACTTACAACGCCCGAAGGTTTGCTTCTCCGCCACGTTGGGTCAGGAGCCGGAGGGCGAGCTGGCGCTGGTCTAGAGCGGTTAGGCGCTCATGCCCTGCTCACTGGGCTGCGTGCGAAACCGTCTTGAAAGCCCCGATCGGCTTCGCCATGAAGCCTCAAAGCGATGGATTGGGGTGAAAAGCCTTATTTCGCTGCTCGATGCCAATAATAAGGGAGCTTAAGATGCCACTCTAGACCCTTTTCGGACAGTTTCAGAAGAGGTCTTCCCGGAAACCCACCCTCCTCGGCGCCACGTATAGTTTGACTGATATTGTAGCAACACTTCCGTTTTCCTAGAGTTCGGGATAAAGTCGTGGTAAGCGAAGCCCGCCGGGGAAGGCGGCAGGAAGGAGGAGAAGCCCTGTGCCCACTTACGTTGCTCTCATCAACTGGACCGATGAGGGGATCAGGAACGTCAGGCAGACCGTCGAGAGGGCCGACGGGGTCGAGAAGCTCGCCGAGAAGTACGGGGGGAGGATGGAGCGGCTCTACTGGACGGTGGGGCCTTACGACCTCGTCGGTATCATCGAAGCGCCGGACGACGAATCCGTTAGCGCCTTGGCCCTTGAGACAGGCTCCACAGGGAGCGTCAGGACCACGATTCTTCGGGCGTACGACCGCGAATCGATGTCGGGGATCATCGAAAGGATAGGGCCTTCGGCGAGTACGTGAGAAGGATCTAAAGGAGGGCCGGGTTAAAGTATACTGGCCCTCCTTCTTGTCTCTATTACCGAATTGCCGACAAGAGAAAGTCGTCTAGGAAACCCGTATACAAGATTTGGTATAGAGGCTCCCCACGGAAGCCGCCGCAAGGTACCTAAGGTCGTGAACACTGGTAGTCGACACTATATCGATGGTACCGAATAAAGGCCCAACGGGGCTTGAACTTCCCCTCAGACACCTCAGATTTGTCCCTGCCGCGAAGAAACGTAGAGGTTAGCAGGAGGTGGGTTTGCCGCTAAAGGAACGAGGGTCTTCTTTTGGTTTTCTGACAAGACTCAAGCTTCGCTTTTGAGCTCGCGGCGAAGCCTAACAGCGTTGCGTTTCAGCGTGGCGTCCAGGAACTCGCGGCCTATCTATACGTCTATTGCGTCGGATCTTCGGGCCGTCAAGGGTGACGTTGGCGACGCCGTCGGGGATCGGACCTCGAGCGTGGAGTGCTGCATGGGGACCTTACCTCCTCGTTCGGCTGATAAAGGCGGCGACCGCCTCCCCGATCTCCTGCGGTGAGTCTTCCTGAACGAAGTGGGCACCACGGATCGTTACCTCTTCCTGGTTCTTCCACGTCCGGCAGAACTCGCGCTGGGCGCCGGTGAGGATCACTCCCGGCTCGGCGTTGACGAAGAGTTTCGGTATCTCGCTCTCGGCCAGCCATTGCGAGTAGCCATCCACTATCTCCACTACGTCCTCCGGCTCGCCGTCTATCGGCAACTCTCGGGGCCAGAGGAGGGTAGGACGGCGGGACTCCTCGGTGGAATATGGCCTACGGTAAACTTTCATCTCCTCTTCGGTGAGCTCGCGCAGCACGCTCGAAGGCAGGATCTGCTCGACGAAGGCGTTGTTCTCGAGGACCAACTCCTCGCCCTTCTCCGAGCGCAACGCCTGGAAGATCCCACGCGCCTCCTCCGGCCACTCCTCCCAGGTGAACGGACGCACGATCGTCTCCATGTACGCGATACCCCGCACCCTCTCGGGGTTTCTATGGGCCCAGTAGAAGCCCAACGCCCCGCCCCAGTCGTGCCCGACCAACGTAACGTTCCGCGTCAGCCCGAGGGCCTCGAACCAGGCGTCGAGGTAGCGGGCGTGGTCCACGAAACGGTACGAGCCGTCCGGGGCTTCTCCAGAGTCGCCCATCCCTACGAGGTCCGGGGCGAGGCAGCGGGCTTGGGGTTCGACGTGCGGGATCACGTTGCGCCACAGGTAAGAGGAGGTGGGGTTCCCATGCAGAAAGACGACCGGATCGCCCTCGCCGGTCTCCACGTAGGCTATCTCCGTACCAAGCACGGCGACACGCTTGCGCTCGTACGGGTCGGTGGGGGAGATGGAGTTTTCGGTCATGCGGCCTCCTCTATTAGTGTGGTTAGAGCTATCCTACAAATACTACCCAGGCGACGGAGTTTGGGTAACACCAGAGGCTAACGCCCAGACAAACCTACAAGACAGGTCTTAACCGGTTCCTATCCCAAGAAAACTTCTTCCATGCTAGCTTCGTGGGAGGGACCACCCCTCCACTTCATGACTACGATGCTCGCCGCCGTCCTCGCCTGGAACCCCCTCCTCATCTACAACCCCGGCTTCCAACTCTCCGTTGCCGCCGTCTTTGGCATCCTGCTCCTCAGGAAACCCCTGCTGTCGCTCGTAAAGAGCACCGTGCTCCGTCCCGTAAAGGAGCCGCCGGAGCTCCTCTCTAACCTCCTGGCAGTATCTTTAGCCGCGCAGATAGCCACCGCCCCTATCGTCGCAACGAGCTTCGATGAGGTCTCGGTGATCGGGGTGCTGACAAACCTCGTCGCCGTGCCACTCTCCGGCCCTATCCTCACCCTGGGCCTCCTCGGGACCCTCGCCGGCAACATCTTCGTGCCGCTCGCCTACCTGATCAACGTCTCGAACGGCTTCCTCGTTACCGTACTTGCGTGGGTCGCCGAAGCCGCCTCCGCCCTACCGTTTGCCGCCGTCGCCACACCAGGGGCTACGCTGCCCCTGGTCGGTATCTTCTACCTCGGCTGCGTCCCTGCCGCCGTCGCTGAGGCTACTATGCCAGAGGAGCGATGGCCCAGGGCCGCGGGCTTGCTCGTGGTGTGGACGGCGCTCTGGATCACATTGGTCGCCGTGCTATAGATAGAGTGCATGCACTACCAAAACCCCGCAACGATACGCAAGCGGGGCCGAACGCTAGCTTAGGTTCGGGGGCCTCCTCGGTTGGTGGCGAAGTCTACGGACTCCATGCCTGTAGCTACGGTTGATGTACAGTTGCCGGCTGGCGGAACGGGGTCTACATGCACTCCAACGTGAGGAGACCTCTACTTATCTTCGAGTACAGCATTACAAAGGGATTGCAGAACCTCGATGTGAAACCCAGGCCTGGGCAGTGTGGTAGATCGACGCAGGCTCAACCGCATCGTTCCCGGTAAAAGTGGGCGGCACACCGTAGGATGAGGTGCCACAGATAAGTACGCCCAAGATGTTGGGTGAGAAGACCACTCCGCGCCCGAAGCCCTGCTTGTACCCGTAGAAAGGGGTCTGCTATAAGGACCGTGGGGGGAGCGACGGCCGGATGAGGAAGTTGTTCCAGAGAGGCATAGGATATGATCGAGGCGTTACTCTTCGTTGGTACCGGCACTCTACTCGTGCTCGGCTCGGCGTCCCTCGTCATCGCTACTCTTACCTTGCGCAACGCGCGGAGGTACGTGGAGCTTGCCGAGCTCCGCATGGAGCGCCTCAGCCAGGGACAGGCCCGCCTTCTGGCGCTATTGGGTGAAGGCCGGGTTCCCGAGGAGGCGCCGGAGCAGCGAGGTGGATCGGCGGAAGAGCGGGAGCGCCGCGCGCGTCGGGACGCCGAGCGGAGGATCGAGCACCTGGAGCGAGAGCTTCGGGAGTTGCGAGGGGTGCGGCGGGAGAGTCCCTTGCCTGTACTGGCAGGGTCGGTAGAGGACCGTATGGAAGTGCGTGGGCTCGCGGGGGAGGAGTTGCCGGCGACCCGGAAGACACGGGGGACCGAAACGACGACGCCTCCGGTGGAACTCCCCGAGACCACGGTACGGAAGCCCGCAGTGGTCCGGTCAGGAGACGGGAGGCCGCGTCTTGGGGCGCTGGTGTCTCATCCCGACGACAGTGTCGAGCCAGCGGGGACGCCGATAGTGCAAGCGCGTGCCCGAAGCGGCGCTCCGGTCGCGATGTTCCGCAAGCACTACGACAAGTACCTGGAGAACTACCGGGGTTACGTGGAGCTGGCCGAGGGACTCTACCGGATGCGGGACGCCGGTGAGGTGCCGTCCGGGCCCGCGGAGCGCGAGTGGGAGGAGAAGCTGCGCCGGGTGGAGGGCGGCATAAAGAGGACGACCGCGAGGCTGGACATCCTGGAGGGGCACAACACCGAGCTGGTGGCCGACAACGAACGCGTCTCCCGCCGCGCCAGCGTTGCTCGGAGACATTCGGAGATCCAGAGGAACGGGCGGGGTCGCTAGGAGTTCCCGAGGGGCGGCGGCCGACTCTTTCTGGTGGAGGGGCCAGGTTCATGCGTTTGCCCCGTCCGTCGAGCTGCGGATGCCGTGCCTGCCCTTTATCCACGTCGTGATGTCCCGCGCGATCCTTATCCGCGTCCTCGGTGCGGTCACGATACGGACGGCGTTCTCCTTCGCACTCGCGCTGCGCCTGGAAGCTAGAATAAGCGCATGTCCGTCTACCTTCTACTAGGCGATGACGAAGAGCGCAAGGCTCGCGGCGTGGAGAAGCTCCGCGGGGATCGGGCAACCGAGGCATACGACGCTGCCGAGACGAGCCCGGAGACGGTCGTCTCTGCCCTGAACTCCTACTCGCTCTTCGGGGGTGGGCCGTTTGTTCTCGTGAGGAACCTCGACGCCTGGAACGCCGCCCAGAAGGCGAAGATACTGGGCTACCTGAATGACCCGTCTCCCGAGGCGGATCTCGTCATGCTCGGCGCGAAGCTCGGTGCGCGGGAGAAGCTGCTGGCCGCCGTCAAGAAGGCCGGGGAGGTCCACGACTTCAAACAGCCAACCGGCAGGGCACTCGCCCGCTGGGCCGTTGGGTATGCGAAGAAGCAGGGGCTGGAGCTGCCAGAGGACGTGGCCGAGGAGTTGGCGACGCGCTGTTCCGACGACAAGGCGAGGGTGTCGAGGGAGACGGAGAAGCTCGCGCTCTACGCTGAGGGCGTAGCGACGATGGACGACGTCGAGGCGTTGTGCCCGCCGGATCTCCAGTCGAACATCTTCCAGTTTGTCGATGCTCTGGGCGCCGGGGATAGGGGACGAGCGCTGCATCTCCTCGAAGCGTTGCTAGGTACCGGCGAGCCGCCACTACGGATCTTGTACATGATCCGTCGCCAGTTCCGCCTCCTCGCCCGTGCCCGCTCGCTTCTGGAGAACGGTGCCCCACGTCCGGAGGTGGCGAGCACGCTCAAGATCCCACCCTTCGTCGCCCGCAAGCTCGAAGAGCAGGCCCGGAAGATGGGCGAAGACGATCTCGAACACGCCCTCGGCCTCGTACTCGACCTCGAACGCGGGCTGAAGGGCGGAAGCGACCTCGGGGACGAGCTACAGGTAGAGCTGGCCGTGCTGAGGTTCTCGGAGCTTTGACCTGATACACACGCCGGGAGAGACGCCTCCATAGATGCAAAGCTATTTAACCGCTCCCGGACCCCTGGAGGGACATACGACGTGCGAAGGCGTTCGGCAAGCGCTTCTGCGTTTGGGTCGCGCTCCTCTGCCCAGCGAGACGGTTCTGGAGTAGGCTTTAGACTGTCTCGCTTGTCTCCTTCATCAAGCGAAAGAAGACCTCGTCGAACGAGGGTTTTGGGACGTCCACGGAGCGCACCTCGGCCCCGTTCAGGGATTCGAGTACCTTCGGTAATGCCGTCTCGGCGTCCTCGACGAGGAGCCGGACGAGGCTCGTGGCCTCTTCGGACTGCTCATTCTGCCGGACCTCCGCCACGCGGCCTACCTTCTCAAGGGCTTCAAGGCTCGTCCCCAGCTGGCCCGGGTCTCCGCCGAGGATGAGTTGGACTAGCTCGCCGTCGAAGGCACGCCGCCTTAACTCCTCGGGGGTACCTACCGCGACCAGCGTCCCGCCGGAGAGGAGCCCTACCCGGTCGCACAGCTCGGCCTCTCCGAGGTATTGGGTGGTGACGAAGAGTGTGCGGCCCTCTTCGCGCAGCCGCCGAAATTCCTCCCAGAACCGGCGGCGGAGGATTGGGTCGAGGTTGGCGGTGGGCTCGTCGACGAAGAGGAGCTCGGGCTCGTGGACTATCGCCGCCGCGAGCTGCAGCCGCCGCTGCATCCCGCCGGAGATGTCTGCCGCCTTCTTGCGCCGGTGCTCCCAGAGCTCCACGAACTCCAGGGTCTCGCGCACCCGCCGGCGGCGCTTCCAGAAGTTCAGGCCGTAGAGCCCGGCGGTGAAGTTGAGGTTCTGGCGGACTGAGAGCTCTTCGTAGAGGACGAATCCCTGCGGCATGAAGCCTAACCGGCGGCGGTCTTTGGGGGTGAAGGATGAGGGGGACTTTTCGAGGACCTCGACCTCCCCCTCCGAGGGGGTCAGGTAACCGGTGAGGGTCCTCAACAGGGTGCTCTTGCCCGCCCCCGAGGGACCTATGAGCCCGAAGATCTCGCCGCGGCTTACCGTTAGATCCAGACCTTTTAGGACCTGCTCGTCACCGAAGCGCTTGGCCAGGTTCCTCGTCTCTATGGTGTAGGCCATCTCAGGTCTTTTTCCTTCCCAGGAGGTAGCGTGTCAGGGCCAGGCACCCAGCCGCTATCACCAGCAACCCGGCGAGGTCGAAGTAGGAGAGCCCCTCCCCCCGGAGCATTATGTCTTGCAGGGACCGGATCCCGTAGGCCGCCGGCAGGAAGTAGGAGATGCCGGTGGCCGGCCCCTTCATGTCGCCTAAGGGGAACAGGAAGCCCGCGAAGAGCACGCTCGCTATGAGCAGGAGCATCGAGACCTGGACGGCCTGCAGCTGGCTCCTGGCGAGCGCCGAGACTAGAAAACCAATCCCCAAAGAGGCGCCAGTCACGAGTGCCATCGCCAGGGCCATCGTCAGGACCCCGCCCGTGATGGGGATGCCGAGGAAGACCGTGAGGACGGCGGCCACCGCCAGGTTAGAACCGAGCACAAGCCCGAAGTAGGTCAGGAACTTGCCGGCCAGGAGCTCCCCGGCTCCAAGAGGAGAGACTTCGAAGAACTCGTAGGCCCCGCCCAGGCGTTCGCGGATCACGCTCAAGGAGGCCAGGCTCACGGCTATGTGCTGGATGAGCAGGGCCAGCACCCCCGGCGTGTAGAACCCCACGATGCCCGGCGGTATGGCCAGGTTCTCTACCTCCAACCGGAACGGGTTCGCCAGGACTTGTGGCGAGGCATCGGCGGGAAGTTCGGCCAGGCTGCTTTGCAGGTCGGCTAAAGTTCGCTCCAGCTCCGAGGCCCCGGTCTGGTCTTTGATCTCCTCAGCCCCGGCCTCCTGGGCCGCGCGCACCTCCTCGAGAAGCTCGCGGGTCTCCCGGACTTGTTCGAGCGTAGTTGACGCCTCATCCCCGGTCTCTCCAGGCGCGTCCTCCAGGGTCTCGAGCGACTCCTCGAGTTCCGCCAGAGACTCGTCAAGCTCGGCCGTCTCCTCCTGGGCCTCCTCGGAGGCGAGTGCCTCGGCGGCGGCGTCCACGTTCTCGAACTGGCGGTTCAACTCGTCTATCTGCTCCTGGGCCGAGCGGACGTCGCCTATATTGCGGGTGATGCCCTCCTGCACGATGCTCTGGTTTAAGCTCAGGAGCAGGCCATACGAGCGCCTGGGTACCGCGGTCCCGAAGACGGGGTTTATGGTGCTGTAGATCACCTCCATGACCGCCTGCTCCCCCCGGGCCACGGACTCCAGAGGGTCGGAGGGCATGGTGATCACCGCGTCCACCTCCCCGCGCTGGAGTTGCTGTTGGGCTGAGTCCAAATCGTCGGTCGTCCCCACGAAGTCCGTGCGGTCGGTGAACTTGTAGCGGTATTGCTCGAAGAGTTCCGCGCCCTCGCTTTCGGGCTCGACCACGACGATGGCGCGGGGTTGCAGGATGCTCTGGACGTCCAGGCTGAGGCCGAAGATCACCATGATCAAAACCGGCCCCACCAGCAAGAGCAGGAGAAGCTGCGGCTGGC
The DNA here is from genome assembly GCA_902806075.1 of uncultured Rubrobacteraceae bacterium. GTDB lineage: Bacteria > Actinomycetota > Rubrobacteria > Rubrobacterales > Rubrobacteraceae > Rubrobacter_F. Next base: position 38,030 of record CADCVG010000073.1, read on the forward strand.
GTACGATCCCCCAGAACTCCTTGGCCGCCACCGCTCCTATCTTCACGGCCCTGCCTCCTCTGCTACCAAGCCTCGTCTGACTTGACTACTCAGGCAGATCCTACCAGCATGCATCCCGTCAGGACGTAAAGAACCGGGCGAGAAACGGCAGACCCTGGAAGACTTGTCCTACCGTTCGACGCGGTGCGAAGAAGATCCGGTGGCACTCCGGCCTCTCGGACACTCTGAAGTATCGGGCCGAATGCTCGTTGTTTAGCAGACCCCGGAATATCTCTAGGGGACTACTTCCTCAAGCTTCGGAGAATGGATAAAGACCTTGCTGCTCCGCGACGGGCTAGCTCTCGCTCCTGCTGCCGGCGAGCGCCTTGTCGAGGCGGCTGGTCTTGCGGGCGGCCTTGTTGGGGTGAATGATGCCCTTCGTGGCGGCCTTGTCGTAGGACTTCTGGGCCTCGTCGCGGAGCTGGGTCGCCCGCTCGGTGTCGCCAGCGGATAAGGCCTTGTAGAAGTTCTTGGAGACGGTGCGTAGGTGGGTGCGGACGGGCTTGTTCTGCTCGTGCTTCCTGATGCTCTGCTTGTCGCGCTTGGATGGTGCGGGCACTCTCGGAACTCCTCTTATCTCATTTCACTCTAACCGGGAGAATGTAACATATCGGGAACAAGAGGGCAATCATGGTAGAATCCGCGTGTGCAAAACATCGAGCGTACGCGCAACTTCTGCATAATAGCCCACATAGACCACGGTAAGAGCACGCTGGCGGATCGGCTCCTGGACATCACGGAGGCGGTCCCGGAGCGGGACCGGATGGCCCAGATCCTGGACACGATGGATATCGAGCGGGAGCGGGGCATCACCATAAAGGCTCAGGCCGTGCGCGTTCTCTACCGCCGGGATGATGGCGAGTGGACGCTGAACCTCATCGACACGCCGGGCCACGTGGACTTCTCCTACGAGGTCTCGCGGGCCATCGCGGCGTGCGAGGGGGCGTTGCTCATCGTGGACGCGAGCCAGGGGATACAGGCCCAGACGCTCGCGAATCTGTATCTGGCGATGGAGCACGACCTGGAGATCATCCCGGTCCTCAACAAGATAGACCTGCCCGCCGCCGACGTACCCGCGGTAACCGAGGAGCTAGTCGAGCTGCTGGGGGTGGACGAGGACGACATTATCAAGATCTCCGCCAAGACCGGCGAGGGAGTAAGGGACGTACTCGACGCGATCGTAGACCGCGTCCCAGCTCCGAAGACTACCCAGGAGGAGGCGCGAGGGCTCGTCTTCGACTCCTACTACGACCCGTACCGGGGCGTAGTCTCGCTGGTCCGCCTCGTGGATGGGGAGCTAAAGAAGGGCGACGAGGTCAAGGCGATGGGCTCCGAGGAGCGGTTCGAGCTTCTGGAGGTCGGCTGCTACACGCCGAAGCCCACGGCGCTCCCGGAGCTGTACGCGGGCGAGGTGGGGTACGTCGTGGCCGGTCTGAAGGACATAGAGGCCCTGCGCGTCGGGGATACGGTGACGCGGGTAGAGAGCCCGGCCAAGGAGCCGCTGCCCGGTTACGCGCAGGTTCTCCCGATGGTCTTTAGCGGGCTCTATCCGACGGTGGGGGACGACTTCGAGCGGCTGCGGGAGGCTCTGGCGAAGCTGCAGCTCAACGACGCCTCGCTGTTCTTCGAGCCGGAGAACTCGCGGATGGGGTTCGGGTTCCGGTGCGGGTTTTTGGGACTTCTGCATATGGAGATCGTGCAGGAGAGGCTTGAGAGGGAGTTCGACCTCGACCTCATCGCCTCGTCGCCGAGCGTGCGTTACGAAGTGGTAGTCGAGGGTGAGGTCCGGGAGATCACCAACCCCAGCGAGCTGCCGGAGTTCTACGAGGAGATCCGGGAGCCAGTCGTGCGCGCCACGATCATCGGCCCTAAGGAGTACGTTGGCGCCGTGATGGGCCTCTGCCACGAGCGGCGGGGCGTCTCCATCGGGATGGAGTACATCTCGACGCGCAGGGTGCAGCTCACCTACGACCTGCCGCTCGCGGAGATCATCACCGACTTCTTCGACGCGCTGAAGAGCCGCACCCGCGGCTACGCCTCGTTCGACTACGAGTTCAAGGAGTACGAGACTTCAGATCTGGTAAAGGTCGAGGTCCTGGTCTCGGGGGAGACGGTCGACGCGCTCTCCATAATCGTTCACCGCGACAAGGCGTACTACCGGGGCCGGGCGCTCACGGAGAAGCTCAAGGAGTTGATCCCGCGCCAGCAGTTCGAGGTGCCGGTGCAGGCGACGATGGGGAAGCGTGTGATCGCACGCGAGACCGTCCGCGCCTACCGGAAGGACGTAACCGCGAAGTGCTATGGCGGCGACATCTCCCGCAAGCGCAAGCTGCTTGAGCAGCAGAAGAAGGGCAAGAAGCGGATGAAGCAGGTCGGGAGCGTGGAGATACCGCAGGAGGCGTTCCTCGCGGCTTTGAGGATCTGAGTAGCCTGTAACGCTGTCCTCTCTCAAAACGGAGCGGACGCCCCTCGTGTTAAAATTGCGTGCATGACGATCTCCGCCAGACAGCACGAGATACTAGTCAAGACGCTGGAGATGTTTATCCAGACGGGCGTGCCGGTGGGTAGCGCCGCGCTCGCCGACGTGGTAAGCGCGAGCAGCTCGACGATCCGCTCGGAGTTGGCCGTGCTAGAGGACGAGGGACTTTTGACTCATCCTCACACCTCCGCCGGCCGCGTCCCGACCGACGCTGGCTACCGCTACTATGTAAATACCCTTATGACCGAGGACCATTACGAGGCCTCGCCGGGGGAGGGGACGCCGTTCCGGGCGCCGGAGGGTTATGGCAACGTGGACGAGTTGCTGCAGGGGGTCTCCGAGGGGATGAGCGAGGTGACGCGCCTTTTGGCGGTGGTCGCGGGGCCTTCGGCTCTAGGTGACTCGGTCTCCCGGGTGGACCGCCTGCCGCTACGTGAGGGGGCACACCTCATAGTGGTCTCGACGGAGAGCGGCCTCTCGACGAGCACGACCATAACGCTTCCCTCCTACGTCGAAGAGGAGGAACTGCGTGAGATCCTGGCCTCCCTCAATACCTACCTCGGCGACCGGCCGGCGGGTACGAACCCTCTAGCAACCGTCCGCAGCTTCCTCGCCGACTACAACCCGCTCGCGGTGGGCGCGGTCCTGGAGGCCGTCGAGGTACTGGGACGAGCCACGGAGCGGGGCCTCTTTATCCGGGGAGCTTCGGCGCTGCTCGCCCGTCTCGACGACCTGGATCCAGCGAGCCTCTCGGCGGTCGTGGAGGTCTTCGAGCGCAGGCGTTGGCTCTTGAGGCTGGTCGGTGACGCCTTGCAGAGGTCCGTTTCGAGCAGCGGGGTGGTCGTCTCGATCGGGGCGGAGTCGGGCTTCTATAACCTGGCGAACACGAGCCTCGTCGCCGCCGCCTACAACCACCGCGAGCGCCCCTACGGTGTCGTGACCCTCATAGGCCCGAAGCGGATGGAGTACGACGCCGCTATCTCCACGGTTCGCTCGGCGGCCGAGGCCCTGACCCAGCACCTGGACTCGAGGTTCTAGGGTAGCTTGGCGAGCAAGCGCGACTACTATGAGGTCCTGGGACTCTCCCGCGAGGCCTCGGAGACAGAGATAAAGAAAGCCTACCGCAGGCTGGCCCGCGAGCACCACCCTGACGCCAATCCGGGCGACACAGGCGCGGAGGATCGCTTTAAAGAGCTTACCGAGGCCTATGAAGTCCTTTCTAACACCCAGGCGCGGCAAGCCTACGATACCTACGGCCACCAGGTCCCCCGTGGCGCGGGCGGAGCACCCGGCGGCGACCCGTTCGGCGGCTTCCAGGATATCTTCGAGACCTTCTTCGGCGACCGCTTCGGTGAGAGCGGCTTCGGCTCCTTCTTCGGCGGCACCGGTGCTCGCACCCCGAGCCGCGGCGGTGATGCTGAAGTAGAGATTGAGCTTGCACTCCGGGAGGCGGCCTCCGAAACGGAACGTGAGGTCAAGGTCCAGATCGTGAAAGATTGCTCCGTATGCAGTGGGGCCGGGGGGACGGAGACGCGCCAGTGCGACACCTGTGGCGGAGCTGGGGCGGTGAGGACGGTTAGGCAGAGTCTGCTCGGCCAGATGGTGAGCACGCAGGCGTGTCCCACGTGTAGCGGGCGTGGGCGCATCATCGTCGTCGAATGCGAGAACTGCCGGGGAAGCGGGCGGGTCGCGGAAGTGGTGACCCGGCGGATCCAACTCCCCGCCGGTATCGAGGACGGGATGAGCTTGAGGGTCACGGGCGGCGGCCACGCCGGCGAGAGAGGCGCCCCGGCAGGAGACTTGTACGTTAGGGTTAAAGTCAAGGAAGATGCCGAGTTGATGCGGGACGGAGATGACCTGATCCACCGTATGAGGGTCAACTTCGTCGAGGCTGCTCTGGGTGCGGAGACGGAGGTGCCTGCGCTCGACGGGAGCAGGGCCGTGCGGATAGAGCCAGGCACACAGCCGGGGGCTACGCTCACCTTGCGTGGAGAGGGGATGCCGCGTCTCAGGCGTCGGGGTCGGGGGGACCTCAAAGTCGTCGTGGACGTAATGGTGCCGACACGGCTCAGTGGCGAGCAGCAGGAGCTGTTGAGGCGCTTCGAGGAGATCAGCGGCGAGGAGACGTACAACAACGGTGGCGGTGAGTCCTTCTTCGACCGGCTCAGGAGTGTCTTCCGGTAGGTGGAGATCACCCGCGTCTTTCACCACTCGCGTCTCGAGGTCGGCGACTCTTTGCGTCTCTCGGAGGAGGAGGGGCGCCACGTACATAAGGTTCTGCGGGGCCGCGTGGGGGATAGGATCGAGGTCGTGGATAGCGCGGGGAGGCTCTTCGTCGCCGGGCTCGCCGGGGGCGGGGAGGCGAAGGTGCTGGAGGAACGGACCGCCTCCGGCGGCTGGGAGGGGAAAGTCATCCTCTACCAGGCGGTCCCCAAGGGGCGACACATGGACCTTGTGGTCGAGAAGGCGACCGAGCTCGGAGTCTCGCGCATCGTGCCGCTTGTGACGGAGCGGGGCGTGGTCAGGCTCTCGGAGAGGGATGGCAAGGTCGAGCGCTGGCGGCGGGTGGCCGGGGCCGCGGCCCGGCAGTCCCTGCGGCTCCGGGTACCGGAGGTTACGGACGCGGTCTCCTTCTCGAAAGCGGTGCGTGAGGCGGGAGAGAGGGGAGTGCTCCTGCACAACGAGGTGGGTCTGCCGCCCCTGGAGGGCGTGGTGGCGGGTCGAGAGGTCGGCCTGTTCGTGGGGCCGGAGGGGGGATTTAGTGAGGGGGAGTTAGAGGTGGCGCGAGTGGCCGGTCTCTCCCTGGCGTCGCTCGGACCGTACAGGTTGCGGAGCGAGACGGCGGGGGTGGTGGCGGTGGCGCGGGTCTGTGCTGCGTTGGAACGAGCGAAGAGTGTTGGGAGGAACTGATGAGCGAGAACGATTGCGTATTCTGTCAGATAGTGCGTGGGGAGATGGACTCGGAGGTGGTACACGACGAGGAGGAGGTGCTAGCCTTTCAGGATATCGGGGGACAGGCGCCGGTGCATGTGCTCGTCATACCCAAGCAGCACATCTCGTCGCTCGCGGAGATCGGGGATGTCTCGGACGGCGTGGCGAAGCGCCTCTTCGAGGTCGCCCACGAGGTGGCGAAGGAGATGGAAGTCGCCGAGTCGGGGTACGCTTTCAGGGTCAACACCGGCCCCGATTCCGGTCAGGAGGTCTTTCACCTGCACGCACACGTGATGGGCGGCAGGAAGCTAGAGATGCCGTGAGCATACAGGACGACATCTCGCGCGACACCAGGGAGGCGATGAAGGGCCGGGACAAGCCCCGAGTCGAGGCCCTGCGCATGCTCAGCGCCGCACTGAAGAACGCCGAGATCGAGGAGGGTAGGCCCCTCAAAGAGGAAGAGGAGATGGCGATCCTCAGGCGCCAGCTAAAACAACGCGAGGAGTCCGCCGAGGCGTTCCGCAATGCTGGCCGCGAGGAGCAGGCCCGGGCCGAGGAGGCGGAGGCGGGGATCGTACGTGACTACCTTCCCGCTCCGCTCTCCGACGAGGAGTTGGACAGGGTCGTCGAGGAGGCGATCAACGAGACGGGTGCGACGAGCATGCGGGAGATGGGCACCGTAATGGGACGGGCGAACGCGATCGCCGGGAACCGGGCAGACGGTAGGAGGCTCTCTCAGCTCGTACGGGTGCGGTTGCAGGGGTAAAATACAGGTGAGATACAAGCTTAGACCGAGGAGGGAACACGGACATTACTTCTAGCAATCAGGTAGAGGCCAAGTTGGTCGTGCCGCCGGGACGGATGCTGGAGGTCTTTGGGGACCGGGACGCGGTGTTGCGGCGGGTCGAAGAGCTCGTAGAGTGCGAGGTGATCGTGCGGGGGAACGAGATCCTCTTGCACGGCGACGAGGCGGCGGTCGAGAGGGCCGAGGCAGTCTTCGATGGGCTCGTGGGCCTCGCGGAGACCGGCAACCACCCGACACCCGAGACTGCCGAGCGGCTCTACAGGATGGGTGCCGGCGGTGACGGCAAGGAGGTCTTGGGAGACGTCATCGTCTCGCACCGGGGCCGCCGCGTGGCGCCGAAGACCCGCAACCAGAAAGCCTATACCGACGCCATTCGCAAGGACCAAGTCGTCTTCGGCCTCGGACCGGCGGGTACTGGAAAGACTTATCTCGCTGTGGCGCTTGCGGTAGATGCGCTCAACAGGGGGGAGGTCACCAGGATCATTTTGACCCGGCCGGCGGTCGAGGCGGGGGAGTCGCTCGGCTTCTTGCCGGGGGACGTGATGGCAAAGGTCGACCCGTACTTCAGGCCACTTTATGATGCTCTGTACGAGATGATCGACCCGGCCAAGTTCCAGGCACACCTGGAGCGGGGTATAATCGAGATTGCACCTTTGGCGTTTATGAGAGGCCGTACCTTGAACGATGCGTTCGTCATCCTGGATGAGGCGCAGAACACGACGCCGCAGCAGATGAAGATGTTCCTCACGCGGCTCGGGTTCGGCTCGAAGATGGTCATAACCGGGGATACCACCCAGGTAGACCTGCCGAAGGGGACTTCGAGCGGCCTGGAGGACGCCCAGAGGAAGCTCACCGGTGTCGAGGGCGTCTCCTTCGTGCGCCTCAAGCGCGACGATATCGTGCGCAGCGATCTCGTAATGCGGATCGTGGACGCCTACGACGACATCGTAGCCGTCGATCATACCTCCAAAGGCGAGAGCTAGGCGGTCCCGAGGGCAGAGATGAGCGAAGAGAACGGAGCCCCGGACCGAGAAGCGCCCGCGAGCGTACCCGCGGGCATGAACGCGGACGCATCCACGAACGGCTCGCCCGCCAGGAAGGCGGAGGAGTTCCACCGGCCGCCGTCGCGGTTGGAGAAGCTGCGGGCCAGGCTCGAGGGGATGCCCCGAAGGCGGTTCTACGTAGGGTTGATCCTCGTCATCTGGGCCTCACTGACGCTCCTGATCGGGGTGGACCTCCGCCCCTTCACTCCGAACCCCTGGACCATGTTCCTGGGAGTGGGGATCGTGGTGGCGACCGAGATGTGGGTTATCTGGTATTTCCTGGAGCGGTTCGGAAAGAAGATCCTTCGGGCCAACGCCCTCATCCGCATCCTGCTTGCGGCCTCGCTTCTAATCCTCTTTACCGCTCTCGCCAGGGTCTTCGTCTTGCTCTCGCTCCCGCCTTACCTCATCCCGCTTGCGGGTTTGAGCATCCTCGGTACCATCCTCCTGGGGCCGCGGTTGATGTTCGTTATGGTCGTCATCACGAGCGTCAACGTCGGCATCATCGCGGACAGCGACTTCTCCCTTACCTCCGCACTGCTACTGACGTCGGGGTTTGCGATCTACACGGTCCTGCGGGTAGGGCCGCGGATAGAGCTCTTGCGAGCCGGGCTGCTCATCGCCCTCGTCTCCGGGATAGTCATGTTCGCGGTCGCCCTGATCGGGGGCGGCAGCCTGAGGTCCGCGGCGGAGCTCGGCGGGATAGGGCTCGCCAATGGCCTTCTCTCCCTGATGCTTGCGATGGTCCTCTTGCCGCTCTTGGAGAACGCCTTCAACATCCTCACGCCCCAGAAGCTACTGGAACTCGCCGATACCGGCAACCCCTTGCTGCAGAAGCTCCTGCGAGGGGCTCCGGGGACCTTTACCCACTCGATGCAGGTCGGAGAGCTCTCGCGCAACGCCGCGGAGCGCATAGGGGCAGACTCCTTACTCGCGCGCGTGGGCGCTTACTACCACGACGTCGGCAAGCTCGAGCACCCCAACTACTTTATAGAGAACCAGATCTCACGCATGAACCCGCATGCGACCCTCACTCCTGTCCTCTCCGCCCGGATCATCAAACGCCACGTGAAGGACGGCGTGTATCTCGGACGCGAGTGGAACCTGCCCCAGGAGGTCCTGGCCATGATCGCCGAACACCACGGCACGACCCGCATCGAGTACTTTTACCGCAAGGCCCTCCAGGATGCCGTCGCCAACAGCGCAAGCGTCAACGAGACCGACTTCCGCTACACTGGCCCCCGTCCGAAGAGCAAGGAGGCCGGTATACTGATGCTCGCCGACTCCATAGAAGCGACCGTCAAGTCGCTTGAAAAACCGACCCCCAAACGCATCCGGGATATCGTCAGCAGCACCATACGCGGCAAGCTCGAGGATGGCCAGTTCGACGAGTGCGAGTTGACGATGCACGAGATCCACGAGACCGGTGAGGCTATCCTCGAAGCCCTCATAGGCTTTATCGGTCCTCGCATCGAGTACCCAGAAGCCCCCGCCGAAAAAGCCCCTCCCTCCCCAACCCCCTGAGGCCGATGCCCTTCTCCGTTGCCGTCGTGGATGAGGCCGGGTACGATGGGCTCGTCCACGAACGAGCCACGCAGCTCTGCGCCGCCGCCTTCTCCGCCCGCGGCCTCGACGTTGACCGTATGGGTGAGGTCTCGGTCGCCCTGGTGCCTTTAAACATGATCCATGAGCTGAACCTGAAGTACAGGGCGATAGACTCTCCGACCGACGTGTTGAGCTTCGGAATAGACGGGCCGTATGGGGAGATGGTCGGTGAGATCGTGATAGCGCCCGAGTACGTGCGTTCCGACCGGGACCGGGTCGAGGAGTTGGTGATCCACGGGGCGCTGCACCTGGCCGGGATGGATCACGGGGACGAGTTCGAGGGGACCGAGATGGCGGCGGTGCAGGAGGCTGTGTTAGGGGAGACTGGTGCTCGGGAGCAGTAAGAAAGGGGAGGCGAAGGGCACGAAGCCTGGGAAGGGGCAGCAGGGGGTTGCGCGCTCCTTCAACCACGCTTACCGCGGACTGATCTACGCGGTGCGCACCCAGCGCAACATGCGCTTCCACGTGGTCGCGTCGGTGGTGGTCCTGG